>CAMCYE010000047.1 GCA_945883805.1 Victivallis vadensis | reverse complement strand
TAAAAACCGAGCCGGTTTCGCATTTGCTGAAAGATTCCGGATATGCGTTCATAATTGCGTTTGTGGCGGAAATCCCGGTGCAGTGACCCGGAGCTATTTTGCCAATCTTGAAACGGGTAAGCTCGTTCAATGTCCAGCAAATGCGGCCCTCGGACGCAGATCTTAAATGTGTCCCGCCAATAATGGCCGCAAAAGGCTCTCTGCCAGTAAGATTATGAATGTAATCAAGCGTGTTGATCAATCCCGAATGTGCGCAACCAAGCAGGACGACTGTTCCTTCCGGCGTCTTGATGAAAAGAGATTGATCGTCCGGAATGTCGTCCGGTATTTTTCCTGCAATATCCTTGCAGAAATTTTCCGACCAGACTCTCTCCTCTTTATGTTTTCTCGGTATTTCGCCGGTAAGAAACACTCCTGCGGCAATTTCTGTCGGTTTTGTCGTCTGCTTGAAATGTGAATTCCTTTTTATAAGGGAGTTTTTTGAAAATTCAGGCATCCCTATTTCCCTTACGCTCCCATTTTCATTTTTGAATTTCGGAAGGATTGCCGACGGATGGGCATAAATGACAGCCTTGTTGTTTCGAGACAGGACGTATTCAAGCCCTCCGGTATGGTCGTAATGTCCATGGCTGAGTGCAACAACATCAATCAGGGAAACATATATCCCCATCGGGTAGAGGTTCGCATGAAATGCGGCTCCCTGCCCGCAGTCGAAAAGTATCTTCCTGGAACCCGTGTCAATGTAAAATGACAGACCGTGTTCTGAAAGATACTTGCGCTCCGAGACGCTGTTTTCCACCACGACTTTTATCGTTATGCCCTGCATGTTCTGTCCTCCATTCAGTGGTCGCAGACATTCTCGCCTGTTTTAAGAGTTCCGTTCAAATATGAGACGACCAGTTCTTCCGGAGCGTTGGCCGGGGCGCCTACCAGAACCTTTATCCCGTATTCTTTGAATAGATCCTGTGCGCGCAAACCCATTCCACCGGCGATTATCAAATTGACGCCGAGGCCGGAGATCCATTTCGGCAGAACTCCCGGCTCGTGCGGAGGGGGAGTCATTTCCTTTTTTGAAAGTACTTTCTTTGACTTTTCATCAACTTCTATCAAGGCGAAACTCCCGCAGTGCCCGAAGTGCATGCAAAGTTTCCCGTCCTGTACCGGCAATGCAATAATCATTTTACTTCTCCTCGTTTTTACTTGTTTCTTTTAAAATTCCCGACTTATCTTTCCCCATATGCTCTTTATTTCGCCAACACTAACTCCCTTGTTATGTTCAATTACACTCAGTCCTTCATTCTGTGCATTTGTAACTTCACGGTCATAGGAAATCCTGCCTGCGATGAAAGCGCCGGATTCCTCCGATAACCTTTCAATTTTCTCGGTTAGCCCGGGATTTATGTCGAATTTGTTGACGCAGACAAACATCTTGATCCTGAAATGGCGGGCGAGTTCAATTACGCGGGATAGGTCATGTATTCCGGACAACGTAGGTTCGGCGACTGCTAAAACCGCATCGGCGCCTGTGACGGATGATATGACGGGGCATCCAATTCCAGGCGGTCCATCCGTAATTATTAAACTTCTCCCGGTTTCCGTCGCCACCTTTTTTGCATTTGTGCGGACAATGTTGACAAGTTTTCCGGAATTTTCAGCTCCCGCCCCAAGCACCGCATGTACCATGGGTCCGAACCTGGTGTCTGAAACATACCATTCGCCGCAATAGCGTTCATGGAAATCAATTGCCTTGACAGGGCACAGCCTCACACAAGCACCGCATCCCTCGCAGGAGGACGCATCAATTGAAAATTCGGCTTCACCCGCATTGTCGCCAAGCATTTTTACAGCTTCAAAACGGCAATGGGCGAGACAAGCACCGCATCCAACACAGTCAACTTGCCTTATCTCCGCCTCGTGTCCGCAGAAAAACTGGTTGTCTATCCTTACTGACGGATGAAGTATCAAATGCAGATCCGACGCATCTACGTCCGCATCGGCAATCACAGCGTTTTCCGAAAGTGCCGCAAAGGACGCAGTTATCGTGGTTTTTCCTGTTCCGCCTTTGCCGCTTATTATTACTAATTCTTTCACTTAAGGTTCTTCTCCTTGACTATTTTTTTAATGTCTGTAATAAGTGTTTCAAATTTATTTCTTATTTCAGGCATGGATTCCGCAAGGGAGATGCCGCATGAATATGCTTCTGCGATTCTCCTTTCCTCTGGAATCCTCATCATCAGCGGGATTTTCTCGGTGCTACAGTGTTTCCCGATGCAATCGCTGTCAGAAACAGATTTATTGACAATGATTCCGAACGGAAGTTTCAGCTGTTTCAAGACCTTGATCGCGAGCTTCATGTCATGAAGTCCAAACGGGGTTGGTTCTGTTACGAGCAGGACAAAGTCGGAATTTTTAACCGATGTTACGAAAGGGCAGGCCGTACCCGGCGGACAATCAATGATCCTGAAAGCCGAATTCTCAAGACGTTTTTTAACGGCTCGGATAACAGGCGGTGACATGGCAGTACCTACATTCATGCACCCAGAGACGAAATCGATATTTCCCTTTACTCCAATCTCCAATGCCCCGATATCTTTTTTGATCTCTGTTATTGCCCCCTCTGGACAAATCTTCACACATAAGCCGCAACTGTGGCAAAGTTCACTGATAAACAACGGTTTTTTTAGAAAAGCTATGGCGTTGAATTCACATATTCCGGAACATTTTTCGCATCCGGTGCATTTCTTCTCGTCGAGAAAAGGAACTGGCATTGTCACCGGCTCTCTTTTCCGGATTTTGGGATTTATGAAAATATGGGCATTAGGTTCCTCGACATCGCAGTCCAGTAACTGTGTTCCGATGCCGGCGCACAAAGCTAGGGACACCGCAACTGTGGTTTTCCCGGTCCCTCCTTTTCCTGAGGCTACGGCAACAGTAATCTTCCTTTTTATTTTCCCTGGATCAAATTCCCCAATCCCCGGATCGGCTTTTGTCTTAGTTATAAAGAATCTCCGATTCCCTGGAAATGCATGAGAGTCTATCAGTAACAGCTCATTGCTCGTAGCTGGGATAGCCTGAATACCAGGAGATTCTTCATTTCCAATGGCCGTTGACATCGGGGGATTCCAGTATTTTTAGTGAGTTTGACTCGAAAAGTTGAATCGCCTCTGAAATACAGTGCGCTTCAGTCAGATAGACGGCGATTCCGGCGTTTTTTAAAAGATTGAAAGCCTTCGGGCCACAGTGTCCTGTGATTACGGTCTGAACACCGGCTTTTATCAAATTCATCGCCGATTGTATTCCGGCACCCTGTGCGGAGTTCATGTTGACCGTATTGTCCAGAAATTCCGATTCCTTTCTGTCCGAGTCATATATTATAAATCCATGGGCTCGTCCGAATCTTCCCTCCATGGATCCGTTGACCGAATTGCCGGTTGCTGTCAATGCTATTTTCATTTTGGGGTTCCTTTCGCCTGTTCGTTTATCAAGTTTTCATTCATAATGTCAAAAGGATATGCTCCTGACTTTATGAGTAATGTCAGTTTCCCCGGCTTCATCCTGTTCAGGGAATCCAGTTTGCGGAGAAAGGCTGCAAGCTCCGGATTTTCCTTGAATACTGAATAATATTTAGCGGCAAGTTCGTCTCCTTCGCTTCTTATGATTCTTGCTTTCGTCTCGGCTTCGGCAATCGTGGATTTTCTTTTGTTGTCGGCTTCATCCCGCATTGCCTTTGCCTCGCTTTTTCCGAATGAACGGTATTTTTCCGAAAGGACATTTCTTTCGGCTTTCATTCTTTCAAAGACCTTTTCCGTGATTTTTTCAGGCAGGATTAATGTCTTTATGCCGACAGCTTCAATTTTCAAACCTAGGGCATTCATAGCATCTGCTTCAAAATCTTTTTTTATTTCATCTTCAATTGCACCTATTTTAACTTTACCGTTTTCAGTATTTATGAAATCACTTAAATAATGCGCCCCTACTACTGAGTTTCTTGCGGACCGCATCAGATTGTCAAGCAGGACTTCCGCCTTGTAGATGTTGCCTGCATTTCTAAACAGCTTCTCAGCATCAAGTATCCTGTAGACTGTAAACATTCCAATAACAACCGGCTCTCCCTCACGGGTGCTTACTTCTTCAATCTTTCCCGCAAATCCGTCGAAACAGTGCATGCGATTGTCGAACTTGAAAATGATGTCGACCGGATACGGCCAGCAGAAATGCAGTCCAGCTTCTTTCTGGACTGAAATTTTTCCCAGCGTTTTCACAATCACAACTTCGGTTGATTTAACCTGATACGAGAAAATCACAACCAGAAATATTGCCGAAACCACCGCACCAAAAAACATGGCTGGCCAATGTTCAAAATATTTTAATATTGATTTCATGAAAAAATCTCCTATAGTTAATGATAATCATTTCCATTAATAAGCAAAAAAATTATGTGATCAGCCTTTTGAGGCGCAGTCACTGCAGAGACCGTAAAATTGTATAAGATGATTTATGATCTTGAAATTGTATTTCTTTGAAAGCCCTTTTTCCGTTTCCTGAAGCAACTTGATTTCCTGATCAATGAAATCAGAATAATCAATGATTTTTCTGCAACCAGTACAGACAAGATGGTGGTGGTGGTTGGGCTTTTTGGGACTTTCTGCGAGTTCGTACCTTGCCCTGCCATCGCCTATGTCGAGCTTGAATATGATAGCCAGATTTGAAAGAACATCCAAAGTCCTGTAGACTGTGGTGAGCCCTATATTGGGATAAACTGGGTGAAGTTTCATGTAAATGTCCTCAGCGCTCATATGCTTGTCAGTCTTTGCAAGCATGTCGAGAATGGCTTCCCGCGCGACAGTCACCCTGTATCCGCATCCGCGGAACTTACCGTGCCACCACTGTGAATCTTTACATTTCATTTTATTATCCCCGATCATTAATGAAAATGATTGTCATTTCCAGATTATATGCCCCTATTCCACATTGTCAAGTTGCTTTTTTAATAAACACATGCATTTTCCATCCTCTAGATTGATGGAGGATTGTTGGATGACCCGCTGTCGCTGGGATCCTATATCGGGCAAGATGGATTACTGGGTTTGTAAACTGTGTCAAGCTGGCAGGGTACCAAGTTTCCAAGCGTTTTGAATTTGTAATTTAAACTCAGACACCCGGTCGCTATACATCTTGGAAACTATTGCTGCGGTAATCCATTAATCCAATCATCCATGGGATCAGCTAAAATAATTAGAAGGAGAGATGTTAACATGAGTGATTTCGACAGCAGGGCCAAGGACTGGGATAAGGAGATGAGACATGTGGAAAGATCTCGGGCGATAGCCTCTGAACTATTAAAAACCGTTCCTTTGAACAGCACCATGAAAGCTCTTGAATTTGGTGCCGGGACAGGATTGCTCAGCTTCATCCTGAAAGACAGATTTACCGAAATCATAATGATGGACAATTCGACTGAGATGGTGAAAGTTGCGCAGGAGAAAATCACCGCTGAAAGCGCCCACCACATGAATGCCGTCTGTCTGGATCTTGAAAAAGAAGATTACTCCGGCGAGTTTGACATTATCTATACCCAGATGGTGTTGCACCATGTTCACAATATTGATGTAATATTCGGAAAGTTTTATTCCCTCCTGAAGAAAGATGGGTATCTGGCCATTGCAGACCTGTATTCCGAAGACGGCTCATTCCATGGTGCGGATTTCAAAGGGCATAATGGTTTTGACATGGAAGAACTTTCCTCCCTGTTAAGAAAACACGGTTTCAAGGACATTTCACACAGGCAGTGTCACATCCTCAAAAAAAATATCGCATCAGGGGAACTCAGGGAGTTCCCGATATTCCTGCTTGTCGCCTACAAATGAAACCCCTTACAACCAATCCGGAAATTTCTTTAATTCAATATTCCAATTCACAGTCATCCCACAGGAAGACGGATGGATCCGCCTACGCAGAGAAGCTACGGCGTGACAAGTTGGATTGTTGGATTAGTGGATGACTGGGTTTGAGTTCAAAATAACACAAAAGTCATAGAGATGCATGAGAATTATTGGAAAGGCATTTCGGATAATTTATCTAGGTTGATTTTTGTCTTATGTCTTTGATACCCAACCATCCAGCATGTCACGCCGTAGTTTCTTTACGAAGGCGGGCAATACAGTAATCCAATCATCCATGGGACGGTAGTGAAAATATTCCATGCTTTTCATTTTGAAATATCAAAGATGTCAGGGTATCTTCCGATGTGGGGAAGCAAATTTACGGGGATTTGAAGTAATCAGTCATCAGTGGCCAGTAATCAGGAATTTTTTACTGATAACTGATAACCAGAGTTGCGGCTCTTTGACCGCAATCATAGGAAACCGCGCTGTTGGTCTCCGATTATCTGTTTTAGCCGGAGGGCTGAGGCGTAAACAATACGAAAGGAGATTCGGTATGTCAACTCGCAAGTGGCTCTTAACGGCGTGTTGTCTGCTCGCGGCCGCGGCTTTCGCCTCGGCGGCAAGCAGCATCGGCACAAGTGCACAGAAGACTCTCTCCCGCACCGGAGAGAAGTGGAAGGACGGGGGGCGTATCGTCGGAGAGATAATCGGGTTCGACGGCAAGGTGTCTGTCCAGGTCTTCGACCCCAAGGTCATCAATACTCCTCTCAGCAAGGTGGATGTTATTCCAGGCATGGCGACTTACTTTACGTCATTCCTGAAGCCGGGCTCCTATGATTTGATAATCAAGGCCGAGGGATACGCGGAGACTAAAGTCAAACAGGTGAATGTGACCAAGGGGGCTGACACCCTGGTTAATCTTGAATTCGGAAAATAATGCGCCTTTGGCGAGGAGGAGGGAAAAATGAAAAAATTATTGATTCTGCTGGTTGTTCTGATTTTCGTCGGCATTGTCACTATTCCGCTCTGGACCGGAAAGATGGCTGACAAGGCGTTTGAAAACCTAAATGATCCCAAGGCGCCTCTGGCCGTAAAAGAGGCGCTGAAGATGAAGATGCGCATTGACGACTATGCCGGTGCGAGGAAGATTGCCGAGAAGGGATACATTTATTTCTCCGACAATCAGGAGAACATGCCGTTTTACATTTATAATGCCGCCGTCTGCGGAAACAAACAGAACAAGCCGGAAATAGCGATATTCTGGTATGAGCGGTTCATTGCCGAGTATCCCGGACACATGTGGGAAGCCCAGGCCAAGGCCGACATGCAGAAAATCAAGGAACTGAACGGCATCAAATGATGATACGACTGCGAAGTCGCATTTACAAGTGATTTCCTTGCTTATGCGTAGTTACATATAAGCAGGTTATTTTCCGTATAAAGGTTACTTTTTTAGCTGATTCATATCATAATCGTTTATGCAAGAAAGAAAAGTATATGAATAAACAAGAAATAATTTCAGAAATACAACGCATTGAAAAAGAATGGCGTTAAAAATCAAAAATAAATGATCTGGATTCAAAGAATAAAAAGAGAGATGCACCACGAAGGGCACGAAGTTAAAAACAGATATTATCGGAAATAATTATAATTCTTCGTGTACTTCGTGCCCTTCGTGGTGAGAATAGTTTTTCCGGGTAACTGCCTTTGTGAGAAAAAAATGAATTTGGAATTTTAACCATACTGGTGCTGGCAACCTCGCTAAACTCGGCGCCAGACCAAGGGACGTCCGCTATACAAAACCAAACAAAAAACAAAGGAGGAGTGAGATGAAAAAAAAGAGAGTATGCCAGATAACAGGCGAAACGGACAGGCACGAAGGAAACAATGATGTATCGAACCGATACGAATTGCAGAGCCGGCTTCTCAAGTTCTTTCCTGTTTTTGCAATATCACTATGTCTTTGTGCATGCGCAAGAAAGGAAGTCATAATGAGTAAAGAGAGTAAGTGCCCGGTAACAGGTATGACACGCATGAGTGCTACAAGCGAAGGAACTTCAAACCGCGACTGGTGGCCCAATCAGCTGAACCTAGATATTCTTCACCAGAATTCCACTAAGGGAAATCCGATGGGCAAGGACTTCAACTACGCCAAGGAGTTCAATGAACTCGATCTGAAAGCCGTAAAGAATGACCTCACAAAACTAATGACAGATTCGCAGGATTGGTGGCCGGCAGACTATGGGCACTATGGTCCACTCTTCATCCGGATGGCATGGCACAGCGCAGGCACATATCGCGTGGGTGACGGGCGCGGTGGCGCGGGATACGGCACTCAACGTTTTGCGCCACTCAACAGCTGGCCGGACAACGCGAACCTGGACAAGGCCCGCCGGCTTCTATGGCCAATCAAGCAGAAATACGGCAAAAAGATTTCATGGGCCGATCTCATGATTCTTGCTGGAAACGTTTCGCTCGAATCAATGGGATTCAAGACATTAGGTTTCGCAGGAGGTCGTGAAGACGTCTGGGAACCGCAGAACGACATTAACTGGGGAGCCGAGACCAAGTGGCTTGGAGATAAACGCTACTCCGAGGAAGGTGAACTCGAAAATCCCTTAGCTGCAGTTCAGATGGGGTTGATTTACGTAAACCCGGAAGGACCAAACGGTAAACCTGACCCGCTCGCAGCAGCCAAAGACATCCGCGAGGTCTTCGCACGTATGGCTATGAACGACGAGGAGACTGTTGCGCTGATCGCCGGTGGTCACACCTTCGGCAAGTGTCATGGTGCAGGCAAAGCGTCGAATATCGGGCCTGAACCCGAGGCTGCCCCCATCGAGGAACAAGGCCTTGGCTGGAAGAACAGCTTCCGTAGCGGCAAGGGTGCCGACACTATCACCAGCGGACTGGAAGTCACCTGGACTACCACGCCAACTAAATGGAGCAATAATTTCTTCTCGAATCTGTTCGGTTACGAATGGGAACTTACAAAAAGCCCGGCGGGTGCTTACCAGTGGAAACCTAAGGGAGAAGCAGGCGCCGGATCGGTACCCGATGCCCACGACTCTTCCAAACGTCACGCGCCGGCTATGTTGACCACAGACCTTGCCTTGAGATTCGACCCTGCTTACGAGAAGATCTCAAGACGCTTCCACGAGAATCCTGATGAGTTCGCATCCGCCTTCGCTCGGGCATGGTTTAAGCTGACCCACCGCGACATGGGGCCCCGCTCTCGATATCAAGGGACGGAGGTTCCGAAAGAGATAATGACCTGGCAAGACCCGGTTCCCGCAATCGATCACAAATTGATAGATGCGAATGACATCGCAGATCTCAAAGGCAAGATACTTGCCTCCGGTCTGTCTATCCCGGAACTGGTCTCAACTGCCTGGGCATCTGCCTCCACGTTCCGTGGTTCCGACAAGCGCGGGGGTGCAAATGGGGCGCGCATCCGTCTAGCCCCGCAGAAGGACTGGAAAATGAACCAACCAAACCAACTGTCAAAAATACTGCAGACCCTTGATAAAATTCAGAAGGAATTCAATGGCAAGCAGTCCGGAGGGAAGAAAGTTTCACTTGCCGACCTGATAGTTCTGGGCGGTTGCGCCGGGGTCGAGAAAGCGATAAATAAATCTGGTCGCAACATGACAGTTCCTTTCGCACCAGGGCGCACGGATGCGTCACAGGAGCAAACTGATGTCGCCTCATTCGCCGTACTTGAATCGGTAGCAGACGGGTTCCGCAATTACCAGAAGAAGAAATATGCCTTAGGAGCAGAGCATTTGCTGGTCGACAAGGCGCAGCTGCTGACCCTGACAGCGCCAGAGATGACGGTTCTGATCGGTGGTCTGCGCGTACTAGATGCGAACGTAGAGGCACCCAAGCAAGGCGTGTTCACTAATCGTCCCGGAGTTCTGACAAACGACTTCTTCGTCAATCTTCTCGACATAGGCACAATATGGAAGGAAACTTCTAAAGATAAGGATGTGTTCGAGGGCTGTGATCGCGCAACGGGTAAACTCAAGTGGACTGGAACCCGTGTAGACCTGGTCTTCGGTTCCAACTCGCAGCTTCGGGCTTTGGCGGAAGTCTATGCGAGTAATGACGGCAAGGAGAAGTTCCAAGACGACTTTGTGGCGGCGTGGAACAAGGTAATGAATCTGGACCGTTTCGACCTCGACTGACCGTTGAATAAGCTTATTTAATGGCTTTTGACAGGGCGACGAAAAAAAATCAGGGAATAATCCTATTGAGGATTTTCTTGATTCCTTGTCAGCTAAACAAGCGCAGAAAGCAGCTTGGGTTTTGACACTTATTGAAGAAATGGATCATGTTCCCGGCCATTATTTTCAAAAAAAACACAAAAAACACCTCGACAAGCTATTAAGACGGCAGAAGAGAGGAAGTCCGATTATTTCAGAAGGAAAAAAAATGAGTGATTAAAAAAACAGGTATTTTCGGAAAATAACTGTAATCCTTCTGGTACTTCATATCCTTCGTGGTTAAAAAATTGGAATCGGTATCTGCCGACCCCTCTTTTCTTCTATTTGAACTTCGGCATCATGTTCCCGTGCGCTTCGATTAACTCGTCGCAGAGACTGCGTATCTGGTCAAGGGTCAGCTCGGCACGCGTATGCGGATCCATCATGGCCGCCTGATATATCTTATCCTTCTTCAGCGTCACCGCTGCTTCAATGGCCAGGAGATGGACATTGATATGGGTCCTGTTGAGAGCCGCAAGCTGTTCAGGAAGTTCGCCTACAAAACAGCCCTGGACTCCGTTCCTGTTCACCATGCAGGGAACTTCGACGCACGCGTTGGCCGGAAGATTTGGAATCAGGCCTCTGTTGATTACGTTTCCGCCTATTTCAGCCGGGACATCGGTCACAAGCGCATCCATGATGCGCGAGGCGTATTCGTGACTTCTTACATGTGAAAGGGCCTTATTGCCTATAATCTCGTCGCGCTGTTTTTCCCATCCGGCAATCTGGGTTACGCACCGTCTCGGATATTCATCCAGAGGTATGTTGAATTCATTTATGAGTTCAGGGAACTGGCTCTTGATGAAGTACGGATGATATTCGGCGGTATGTTCCGAGGATTCGGCGTTGTAATAGCCAAAATGCTTCATGATTTCAAACCTGACCATGTCCCCGTGTTTTTTCGCGCCCTTTTTGCGTGCGGCCTTGTTCATGGCTTCGGCCCGCTTTTTAATTTCAGGATAAAGGTCTTTCCCGTTCTCATCCTTGATTTCAAGAAGCCATGCCATATGATTTATTCCGGCCACCTTCCATTTGGTTTTCCCCTCCTTGTATTCGAGCCCGAGATTTTTCATCAAATGAGAAGCGCATACTTGAACCGAGTGGCACAATCCAACCGTTTTCACTCCGGTATGCCTCTGCATATAACCGGTAAGTATCGACATCGGATTCGTGTAGTTGAGAAACCAGGCGTCCGGACATACCTCCTCCATGTCATTACTGAAAGACTTAAGGACTGGAATCGTCCTGAGCCCCCTGAAAATTCCGCCGATCCCAAGCGTGTCCGCGATAGTCTGCCTCAGTCCGTATTTTTTAGGAATTTCAAAATCAATGACAGTGCTCGGCTTATATCCTCCAACCTGAATGGCGTCAACCACAAAATCAGCCCCCTTGAGAGCTTCCTTCCGCTTGGACGCTCCGAGATGAACTGTAATCTTCGCCCTGCCCTTATTAACGTTCCGGTTCACCGTCTCCAACATCATCTTCGACTCATTGAGCCGGTCCCTGCCAATGTCGTAGAGGGCTATATGCGAATCCCTGAGACTGTCTGTCATCATCGAATCTCCGAGAACGCTTTTTACAAAAACACTGCTTCCCGCACCCATGAATGTTATCTTAACCATCTTTCTCCTTTTAAAGTTTCCATTTATTTTTCATTTTGAGACATGATATTTTCCAAGGTGAAATAAAACTATCACTTGACAATCCCTCTTCAATTGCTATTATTTGATATAAATTATCAATTTGTGATATCCATGAAAAACTTTTTCGTCCATTTCCAGAATATTGACGGCATTGAATCCTTCCCGCGTCCATTGGCAATGGGGATTGAGTCAACCAGAAGCCCTTCCTATTGCTTTGAAGGTTCAAAAAGGCGGGACGGGGTTCACTGTATTTTCCAGTTCACACTTTCCGGACACGGCGTATTCCGGGATGCGGACGGGGCGCACATTGTTTCGGAAGGACAGGGATTCCTCTGCGAATCCAATGATGCCAAGACGTCATATTATTTCCCGGAAGGGGCGAAAAAGGAATGGCGGTTCATATTTCTCGCATTCGCCGGGTCCATGTCTCATGAAATGGTCCGGCGAACGGTCAAAAGATACGGGGGAGTTTTCTCCATCCCCGTCGACCATCCTGCAATAATGAAGATGAATTCATATCTCGACTATTACAGGCCTGACCCTGTTATAACTGCTTCCGCAGGGGCCAAACTGATATCCGACATCATCTTCGCCCTAGCGGAAAGCAGGGAGGAAAAAAGATCCGGCGCATCGGAAAATCTCCTCATCCACAAGGCGGGGAGGATACTGAGCCAGCATTCCAAAAACGATATCAATGTCTCGGAACTTGCGAAATTCGCAGGCGTGTCGCGGGAACACCTCACCAGGATATTCCGTCAGAACACTGGACAAACTCCGCTGCAGTTCATCACAAAAAGAAAACTTATTGACGCATGCAGGCTTCTGCAGGACGGAAAGAGCAGTATAAAAGAGGTTTCCGACAATCTCGGCTATCACAGCCATGCGCATTTCACACGCACATTCAGCCGTGTCGTCGGCAAATCCCCGCGCGAATTCCGCAAAGACGGCACAATGCCAGTATTCACCTGAAGGGGTTAAATGTCAACGCCGTTCTGTAAGTTTCTGAATTTGCCGGATTGAATCTTTCCATTTTACTTCTGAATTTTCTTCGGTTTTTGTTCTTCTTCGTGTTTTTCTTTGATTTTCTTCGAAAACTTCCATTTAAACAAAATTTTCTTCCTATTTTTTTGTTGTCTTCATGACGTCATGATTTTCTTCCGGAGGATAAGATGAAAAGAAAGATGAACTGCCGTTGCCGGTACTGCCGGACTTTGTTTATGCTGGATCCCTACAACCGCAACAGCCAGAGATATTGCAACCGCACTGTGGAGTGTTGTCGTGCGAGCCATTGTGCGGCTTCGAGGAAATACCGTGACAGCAGGAAAGTTGATGATTCTTTCCGGCAAGGCGAGGTTGAACGTGTGCGGAATTGGCGCAGGAGGAATCCTGGATATTCCGGCAGGAGTAAAGAAAAGCGCAAAAAAGATGATGCGTTACGTGATATCGTTCCATTGGAAAAGTCGCCTGACCCTGCTGGCGTTGCGTGATATATAGTTATTTTCCAACAGACGTGTTTCTAGGGACTTGTGTCTTTCGTCACCGGTGCGTTACGTGATGACATTGGCATGAAGATGAACGGGCTCTATTTATCTCCACAATTTATATTTCAATTATTTCTCATATATTCATAACTCTCAAACGCGAATCAGTGGACGAATTGCCGAGCCGCGTTATTCCATGCGGCAATCTGCCTGTCATACCTGAAGTCTGACCATTAATACATTACCAGAATAGTCTATAAATGGTAATATGTCCCCATCGGTTATGATTGCTTCTGTTTCCGACAACGCCAACGGCATGAAATTACCCATCAGCGGCACGGTCTTCGGATTGGCAATGTCTCCGCACATCGGAAATACCGTCTGTTCAGTCTCGTATTTCAGGCAAAGTTTTCCAGTATCCACTTCCGCGATAAACATTGGAGACCGCCAGCGGACAACTCCAGTATTCAATTCAGTCTTCCTGGTGTAAACCAGATAAAGCCTGCCGCCGAGCACCAACCAGTGCTGCTGTGTGGTACTCATGCACAATGGTTTGCCATTTTTCCACTGCCAGGCTTTGATTTGTCCCCAGTTTAATCCGTCATTCGATTCCGCCACATACCCGCACCCGTCCTCCGCGCGGATTGTCATATAATATTTATTTTCGAACTCTATCAATGAAGGCTCCAGCAGACCGCGGTCAACCGGATTCTCAAGCATATTGCCACGCTTTAAAGGCGTAATCGTTTGTCCGTCAAATTCACATAGCAATGAGCAGACAGAACAATCGCGGCGGCTCTCGTAGCCAATAACAAACGGAATGACTATTTTTCCATCCGGAAGAAATACTTTCTGAGCACAGCCGCAAACAAAAGCTGAACATTTTTCAAATTCTTCAAAATGAATTCTCCGGCGCGGACTCCATACTCCATCGGAATCAAGCACGCTATATACCGAATATCTCGGGAGAGAGGATTTATCTTCAGGCGTAAAAGCTCCAAGCGTATCACAGAATTTTCCGTCTTTATAGTACACGTTGTGGCCGACGGTCAGGACTTTTCCCGTTCCGGAGTGATAATCAGGAACTACATCGCAGACTCCTTCGATCATGCCGTTGCCGATCTCATGCCAGCCCAGGGAAGGAATCATTTCCGGATAAGTCCAGCTTATGCACTTATCATTTGAATAGCAAACCTGAATCGGCCCGTAATAGTCGCTGCCGCCGATGGTCTGGACGGTCATTACCACTATTCCGTTTTTCCGGTCCATAGTCGCTTTCGGATGAAAGAGCGTTTCAGTTTTTTTTGAGTATGGAAAAAGAACCGAATTATTGATTTTAAGCGTCATTTAGATTCTACCTTATTGGTTTTGGGAAATCTATATTATCTGAACCAGGAGAATATTTTATCTTCCAAATTTCTTGCAATCGCATTTTCATGGCCTTTGCCTGGCACAACGATGTATTCCATTTTTCCATTAGCCTGCTTCAGCTTTTCGACAAGCAGATCTGAATTCCATTTGGGAACGGTGGAGTCTTTATCTCCATGAATAACAAGAACAGGAATATCCTTCAAATCTTCAATATGGTTAATTGCCGACCGGTCTTGATAAAATTGCGGTTTTTCCGAAGGCAATCCACCATAGGCTTTTGCTATGGAATCACAATAATGTCCTTCATTATAAAATCTGGCATAATCAGTAACTCCAAATATGTCGCAGACGGCTTTAACTTTCTCTTTATGCCTGGCGGCAAACACGAGCGCGGATCCGCCCCCCATTGAACATCCCATCACATAATATCCAGATGCCAGCGAAAGGTTTTTATTGAGAAAATCAAGCATTCCCAATGTGATGTTCTCTGCGTCCTCATTAAACCACGAGTTTGTTCCATACGCGGGAACGGCGACTATGTAGCCGTTTTGAGAAGCTTTTTCTCTGAATGTTTTAAATGCCTCGGAGGTGAAATTGTTCTTCAATGCTGAGCCGCCGCGTCCATGGAAGAATACGATGAGCGGATATTTTTTTTGCGGGTCATAGTTGTTCGGTATCCTTATATATCCTTTGTTCTTGCCAAATGAAAACACGCCTTCATATGGTATAGAATCTGTAAGCATTTTAGTTTTTTCTTCGGCCCCCTCGCTGTTCTGCGTACAGAATGTGAATATTATTGTAATAAATAATAAAATTACGGAATATCTTGAATACATAGTTTTTCCTTATTTGTTGGATGGTAGTTATTAAATTATTTTCCATCAGCATATGTGAAAAAATTTATGCCGCCGTCTCCAGTATTCCTAAAAGCCCCGGTTGTATCATTGAACCATTGAACGTGTCCATCGGCATATAATACGTTGTATCCTCCCTGGTGTCCGCTTGCACGAGTTGCGGAGTAACTGACACCCTGATCAACTAAAAATCCGCGTGTGATTGTTTTCCCAAGGCTGTAAAGTGTTAATCCGTGATTAAGCGGATGTGAAGAGCTGTAGCTGTAAAACCCCGGACCACGAGAAAGATAACCTCCCGTATAGCGTACGTCTTCTCCGCTCCCGCTCCAGCTCCCCATGCCCCAAAGACCGTCATAAGTCCCATATTTGGTTTTATCCGTATTGGAATCGCAGTAGAAACTCTTTCGGCTTTTGATATAATTTTCCTGATAAAACAACCCATAGGAATACCAAATACTGGAAAGTCTAATTACATCGCGTGCATAACCTGAATTTACAGGTGGCAAGTAACCATTATAATCATCACAATAGATAAAAGTAGTTAGTCCCAGTTGTTTCAAATTTCCAACACAGCTGGAAATGAATGCCTTCTGTTTGGCTTTATTCAATGCCGGAAGCAGTATTGAAGCGAGAATCGCGATAATGGCGATCACTACCAGGAGTTCTATAAGCGTGAAAGCCAACGGCTTACACCTTGCCTTAATAGTTTTATTCATTTTCTAATGTCCTCCATTATTTGTTTGTGGTTGCATGGCTAACTATTCAATTTCTGTTTTTTATTCTGGTAACACCTCCTGGATTTGGACAAAGTTAAAAAGTACCTGTTTCTGATTTAAATCCACAGGAGAAAATGGTTTGTCATGATATTGGCGGGCATCAATATCAGGAGACTCATCGCTGATTATTAACTTTGCCGTGGATGCGGTGGCTCGAAAGGTTACAGCATAATGGTTGCCGCAAATTCCGTTCTTGCGTGATTTCATTTTTTGAAGCACCGGATAGACATGTATTATACTCTTCTCTTTGTTTACCTTGGCATCTTTAATAGTGAGGCGGATAGGCATAACTTTCAAGGGATTCTTGTCTGCAATGACATCATCGTAATCGGCACTTCTAAGCGATATTTCATAATCACTGCCAGGTTTCAGGTTGACAATAGTTTGGGCTATCCGGTTTACTTTGCCCGGAACGCGGGTCATGAGAATTACATCGTCACCATCCGGTGCGGTGTTCCGGGTGCCGCGATTGAAGCCGTAGTCCGTGATTTTTTTTGCGGTGATGCTACCAGGCGCGGCTGGTTCAACTTCCCAGCCGTCAAGTCCGTCGGAACAATCCTGGTTTTTCAAGTGTTCAGCATCGTATTTATAACCGTATTTGTCGCTGAGCATAGTGCGGTTGCCTTCAATGCAGTAATGCCGTATGAGCTTAGCCTGCCAGGCAAGCGTGTCGGGCGTGGTATAGCGGATGATCCATGGGCAAACACCGCGCATCCCGAAGAATAAAGGATCGTTAGCTGCAATGCAGAATTGGAGATCGAGGAAATATTTATAGTTGGCGTTTGGAAAAGTGTCGATTACATAGCTTGCATAATATCCGTCACAACTGCCGTAAGTCCACACGATATGGCGCATTGCTCCGGGATAGGCGCGTTCCCACTGTCTGAGATAGTCAAAAAAAGTATTGATATAGCTTTTGGCGGTGCCTTCATTGCGTTGTTCGCGCATGTAGAGCTCCGGTCCATAGGCATGATTGCCTGCTGCCAGAGTCTTACGAAATTCAACGGTTCTTGTGTGAGCATACCATGCTGGGCAGGTATAGGCAATAAGCGTTTTTTCCGGATATTTAGTGTTAATTTTTTTTACCGTATTGTCATAGAATGGTATCTCCGTTTCATTTTCGTTGGCGAATTCATCGATAGCCAAGCCATCGAGCTCAGTGAGACCGACCCGGCTCATCCAGAATTTTTCGGTGTCAGGATGCTTAACCCCCCAGCGTGATCCGATACCGGTGCGGCTTACTGTGCAGATAGTTTTGCGTCCGGTGGCGCGCCAGCGGTCTATACGTTCACGGTGAGCGGCTGGAATCTCGTCCTGTGCCAAGCTGTTTCCGTTGGCAAAACGCTCCATTATAAAATTACTGTTGCACAGAAATTCAATCATACCTGGTGATTCCATCAGACCATTGACAAATTTATAACGTACTTCATCACTTTCAAATTCCGATGCAATCACATCCGGCATAGTGGTAATGGTGATTTCATCAAGTTTTACTATGTTTTTAACCCTGATAACATTTTCGCCGGCGGAAAGGAACTGCATGGACTCGGTTACCTTGCCGGATTCGAGTTTCAAGCTGATGCTGGCGACACCAGGAAACTCAAGAATTCCGGATTTATCTGCCCTAACCGAAAAGAATACCCACCCCAAGCGTGGATTTATGAATTTGAGCGGCTCCTCAGCAGAAACAGTTATATTTTTGCGGTCAAATAGTTCGGTGACAAAATTGTTACGAACTTTCAGTTTTTCGTATGGTGCCGGCCACTTGGGATTGTTTTCCGGCCAGACGACCGCGTTTATGATTGCTTTGTCGGGATTGTCAGACGGATAGACCTTAAGTGTATAGGTTCCAGGCTTGATGCCTTTGACCGGAAATTCAAAAACATCGGCAGATTTTGCTTTGATTAAACGTTCTCCTCTGGTGAAAAGCTTGCCGGCGTTATCGTAAAGCTCAATAGAGAGAGAGGTTGTCTCGCGGCCTTTCAGGTCGTTGTAAATATCAATCACCAGTTCTTCTCCGGGAAGCCAAACGATACTTTTTTTGATATAGATACCGTAAGATTCGATTAATTTTACATCATCGAAGCAGGTAACTGTCTGGCGGCAACGCAGATGAATATTTACCGCAACAGTTTCAGGCGGCGTTGAAAAACTCCAACTGAATTCCTGATAGACATCGCTAGTGGTAAATATTTCATTGAGTCCTTTGCTTATCCGATTTCCTGACTTGTTGAAAAATTCAGCAGTTGCCTGTACACGGTCATTGGTGCTTGCCTGTATGATGGACTTGGCCCAGAAAGTAAGTAACAGGCTTTTAGCGCCAGCAATCGGAACCCGCTGAGAGAGAAGAACGTTATCTCCACCAGAAACCCATTCGATTTTGGCGCAACCTTCACCACTACGCGGTTCTTTTTTATCTGCAGTGAAGTTGATTTTACCTTTCACTCCTGACCATTCATTTAGCCGCCAATCCTTCAATCCTTCCTCAAATCCTGGATTTTCAAGCAAATTAGTGCTTGAATTAGCCGACAAATTCATTGCTAAAAATACAACAGCAAAAACATAACAAAAACACTTCTTCATAATCTGCCCTTAATTATTAATCTGTTAATCTGCGTAAAATTATCGTAACTATGATTATAGTCTTTTTATATTTGAAAATCAACGGTAAAATAGTTATATTGATGGCAAAATTGTTGGAGTATTTAGTTATGGCTCAAATTCATGTCGATAAATCTATATTACTTAAATATTTTCGGCAGGCATTAGCGGAAGTTGCTTTCAATAAAGTACATTTCGGCTTTGCGCAACCGCTGACGAACAACCCTGTCCCTTTGGATTTCAGTTCCAGAATTACTTTTCCATTATACGGTAAAAATGTTATTCTTGCCGCATATGATAGAAAAATTGAAGAACATGAATTTTCGCCTGGAGATATTCTCTTTACCGGGAAAAACGGATGGGCCATGAAAGTGAGTGCAGATAACGCAGTCTCTCTTTCCGTTGTTTTCAAAGAGTCGCATATTCGGTTGGTCTATGCAGAATTCGAAAATTCTGAACTTAAAGCCCAGCATTGGTACCATACATCTAGCAGTCCTAAGGAAATTTCATTGCATATTATCCAGGCATTAAACCGGCTGATGAATGAAACGAATTCAGACCGTAATTCCCGCGCTATTCCATTAATTACGGCTTTATTGCATCAGGTGATTGAAGAGGTAAAGGATGATCATCAGGAGAAAATCGGCAAAGCGGAACGCACATTCCAATTGGTAAAAGAATATATGCTCCAGAATTATCACAGCCCGATAAACCGGGCAAGCATTTGCGCAGTCCTTAAGCTTAACCCATGTTATGTATCCAGTCTCTTCACAGAAAAAGCCGGGGAGTCACTTAATGCCTATCTGAATAGACTGAGGATGAAAAATGCGGAATTTATTTTAAAAACTTACAATGTTTCAATGGAACAGACGGCGACCCAGTGCGGTTTCACTTCGGGTGCTTACTTTATTAAAGCGTTCAAGAAATTTTACGGCACAACGCCTGGCGTTTTCAAAAATATCATTTCTTCAAAGTAATTTTTTCGTAAATATTCAGTTAGGGGCTGTTCATAAATAACATTTACATTTGCTGGCAGTTATTATGGCTTTTACCAAGGAACGAATGAGGAGCATATCCAAGAATATGTAACGATTGAGTGACGCAGGAAAAAGACATAATAACTGCCAGCCCTCCGGGGCGTGACGGCAGACCACCGGATACAGCGTCTATCCTCATTCATTCGCCGCGGCGAACTCATTCGTCTATCCTTTTCTCCAGAGGCCTGGCACTCACGCCAAATTGTAAAAGTTATTTATGGACAGCCCCTTAAGCATGTCCAGATATTCCAGCCCGAAACGCACCAGAAGTTCTTCAAGCCTGCATCCGTTGGCAATGGCTTCCCGCATTTGTTCCAGTTGCGAAGGATCGACGTGTCGAGAACGCTGTCTGCCGTCCAGATAGTAAGTCATCTGATGCGCGGGATGGCGTTCTCCCGAAGCACTTGAATCTCTTCATAATGTAAGACAAAAAAGTTTCCTGATTCGTAATTTCTAATTCCTAATTCCCCGTAAATCAAAAATATCTCTTGTGTCTCTGTGTCCCCGTGGTAGATTACCCTCTCGGAATAGAAAGTAGAATGGTGTCAGCAGATAGTCGATAGTTGATAGGTCACAGGTGATAGCTACGAGCTCTGAACTGAGAACTAATAGTTGATAGTCGCTGGTCGCTGGTCACTGGTCGAAATTGAGTTTTAAGTGTTAGGTTTTAAGTTTTAAGCCAAACTCTAGAACTTTCGCACTCGGTCACTCGGCCACTGGTCACTGGTCACTGGTCACTCGGTCACTCGGTCACTGGTAAGAGGTGTCAGATGAAAGGGTTTTCTAATTTCTAATTTCTAATTTCTAATTCGTAATTTCTAATTCGTAATTTCTTAAAATTCGGAAATAAAAAAAATGTCTGAAAAACTCAAAGTCGGTGTAATCGGGGTCGGTGTCCTAGGCAAGCACCATACACGCCTGTATAAACAGAACAAACAGGCCGAACTTGTCGGCATCTATGACGCAAACAAGGCCGCCGCAAAAGCCGTTTCCGAAGAGTTCGGCGTAAAAGCGTATCCGACCATAAAAGAACTCGCCGCAGCCTGCGACGGTCTCAGCATCGCCGTTCCGGCTGACATACATTATGAAATAGCCCTCGATCTTATCAAAGACAGAAAACACATTCTCATTGAAAAACCGATAACCTCCAAGATAGAACACGCCGAAGAACTCGTCCAGCTCGCCGAAAAAAACAATGTTGTCCTGGGCGTAGGGCATGTCGAACGTTTCAACCCAGTCATGGGATTCCTGGAAAAACAGGCCGGAAAAACCCGATTCATCGAGGCGCACCGCCTTGCCCCCTACCCTCCCGCAAGACCCGGAATGCACAGGCGCGGAACCGAAGTCGGCGTCGTCCTGGACCTGATGATACATGACCTAGACATAATCCTCCATATGGTCGACAGCGAAGTCGAACGCGTTGACGCCGTGGGGATTCCCGTCCTCAGCAAGAGCGAGGACATTGCCAACGCCAGAATCAAATTCAAAAACGGATGCGTGGCAAATGTCACCGCAAGCCGCGTAAGCCCCGAACCCATGCGGAAATTCCGCGTATTCCTCACCGATTCATATATTTCCCTGGATTACGCCGAACGCTCCGGGGTGATGTACACAAGGGGCCTGCTTGGAATAAAAAAAATCGCCGTTCCTGTAGACGACCACAACGCACTTGAGAAAGAACTTGAGGACTTCGTAAAATGCTCCCTGACCGCCATCAGGAGCGGAAAGGCTCCGACTCCAAAGGTCACCGGCAGAAACGGGCTCGAAGCACTGAAGCTGGCAGTCCTTATAACGGACACCCTCAACGACTATAACAAGCATTACAAGGTGTTCGAGAAATAAAATTTTCACGAAAATTTTATATCATGAAAATAACATCTCCGTCAAAAATAAATATCTATCTTCGCGTAATCCGTAAACGTATTGACGGCTATCACGAGATCGAGACAATCTTTCTCCCCTTGGAAAACCCGTCCGACACGGTCACGATAACCGACTCTGAAGACGGCAGACTCAGCGTAACATGTTCAGACCCCTCCCTTTCAGGCCCGGAAAACCTATGCCATAAGGCGGCGACCGCTTTTGCGGAATCCGCAAAAATACGGCCATCCTGGAAAATTCACATCAGGAAGAATATCCCAGTAGCCGCAGGGCTCGGAGGCGGGAGCAGTGATGCCGCCTCAGTCCTGAAACTGCTCTGGAGAAAGTATCCGGAAATAATTTCCGACACGGAAATTATGAACTTGGCGTCAAAAATCGGCGCCGATGTCTCTTTTTTCCTGAATCCAGTTCCGTCATTGGCAACGGGGATCGGGGAAAAGCTGAAACCGTTCGAATTCAAATGCGAAATTCCGGTTGTCGTCGTCTTTCCAAAATTCCCAGTCAGCGCAAAATGGGCCTATCAGGTAGGGCGGTTTCGCCGAAACCGCCTCTTTAGCACGGACGGCTCGGAGAGCCGTCCCCACCTTAATTCCATCAACAAGGTAAAATCAAATGATATAATCTCGGCCATTCAGAAAAATGATCTCCATAAAATATCCTCACTTCTCCGCAATGATTTGGCGCCCTCCCTCTGGAAAAAGTTCCCACTCCTCTATATCTTAAGGGACTCGCTCTCGGAGTCGGGTGCTCTCGGAGTGCAAGTCAGCGGTAGCGGTTCATCACTTTTCGCAATTGCGGAATCCGAAAAATCTGCGGAAAAAATTGCAGGAGCCATGGGGAAACGCTTCAAAGACCGCATTTCCTGTCATGCAACTGTAATTAGACCGTATGGTAAATCATAATTTAACAATTAAGGAAATAAAATCATGTCGACTTTTCTCGGAATAGGGTTTGGCCCGATACAGACCGGAATCTTCCTGCTGGGAGCCTACAAGGGAGGGTTCGACCGGATCATTGTTGCGGACGTAGACAAAAACCTTGTCAGGGCATTGAGGGAGGATAACGGCAGTGTGACCATCAGCGTCGCCGCAAAGGATAAAATATATTCGGAAACCATGAATAAGGTCGAAATCTACAATCCGCAGGACGGGGACGACCTGAAAAAACTTATTGATGCCGCCACAGACGCCGATGAAATCGCAACCGCGCTTCCGGCAGTGACTTTTTTCAAACATATCGCACCATGGCTGAAACAGGGATTCGAAAGAAACCCGGGACACAGGAGACTGGTCTACACCGCCGAGAACAACAATCATGCCGCAGAACTTCTCGGACAGGCGGTCGGCGAATTCCCCGACACTCATTATCTCAACACCGTTGTCGGAAAAATGAGCGGAGTCCTTTCTTTCCAGGAATGTGAAAAAAGAGGGCTTCCGACGCTGACTCCATCGTGTGACCGCGGGCACCTTGTCGAAGAGTTCAACAAAATCCTCATCAGCACCTGTCCCGGAATTGAAGACAGGAGGACAAAGGGCCTCCATGTCAAAAACAATCTCCTCCCGTTCGAGGAGGCGAAACTCTACGGGCACAACGCGATTCACATGCTCCTGGGCCTGCACGCCATGGAAAACAATATCTCCTTCATGCACGAACTTGCGAACAGACCCGAAATAATCAAAATCGGAAAACGCGCCTTCATCGGAGAGTCAGGCATGGGCTTATGCAAAAAATGGAACGGCGTTGATGAACTTTTCACAGAAAAAGGCTTCCGTGAATATGCCGAGGATCTGCTGGTCAGAATGGTCAACCCGTTCCTTACGGATTCGGTCGAAAGGGTCTGCCGCGACCTTGAACGCAAACTCAGCTGGGACGACAGGGTCATCGGCACAATGCGGCTTGTGGTTTCGCAGGGTTTCAATCCCGCAGAACTCTCACGCGGCGCGGCAATCGCCACAAAGAAGCTTCTGGGTTCCGACAGTTGCGAAGTTCGCAAGGGTTTTGAAAAGCTGTGGCCTGCTCCATGGACCGGAGAACATGAGAAGATACTGCAACTTCTCTTTTGAAACTTAGCGTTAATTCTTAAAGAACAGCCTAAAGGCTGGACTCCAAAATTTGGAGTTCACACTTTAGGGAACCTCTAAAAATTGGCATATGGCGCGAGACAGGAGATTATGGAGAGCCGGCAAGGAGCAAACGCCAGGAGCAGCCCCGTTGCGGGCTGTGACTGGATTTGCGACGATGGCGGAATCCATAAGAATCTGTCTCCCTTTGGGTTG
>CAMCYE010000046.1 GCA_945883805.1 Victivallis vadensis | reverse complement strand
ATATTTGACATTGTCGAGAATTCCGTAAAGGCGGGAGCCAAAACGGTGACCCTTGAATTTTGCTGGCACGATACTGTATTCTCCTTCTGTATCACCGACGACGGCCCTGGCTTCTCAAAAAGGGTAAGGAAAGACCCTGCAAACCCGTTCAAAACGACACGGAAGGAAAGGAAAGTGGGACTCGGGCTTGCCCTTCTGAAGGATTCCGCCGAACAGTGTGGCGGAAAAATAAAAATCGGCGAAGGCGGAAAAGGCGGTGTGAAGATAGAAGCCGATTTCGATATCAGCCATATTGATTCCAAACCTGTCGGCGACATGGAGGATCTCATAGTCACATGCATGTCCGCCTGGCCTCAAATGGATTTCATAGTAAAAATAGGGGACGGCCACGAGGAAATCCTGAACACTGTCCAGATAAAAGCCGAACTGGATGAGATCAACATGAACTCTCCTGAAGCAAGAAACTTCATATCTCGGCAACTCTCATCAGATTTCCAGCCCCTGTATGCATGGCTCAGTAAAATCAAACTCCGCATAGATAGTTCTTTGCAAAAAAAAAATACGCCACTAGATTAGCGGCTCTTAACTTATGCATGATTGTGAAAAAATCCTATTTTGGGATTTTTTTTAAATCCTATTGTTGATTTTCACCCGGGAGAATTTATGAAAAATCTTGACGAACTCCGCAAGATAAAAGAAGAAGCCAGAAAGAACATGCAGATGCGCACAGGTGGACAGCGCGTAAAAGTCATGATCGGCATGGGGACATGCGGGATAGCCGGCGGAGCAAGGGACACAATGAAAGCGTTTATGGAAGCTGTCGATGCCGCTAGGCTTTCCGATGTTGCCGTCACCGCCACAGGCTGCGCCGGATTCTGCGAGCGCGAACCCCTTGTCGAAGTCGAAGTTCAGGGACATAAACCGGTACGCTATGGAAAAGTGGACAGGGCGGCCGCCAGAAAAATAGTCGCACAGCATATCATCGGCGGAAATATTGTCACAGAGCTTGTCTCTGTACGAAAGGAGACTGGCGATGAGTGAAAATTGCGGATGCAGCGAAAAATGCCGGAATCCGATCTACGGCGAACTTGATAAATTCATAGATTCCCACAAGAGGAAAAAGGGGCAGGAGATGCTGATACCCGTCCTGCATAAGGCGCAGGAACTTTTCGGGTACCTTCCAATTGAAGTTCAGGAATATGTCGCAAAGGCCATTGGCATAAGCTCCGGCGAAGTCCTCGGTGTCGTGACATTCTATCATTACTTCACAATGCAGCCCCGTGGCAGACACACCATAAATGTATGCATGGGCACCGCATGTTACGTGAGAGGCTCAAAAAAAGTCATGGAGGCCCTTGTCGGCGAGCTCAAGATAAAAGTGGGCGAAACCACTCCGGACAGGCGTTTTTCAATTACGGTACAGCGCTGTTTCGGCGCCTGTGGACTTGCGCCTGTCATCATGATAAACAATGACGTTCACGGCCGTGTCACACCAAAGAAAATTTCCGGAATCTTAGCAAAATACGAATAGAGGTTAAAAATAATGGCAGCCAGGGCTCAAGTTTTATTATGCGCAGGCGGCGCTTGCATATCTTCAGGTACTGAAAGTGTCAAAGGCGCATTCGAAAGGGAATTGACGGAACACGGACTCAACGATGAGATAGACCTGATTACGACAGGATGCATGGGGATGTGTGAAGTCGGCCCCATCGTAATCATTTACCCGGAAGGTGTTTTTTACCAGAAAGTCAAGCCTTCTGACGCAAAGGATATTGTCGAGGAACACCTGCTCAAGGGGCGCGTTGTGGAGAGGCTTTTCTACAAGAAGCCGGACACACAGGAACTCGTCCGAGCAATCAACGGAATAGACTTTTTCAAACTGCAGAAGAAAATAGCCCTCCGCAATTGCGGAGTCATCGATCCCGTGAACATAAGGGAGTACATAGCGAATGATGGATATGAAGCATTCGGCAAAGCCCTTGCCGGAATGACCCCTGAACAGGTTCTCGCCGAAGTCAAGATCTCTGGACTCCGTGGCAGGGGCGGAGCCGGTTTCCCCACTGGGCTGAAATGGGAGGCTTGTGCAAAGGAAAACTCTAAGCAGAAATATGTCGTCTGCAATGCCGATGAGGGGGATCCCGGCGCATTTATGGACCGGAGTCTCCTTGAAGGCGATCCCCATAGCATAATCGAGGGGATGGCCATTTGCGGTTTCGCCGTCGGGGCGAATCAAGGCTACGTTTATGTCCGCGCCGAATATCCGCTCGCAATTGAAAGGCTCAACACCGCAATCAACGACGCGCGGAAACTCGGCCTGCTCGGAAAGAAGATTTTCAGTTCAAAATTCAATTTCGACATCGAGATAAGAATGGGCGCAGGCGCATTTGTATGCGGCGAGGAAACCGCGCTCATGCACTCGATAGAGGGCAAGCGGGGGGAACCGCGCCCGAAGCCCCCCTTCCCCGCACAGAAGGGACTCTTTGAAAAACCTACCGTCCTCAACAATGTGGAGACATTCGCGAACATCCCCTACATAATATTGAACGGCGGTGCCGAATACGCGAAACTGGGGACGGAAAAAAGCAAGGGCACAAAAGTTTTCGCACTGGCAGGTGATGTGAACAATACCGGACTTGTAGAAGTTCCCATGGGGATGCCCATGGGGACCATCATATATGATCTTGGCGGCGGAATCCCGAAAGACAAAAAATTCAAAGCCGTCCAGATTGGCGGACCTTCCGGCGGCTGCATCCCGCAGGAACTCCTCAATACCCCGGTCACCTATGAATCGCTTCCTGCCCTGGGCGCAATCATGGGATCCGGCGGCCTCATCGTCATGAACGAAGACACATGCGCCGTAGACCTTGCAAGATATTTCATGGAATTCATCGCCGAAGAATCTTGCGGTAAATGCACTCCGTGCCGCGTCGGCACGAGAATAATGCTCGATCTCCTCAACAAAATCTGCGAAGGCCGCGCCACAATGAACGACTTGGAGCGTCTTGAACAGCTCGCAAATACAGTTGGCAAAGCGTCTCTCTGCGGACTCGGACAAAGTGCCCCCAACCCGGTACTTTCAACCCTGCGCTATTTTCGCAAGGAATATCTCGAACACATAAACGAAAAACATTGTGAGGCCGGAGTCTGCAGCACCATGATGTGGGCACCCTGCGTAAACGCATGTCCCGCAAATGTAAATGTGCCCGCATATCTCGGCTATACGAAATACGGGCGTTTCGACGATGCGCTCCGCATCCATCTCAGGAACAATCCGTTCCCGTCAGTCTGCGGAAGGGTGTGTCCGCAGTGGTGCACTAGGAAATGCCGCCGTGACGACCTGGAAGGCTCCATAGCAGTCCGCGCTGTCAAGCGCTACATCGGCGACCTGTTTGAAGATTATACCGACCTTTATCCGGTAAAAGAAAAACCTAACGGCAGGAAAATCGCCGTTCTGGGTTCCGGCCCGGCCGGCCTAAGTTGCGGGTATTACCTTGTCCTTCTGGGTTATGACGTGACAGTATTTGAAAAACAGCCTGAAGCAGGCGGTCTCATGCGCTATGCCATTCCGGACTACCGCCTGCCCAGAAAAACGCTTGCCAAGGAAATCAGGAATCTTGAAAAACTCGGACTTAAAATAATAACCGGGTTCACGGTCGGAAAAGACAAGTCACTCGGTGAACTCCGCAAAGACGGATTTGAAGCGATATTCGTTTCCATCGGAGCCGGCAAGGAACTCATGCCACGCATAAGCGGCCTTGATCT
Source organism: Victivallis vadensis (assembly GCA_945883805.1). Lineage (GTDB taxonomy): Bacteria > Verrucomicrobiota > Lentisphaeria > Victivallales > GWF2-50-93 > GWF2-50-93. Next base: position 20,735 of record CAMCYE010000046.1, on the reverse strand, counting down.
GCCGGGGGTCCTTCCAGGAACAAAGTTCCTCGAACGTGCAGCCAAGGGCGAAACAATAAATGTCGGGAGCGATGTCATGGTCATCGGCGGCGGCGATGCGGCAATTGACTGTTCCAGGATTGCGCAGAGATCCGGCGCAAAAAATGTTTCAATAATTTACCGGCGCACGCGCAAGGAAATGCCGACAAACCCGATTGAAATCCGCGAAGCCGAAGTTGAAGGGGTCAAAGTAGAATTCCTCGGAAATATCGTAGGTATAAGGAAGTCCGAAAACAACCGGCTCATTGCGACAATCAGGAAATACCGTCTAGGCGAATTCGACAAGACCGGACGCCGCGCACCGGAAGAAATCACAGGCTCCGATGAAGACCGAGAAGTCGACACAATACTTCTCGCCATCGGACATAAACCTGACCTCGATTCAATCCTCACCGGCGATGACATTGCCTCAATCCAGAACGGCGCATTGAAAGCCGATGAGAAAACAGGAACAACCACCGTAACCGATATTTTCGCGGGGGGAGATTTCGTGCTGGGCCCTTCAACAGTGATTGAAGCCATAGCCGCAGGTCAGCATGCCGCAAAATCAATTGACATGAAACTCATGCCCGGAAGGAAAGAATATTTCTGGGAGAAATTCACCCTCCCGGCAATTGACTTTGATCCCGAGAAGGAGATAACGGAGGCGCTGCCGGTGGAATTCCCCATGCTCAACCCCGAGGAACGTCTCATAAGTGTCGAGGTCGAAAAGACCATCACAAAAGAAGCCGCATGCAGGGAAGCCGGACGCTGCCTGAGATGCGATTACAAAGTTTAAGGTTTTCCCCGAAAACAACCACATGAGGCGTTAAAACACAAAACATGAAAATAATTGAATATCCAATATCCAACACGGAATGTCCAATATCCAAGGAAATTATCGCGTTTTTTTTCTTTTCACCGCGTCTATGCTTTTGAATAATATTGAGCTCAACTCATCGTTTTTTTCGAGATAGAATTAATTTTCTCCAACTGTTGAATGGGTTCGTCTTTTCTTCACTTCATCGGTTGGATATTTCCGCCATGGCGGATTGGATATTGGATATTCAGTCTTTTTGCCCACTCGATCTAAGAAAGAGCCTCAGTCAATCTGCTGAATCAGGCTCTTCGCCTGTTCTGTCCAGAAATCTCCAGTGCCGGTGGAAGAATCCATTGATTTCGCAGTAGCGATCGCCATATCCTTCTTACCAATCCCAAGGAATATTCTCGCTGCGGAAAAAGAAGCCTCATTTCTGACAGAGGCCGGAAACTTAATGTCAGCGCCAACTTTGGAGAATGCCTCAGCGGCAGCCTCTTTTTTATTTGAAAGTTCAAGAAGATATCCTTCATCGAGCCTTGCCTGCCAATATGTCTCAGGAGTTTTCGAAACAGGAGTCACTTCCCTGCACATTTTAATGGCATCGTCGTATTTTTTCTCCACGGAGAGGAGTTTTGCTATTTTGAGTCTTGCGAAATTCGCGGTCGGATCCGTCGGATTGGCGGTAATCGCCTTCTGAAGCTCCGGTATGGTTTTCGCCTTTGTGAACGCAAGTGAAGCCTCAAGGTCCTTCTTGCTGCCGAAAGACGAGAAAATCATGTAAAGGGTGAAGAGTATCAGTACGGCAACGGCGGCATTCAATATTTTCGGCCAGTGACTTACGAAAAAATTTTCAAACTGTGTGATTTCATCGTATGCTTCCTCGACGATGTTGTCCTTGTCAATCTTCTTCGACATTATTGTTCTCCGTGTTCATGTTACATGTAAGGGCGAATCCATTACACTAATTCACAAGTGTTTTTAATCAAACAACTGCGGCAAATATTCACGAGGATTATCCCTCCCAGTCGATTTCCCCTTTTTTCGCCCGCATCCCTTTTTCCAGCCTGGCGACCATCTCGCTGATTTTAATGATGAAGTGATCCTCTTCGGTGATTCGCTTTTCAATCATCTTGAGAATATTATGGATATGATCCTGCCTGCGACTCAGTTTTCCAAGTACAATCAAGACGACGATGAAATTGATCACGATCGCGAAAATCATAAAACTATTGAAAATCATCATATCATCCCCCATTGTTTTTGTTACTATTAAAAAAACACTTAATCACTCTTTTGACATCGTGAAACCTCAAAATGTAACCTTATTCCGATTCCTGATCCGAAATTGACGGCCTAAAAGAGGAAACTTTCTGTTTCAGATTTATGATTGTAAGCGAATTATTGGCATCTCGCGAATCTCCAGTCGGATTACCCCTGAAAAAAACGGACGGATTGGAGAAATACGGTGCTTCCGCCGGATAAGCGGCGCTTCCGTAAGTCATCACCGTATGATATCCCCTTCCATTTTTTTCAGTCCACTGCCAGCCGGATGAATACGGAAAATATCCCTGAGCGTTTACATTTTGCGTTTTTGAATGTCCGCATCCCATATTGTGTCCGCATTCATGGGCCAGAGTGTAGGAATTGGCAAGTTGTTTGACCCTGCACAAGTTGAAGGCGAAAGAAGAATATCCGCAGTATAGCCAGCCAAGTCCCCCGGTATCGTCGCATGCGGTCACAATCGTGATAATATCGGCGCCGTATTTGTTGCGCATGGATTGGATCGACTCGTTGAAAGTAATACTGTTAAGATCGGTTGAGGAACTGCCTCCAGTCTCTCCGGCGGCGGTATAGTTGATCTCCTGCGAATGGACAATCCTGAATTTTGTGCCCGTCTTGCTGTTCGCGAATGCAGTGTTCGCCCTCGCGACTGCAATCGCCGTCATATTCTCAATCGGCCCCTGATAATTGCCGGCAGCCCATTTCCTAGCCGCAGGCGTATACACAATCATGAGATCTATCACGGCATCGGAGGAACCGGACTCAATAGATGCGGAATAAATTTCAAAAACCTGGTAATCCGAATTCCCGAGCTGGCCGGCGGCGTCAAGCCTGACTATCCTGTGCGACAGGCCGTCATTTTCATTCCGGACTATGTCCAGCTTTCCGGTATCATGTTCGAAAATAGAATAGTCCGTCCCATTCTCCGACCCGGTTGAAAACATCCTGTCTTCAGAAGGCAGATCGACAAATGCTGACGTCTTCCCGGAAACCGTCGACATGTAAAGATACCCTTTCGCATCATCGACATCTATGGTTCCGGTGACAATCTTCGCACCGTTCACATCGGTATGGCTATTGTTGATTTTGGCGTCGCATGCGACATCGTCAAAAAGATTAAGTCTCAAAGTGTCCCCTTCAGACAGATTGCCGATGCCATCCTTGTTTATCTGAGCCGTCCTCACCCTTATCGCTGAATCGCTGGAGCACAAGGAGACCGAAGGGCTGTCAAGGAACAGGTCGACACCCCGCACGGCGTCAGACTGTATGGGGTTTTCAGACATTGTCCAAGCGTGCGGAACATCCCCCGACGTTATTTTAACGTCAGAAAAAGTGTTGTCCACTGGATTTGCAGACGTATGATTTCCGGTCCTGTCCGATCGGTAGATAAAAATAACGGACAAGATGAAAAAAAGTACGACGGTTGGAATCAGGAGTCTGGAGATTTTCATTTTTATAAATTCCACTTAAAACCCAAATTTATATAAACCGAGCTACCATCAATCATCCCAGTATAATGTACGTGCGGTAAACCGTATTTTCAAGGCGCAAATTCAGTAAACCATGTCCGTTTGCTGATATTCGTACCGGAAGTCACTGGAACACCTTTAATCTTTTGAACCGTGACCGTGACAATTCTACGGTCAGCCCTTCAGTTCGTTGAGCTTGCGGTGCAGGGTTCTTCTGCTGATGCCCAGTTTGCCTGCGGCCTTTGTGACATTGCCGTCGCACTCGTCAAGGGCTTTCTGGATTAGCATCTTTTCGGTTTTTCCGATATTTAGCGAGTTTCCCGGAAGCGCAGTAATGGCGTTTTCAGGTGAAATCATTTCGCGAATGTGAATTGGCACGTTGTGCAGATCGAGCACCCGGGTTCGGCTCAGGACAACCATGCGCTCCACGCAGTTGCGAAGTTCGCGTATATTGCCCGGCCAAGCATACCTGCAGAGGACGTTCAGAGCCTCCTCGGAGATGCTCATCACCTCCTTGTTGTTCTCCTTTGAGAATTCATCGAGAAAATGCTTCACAAGCATCGGTATGTCCTCCTGCCTTTCACGGAGCGGAGGCAGATTGATTGCGACTACGAATAGGCGGAAATAAAGATCCTCCCTGAATTTCCCTTCCGCCACCATCGCCTTCAGATCCTTGTTCGTCGCAGTTATGACCCTCGTATCGGTGACAACTGTCTGGACACCTCCGACTCTTTCAAAAGATCTGGTCTCAAGAGCCCTGAGAATTTTCACCTGCACAGACTGATCTATTTCACCGATTTCATCTAGGAAAAGGGTTCCCCCGTCAGCCAGTTCGAAACGCCCCTTCTTCTGCTCTGTCGCACCTGTAAAAGATCCCTTCTCATGCCCGAAAAGTTCGCTTTCGAGAAGCGTAGGGGGAAGCGCGGCGCAATGTACGGCGACAAACAAGCCCTGTCTCCCACTCAGTGCGTGGACGGAATGGGCGATCATTTCCTTGCCGGTTCCGCTTTCACCGGTTATCATGACGGTTGTGCGGGCTGGAGCAACCTGTTTCACTGTTTCAAAAACTTCGTGCATGCACGCGGATTTTCCGATGATGTCGTCAAGTTCGTAACTCCTGTTGAGCCTGCGTTTCAAATCCAGATTCTCTTCGGTGAGCTTCTTGTTTTCAACTGCCCGCTTAATGAGGAGTTCCAACTGATCCAGATTCAAAGGTTTCTGCACGAAATCAAAAGCCCCCTCCCTCGTGGCGTCTATTGCCGCCGGAATGGAACCGTAAGCTGTCATGATTATGCATATCGGAATGGGCTTTTTCAGAAGTGTTTCCCTCAGGATGTCCATGCCGTCGGCTCCGGGCATTTTCAGGTCGGTAAGGACAATATCGAAATTGTTCTTCTTTAAAACGTTCATCCCCCTGAATCCGTCTTCCGCAAGAGTCACGTCATAATCCTGGCGCAGAAGACGGCTGAGCCCGTCACGCGTGGAACGTTCATCATCTATGATAAGTATGCTGTATCTTTTATTCTTACTCATTTTAGCGTCTCTGTTTCAAAGTTTTAAGTTTTAAGTGTCTAGTTTTAAGTTAAACTTTCGTATTTCACTCTTCGTTTACACATCTCTGCATCGGATCACCGTCGACTTGTCGGCATCGTTTATTCTTTTCCCCTTACTCCGACAAATTCTTTTGGTCGTTAGTCGCTGGTCTTTAGTCTTCAGCTTCTCGCCTTCGGGATTATAGAGGCAATTTCAAAATTGCCTCTTTTGAGCTGATTTCTTAAGTTGGAGTTCACGGCTTTAGCGTGTTTAACCTATTGAATACCAAGACACACTAAAGTTGTGAACTCCAACGGGCACATTGCCAGCGATCCGTAAATACAATTTCCTATACTATTAAATTATAAAAAGAGTGATTTTGTATTTTATTTTTAGCACTTACGCATTTTCGAACTTTCGCACTTCTGCGCTCTGGTCACTGGTCACCGCCTTTTGAACCTCCGGTGCCGGCAGCATTCTGATTCTTCTAGGGGTCATTGGGAATTTAATTTTAAACACCGTGCCTTTACCGGGTTCGCTTTCCACCGTCAGCTGCGCACCATGTTCCCTTATGATTCTTTCGACAACCATAAGCCCAAGACCGTTACCGCCTTGCCTTGTAGTATAATAAGGTTCAAAAACCCTGCCGATATCTTCGGCGCTTATGCCTTTACCCATGTCTCTGAAACTCACCTCGATCCTGTTCTCGTCAAAAGAACAGGCGATATGTATGGTTCCGCCGTCGGGCATGGACTGCACCGAATTTTTCATAATATTGTAGAAAGCCTGTTTCAGCTGACTTTCATCTCCCTGTATCCGCGGACAGGTATTCGGCCATGAACATTCAACCTTTACGTTGCGGTCCTCAATTTCGTACTGCATGAAATTAAGGGTTTCGATTATGATTTGTTTCAGCTCCACGCCCGTAGACATTTTCGGGACGGTCGGCCTGACAGCCTGCAGAAACTGGGAAACTATCATGTCGAGCCTCTTGACCTCCCTCTCGGCAACCGACAGGAGTTCCAGTGCCTCATCGTCCTTCTTTCTGCTTTTTTTTAATTTTCTTCCGAGGAGCTGAAGGTGTATGTGGAGACTATTTATCGGATTTCCTATTTCATGTGCCACCCCGGCAGCAAGAAGCGATATCAGCTGGTTTTTTTCCGATTCTAAGGTCTTCAGCGTGTTCATCCTGGATTCTGTAACATCATGAAGGATTATTATTGCCGTATCCTTGTCTTTCTCGTGCGGCACGATATAAAAAAGAAGATTTCTCCTGACAGGGTACAGGACTTCAATTTCCTTCCTGGATACCTTATACCATTCATTCTCGTCCCTGCCCATGATGCCTTTCCAGTCAATGTCCTTCAGGAACCTTGAAATACGCTGTTCCTCGATATTCTCCGGAATTCCGAGCATCCCCACGGCCGCCTTGTTCGCATAGCGGATTTTCAACTCCTTGTCAACAACGATTATCCCCTCATGAATAGTGTTGAAAACCGTCTGGAGAAAACCTTTCTCCCTTATCTGACGCAACACATAGGTCTGGACATTGTCCTTGTCGTGAGGCTGAAGACGATCAATTATCCGTTCGAAATATTTTCCCTTTGGCATCTCGGCATTCTCCATAATAAAAATGGCGACACAATGTCACGCGAACAAACCTTAAAAAGGGATGGCAATATTCCTACACCATCCCGCGAATGATAATATATATATTAGGGCTTCATATACAATCTGATTTATCCTGTAATCCTGTCAAAAAAAACATTCCACCTGCCAATTCATGTATGAATATTTTTCCAGCAACTGGAAAAAGATTACTGTTGTCTTTATCAACTGCGGCTATAATTTAAGAAATGACTGAATCATTTTTCATCACAGGCACGGGAACTGGAGTAGGCAAGACAATCGTCACTGCCGGAATTGCAGGACATTTCCTGTCACAGGGGAGAAATGTCTCTGTCATGAAACCAGTTCAGACAGGGGAGGGCAAATCCGTTACCGACCTTGAAACCATAAGGACAATTGTCCCTGGAATAAACACTCTCCCAAAACTGCTGGCAACCCCGTATTCCTTTTCCCTGCCGGCATCCCCGCTGCTCGCCGCAAGAAGCGAAAACAGGGAAATAAATCCGGAAACCATCATGAAGGCGTTCAAGGAACTGTCTTTACGAAAGGAAGTTGACGTACTCTTGGTTGAAGGCGCAGGCGGACTTCTTGTCCCGTTGACAGAAGATTTCCTCATGGCTGACCTCATTTCGGAAATGAATATTCCGGCAATATTGGTGTCCACCGCCGGTCTCGGAACCGTCAACCACACACTCCTGAGCATTGAAGCCATGAAAAAAAGGAACCTGGAAATCGCGGGAATTGTCATAAATAAAATGCCATTGAATCCGGGAATCGTTGAAAAAGACAATATCAAAACCATAGAAAGGATCTGCGGAGTTCCTGTCATTGCGGTAGTCAGTGAATTTGATTCCCTTAAAAAGTACAAAAATCTGAACGACTGCCCGAAAAACGAATTTGCGGATTTCGCAAATCAGCTCTTCTCCGCTTTCAAAATCGGAATTAAGGTTTAATTTTCGGTGGGTAAGATTAAGAAGTCAACCACTAATCGACACTAATTTCCCACTAACAAGAATGAGAATACAAGTTTTGCTGTGAGTTTGCCTTTACAATGTAAAATCAAACTCACAGCAAATATTAATCTTAGTGTTAGATTAGTGTGGATTAGTGGTTAAAAAAATCGGAGACATTTCATGAAAAAACTGAAGAGCAGCAGATTTTCAAAACTTACACTTTTGAAATCGTCAAAGACCTCTTTTCCGGACAGTCCGGAAAAGGCGGCACTGGAAGTGTTTGAAAACCTGTATTCGGAACGCGACTATGAAATCACTTTCGACTGTCCCGAATTCACCTCGCTGTGTCCGGTCACAGGCCAGCCCGACTTCGGAGACATAAGCATCAAATATGTTCCGGACAGGCTCTGCATCGAGAGTAAATCACTGAAACTTTTCCTTTTCTCGTTCAGAAACTCAAACACCTTCCACGAGGAGGCCGTCAATATCATTACCGACAAGATAAGCGAGGCATGCTCTCCAAGATGGGTGGAGGTTTCCGGAAAATTCCGTCCGCGCGGTGGAATCGCGATAAATGTCAAAGTGGAGAAAGTTAAGAAAGGATTCAGGAAATAATGGAAGGAAAGAAATTCTCTGTTATAAAAGGCGGCGGGATAACTTCACCTGCGGGATTCAAGGCGGCGGGTATATGCGCCGGACTCAAGAAAAGCGGAAAGACCGACATGGCTCTCATCTTCTCTGAAACCCCGGCAAAGGCCGCCGCCGCATTCACGACCTGCCTGTTTGCAGCGGCTCCCGTAGTACTCGGAAGGGAGACACTCAAAAAGAATTCACATATTTCCGCTGTAATAGTCAATAGCGGCAACGCAAACGCCTGCACAGGGAAGAACGGACTGAAAAACGCCCGGAAGATGGCTGAATTGACTTCAAAACAGCTCGGAGTCAAACCTTCCGCAGTTCTCGTCTCCTCAACCGGACGAATCGGAGTGCAGATGCCCATGGGAAAAATTGAAACCGGAATCAAAAAAGCGTGCTCGTCGCTTTCCGCAAACGGCGGACACGACTCGGCTCTGGCCATAATGACAACCGATACGTGCCCGAAAGAAATATCAGTATCCCTCGACGTATCCGGCAGGAAGGTTACAATCGGAGGAATGACCAAGGGCTCAGGAATGATCGCCCCCGGAATGCAGACGGTTCCACATGCAACCATGCTTGCCTATGTTACAACTGATGCGGTTATCAACGCAAAGTTTTTAAATAAATGCCTTGCAGAGGGAACCGACAAATCCTTCAACAGGATAACTGTGGACGGAGACATGAGCACAAACGACACCTTGGTCATCCTGGCAAACGGCAAAGCGGGAAACAGGGAGATAAAGTCCGGTTCAAAGGACGGTGCAAATTTCAAGCAGGCACTGTTCCATGTACTGGAAAATCTCGCCAAGGCAATTGTCCTCGACGGGGAAGGAGTTACAAAGTTCGTGACCATAAAAGTCCTCAACGCCCACTCTGAAAAAGATGCGACACTGTGTGCAAAATCCATTGCGAATTCGCTTCTCTGCAAAACAGCCTGGTTCGGCGGCGATCCGAACTGGGGAAGAGTCATGTGCGCCGCCGGATATTCAGGCGCAAGTTTCAATCCTGACAAGGTTTGCCTTTTCTATGACAATATCCCTGTCGTAAAAAACGGGCAGGACGCGGGAACCGCTGAAAGCGTTCTTTCAAACGTTGTCCGGAACAAATCGTTCACAATCACTCTCAACCTGAAATCCGGAAAGGAATCCACAGAAGTATGGACAGGTGACATCTCATACAAGTATGTCAAAATAAACGCAGATTATCATACTTGATGGAGAAGTTCGAAAGTGCGGAAATGCGAAATTTCGGGAGTTTCGGGGGACGAGCTCCGGGATCGGCAATCTGTAATCCGAGTACGAAAGGCCGACGACTAAGAACCAGCGACTGACGACTGAAAGAATTTGTTGGAGTTCACGGCTTTAGCGTGTCTTGGGTTTTTCTTTACACTTGGACACTCGGTCACTTGGAATCCGTTAGAATTTCAATTACCGATGAAAATCGTCTATTATAAAAATCACATAAAAAAGGCTTACAAATGAAAAAGATAATAAACAAGGCGGCCGTCCTCGTGGAGGCGCTTCCGTACATACAGAAATTCCGAGGCGAGACAATTGTCATAAAATTCGGCGGAAGCGTAATGGAGAACGCCGAACTGATGAAAAGCACGATGAAGGACATAGTCCTCATGGAATGCGTCGGAATGAAACCTGTAGTGATCCATGGCGGCGGGAATGCCATAAGCGCAAAACTCACCTCGATTGGGATCGAAACAAGATTCATCAACGGCCTAAGATTCACATGTGACAAGACGATAGGCGTTGTCGATGATGTGCTTCACAATGAAATCAATCCGGAGCTTGTCAATGCGATCACTGACGCAGGAGGCAAGGGACGACAGCTTTCCGGAAAGAAATTCCTCAAGGCGAACAAACTCTTCACGTCATGTCCGAAAACCGGCAATGACCTTGATATCGGATTTGTCGGCGATATTTACGATGTTGACATTTCCCCTATCCTTGATGCCATTAATTCCAATGTGATTCCGGTTATCCCCCCCCTCGCCTGCGATGAAAAGGGACAGGTGTTCAACATCAACGCCGACATAGCCGCATGCAAAATAGCGGAGGCGCTTAAGGCGACGAAACTTGTGTTCCTGAGCGACGTTCCCGGAATACTCCAGGATCCTGCAAACGAAGAAAGCGTGATATCAACCATAAAAGCCAGTGAAATAGCCACCCTGATAGAACGCGGGATAATCAAAGGCGGAATGGTGCCGAAGGTAAAAAGCGCAGTCCATGCGATAAATGCCGGCACAAGCAAAGTGCACATGATCGACGGCAGAATAAAACATTCCCTCCTCCTGGAAATATTCACCGACCGCGGTATCGGAACAGAGATCATTAAAGATTAATCGAGCTTGAAGTTACGTAACAGATATGTTACCTTATGTCTTGAAAATTAAAAGAAATATTGGGATGTACCAGTTTTTCTATTACAACGAAAGAGTAAAGAAGGAAATAGACACACTATCTCCGGGGATATATGCTTCATTCGCAAGAATACGTGGATTAATGATAGAGCACGGTCCCGATATTGGTTTGCCGCATACAAGACCATTCGGGGAAGGGCTTTTTGAAATCAGAGCCCATGGTCCGGAAGGTATAGGTAGGATTTTCTATTGTACGATCTCGGCAGGGAGAATCATCCTTCTACACTCTTTCATTAAAAAGACACAGCAAACTCCAGACAAGGAGTTGAAAAAAGCCGGAAAAAGGTTAAGAGAGGTGAAAAATGCGTGGAGATAAATTTAACCCAATACACTGTGACCACAGGAAGGAGCTTGAAAAAAAGCTGACAAATGTGGATTTCAGGAAAGCTTACGACGCTCTTGAAGAGGAATTCACACTCGTCAAATCACTTCTCAAGGCTAGGGAGAAAGCGAATATGACACAAAACCAAGTCGCCGAACGCATGGGGACACTCCGTCCGGCAGTGGCTAGGATTGAATCCATAGGTTTTAGGAAAGTACCATCCCCTTCATTCAATACGTTGAAACGCTACGCTCATGCTGTCGGATGCAAGCTGGAAGTCAGGCTAGTCGCCGCAAAATGATCTCAAGATTAGTTTTTCTTAAACCTTTGTGCCTTTGTGCCTCTGCAACTAGTCCATCAACTCATCCTATTGCCTGCAGCTTCGGCATCCGTTTATCAAAACTGCATATATGTGTGTAGCCTGCGGATTTGGCAAGATTGACGGCGTCTGCGAAATTCGCAGCAACTTCATCCGGGGCATGTGAATCCGAGCCAAGGGTGATCATAAGATTGCACTTACGGGCAAGTTTCAGTATTTCCAGTGAAGGATATATTTCCCTGACCGGTTTTCTAAGTCCGGAAGTGTTAAGTTCAATCGCCATGTTGTTTCCAAATGCAACGGAAAATATTTCCAGGATAAACTTGTTCACCTTATCCATGGATGCCGGATAATGGCCGAATTTCTTCGGCAGGTCAAAATGGCCGATAATATTAAATTTTCCGCTTTGAACCATCTGGAGAACCAATTCGAAATAACGGTGCCAGACTTTGTCGGCTACGCCTTTCTCCTCCCATTTTCCAATTGAATCTGGATTATCGAAAGGGAATTCATCGGTGTAATGGACAGAACCGATAAGGTAATCGAAATCCTCGCTGTCGAGATTTTGAAAGACCTCGTCCATCCTGCCGGGAACCCAGTCAACTTCGAGACCGAATTTCACATTGACATATTCCCTGTACTTTTCCTTCAAATCGGAAATGATTTTCCTATAGGAATTGAATTCGCATGGAATCATCCTGTATTTCGAATCAAATCCGGACGGCCATGGACAGTGGTCGGAAAAACCTATTTCCGATATCCCGTTCCGGATGGCGGTATCGACATATTCGTCAGGAACACCGGTCGCGTGCTTGCAAAGGAAAGTATGGACATGGTAGTCGACTAACATAAATTTTTCACGGAGTTAAAAATTTATAAACTACGCGACCTGGAGCTTGCTCTCGAGCTGTGAGATTTTGCGTTTCATCTGCTCGTTTGCGGAAAATTCATCCTGTATCCTGTTGAAGGCGTGTATGACAGTCGCATGGTTCCTGCCGAAGGCCTCGCCTATTTCAAACAATGACTTGTCCGTCATCTTCCTGCACAGGTACATTGCAATCATGCGTGGCATTGCGATATTGGCGGGACGCTTGCTCCCCGTAAGGTCGGAAACACGGAGGTCGAAATATTCGGCCACTTTTTTCTGGATGGTCTCCACAGTCAGGCGCACCGCAGCCATTTCAGCAAGATAATCCTTCAGGACCTCCTGTGCGACTTCAAGATGCATTTCGACTTTTTTAACAGAGGCATAAAGGCTCAGCCGCATCAGGGCCCCCTCAAGCTTTCTTACATCCGGACGGGTGTTCTGGGCGATAAACCAAAGGACCTTGTCGTCAAATTTCGTCAGATAATCTTCCTGTTTCTTCTTCAGGATTGCAAACTTAGTCTCTTCGCTGAAAGGGGTGATTTCAACAATAAGACCCGAGACAAACCTGGAGATCAGCCGCTGTTCCATCCTGTTGATTTCGGACGGAGTCTTGTCCGAAGTCAGGAGAATCTTCTTGTCCTCATTGTGGAGCTTGTTGAAAGTGTTGAAGAACTCTTCCTGCAGATTGGTCTTGCCGGCAAGGAACTGGATATCGTCAATCAGGAGGTAATCCACTTTTCTGAACCTGTCCCTGAAATTGTGATGATCCTTGCCTCTTATTGAATCCGTATAGAGATTTAAAAAATCCTCGCAACGGAGATATTCTACAACATGCTTTCTGTTTTTCTTCATTGCCTCGTTGGCAATCGCCTGGATAAGGTGTGTCTTGCCCAAGCCGGGACTGCTGTATATGAAAAGCGGGTTCACCGAAAGACTTGACTCAGGCTGGAGAATGCTCATTGCAGCCTCGTATGCGAGCGAATTTTCAGGGCCCACCACAAATGTCCCGAACGTGAATTTCGGATTGCAGTTCGGAGCCGGATGATTGTCATTCTTCAATGGCAGGTGACTTTTCACGGGAAGCGCCTTTTTCTCCTGTTTGACTTCCAGGAGTGGAAGTTCTTTCAGATGACCGGTCTCATACTTGACCTTTACAATCTTCAATTTGACTACTGACTTGAAGGCGTTGGCGATAATGTCCTCGAAATGGACACGCAACCAACCGGCAGTGAAATCATCCGCAACACCGAGCATGAGTATTCCACCCTTAAACGAAACAGGGATGATGGTGCTTATCCATCGCCTGAAAGTCTCCACATCTTTAATTTCGTTTTCAATATGTTTGCAGGCTGAAATCCAGACCTGTTCGTCGATAACATCATAAGGCATATCTAAATCCAATCGTTTAAGAAACAGAGAAAACACTTTACTTATTAACAAGCTTTAGGCAACCGGTAAATCAAATATTTTTTTTAAATAATTCCAGTTTGCAAGCTTGACATTTAAAAATAATCTTCCAAACGCGCAAAAAAATCATTTCGAATACAACAACCCCGTGATTTGAGGCTAAATCCATTACCTTTTGAAAAAAACGCCATTCAAAAGATTTTCCGGCGAGAATATTCGGGCCATTTTGCAGAAAAGCACCTGACCCGCAAGAAACATCATTCAAATTTCCAGATTTATTATAAACTTGCTAACAAGTTATTAACATCTCAAAACTCATTGCCCGCCGGACAACAAATTCAAGGTAATATTTTAATTGATTTTGACAAGTGCAATTTCAAAAAGAAACCAAAGAAGTGTTGTAAGTCATTGATGTTAAGTTAAATTATTTCCTATTGTTTTCTTAACGGCAAATTAATAATCAAGTCAGGAATATTCCAAGTGAAAAACAGAACGCTTTACCTTATGGACTACTGCCTCACACCCCACAGGAAATTCCCCCATGCCGGAATCCTCTGCGAGAACGGGAAAATAATTGCGGTGGGCGCAGCTTCAGCATTTGAAAAAGAAGCGGGTCTCGAGGTGATTGACCTTCCCGACACATACGCCACGCCCGGGATTGTCGACACGCACATTCACGGCGCAGGCGGGTTCGATTCGACCTCGGCAGGTTCGGGCACCAGCGAAATCACACTTATGAGCAGAACTCTCTCCTCACACGGAATCACATCTTTCCTCCCCACTATCGTATCTGCGTCCCGCGAAAAAATGTTTTCAGCAGTTTCAGCTCTCTCGAAGATAATACAGAATGAACATCTTTCCGGTGCTGTTCCAGTAGGCATCAACATCGAAGGCCCATTCCTGAACAAGGCGAAGCATGGCTCACAGTATGAAAAGGAGATAAGAGCCATTGACCTGGGCGAGGTCGGGGAACTCATTGCGGCCGGACAAAACCAGATAAAAATAATGACATTCGCGCCGGAACTCGATAATTCAGTGAAGCTTATTGAACTGCTTCTGGGAAATAATATAATCCCGTCAATGGGTCACAGTCTGGCGGACGAACAATCCGTCCTCCGGGCCGTTGATGCAGGAGCTAGGCGATGCACACATCTTTACAACGGCATGCCCCCGCTGCACCACCGATCCGCCGCATTGACCGCGATTGCGCTTACGGACGACAGGATACACATCGAACTTATTCTCGACGGCTCGCACATACATCCCGTGATGGTCGACCTGGCATGCCGCACCAAACCCAAGGACAAGGTCATCGGGATAAGCGATGCAATCCAGGGGACCGGACTTCATGACGGCCTCTACCATGTGGGGGATTCCGAGGTCCATATAGACAAGGGGCGCGTCACAACGCTTGACGGAACACTTGCAGGCTCGACAATGACACTCGAACGGGGATGGCGGCATCTTATCGCCTTCACCCATCTCAAAAACACTGAGGCCTCAGCATGCCTCACATACAATCCCGCAAAAAGCATAGGTCTCGACAACCGGGGGGAAATCCATCCGGGAAAAATCGCGGATATAACTTTCTTCGATTCAAAAACCAATTCAGTGCGCATGACGGTCTGCCAAGGAAATATCGTGTACGACTCTCAGGGCATCTATAATAATTCCGCCGAGATCAAAATTTAGCCGCTTTAGGAACGCCACCAACTTGCCGGCATCTGCCTTAGTAATTAGTAATGTGGCACAGGCGTCTCGCCTGTACTTATTCTTTTTTTCAACACAGGCAAGACGCCTGTACCACGTTCTTTTAATTAAGAATGCCGACAAGTTGGTGGCGTTCCCAAAATACAAGTTTTCAAACCGATGTACAAATTTCAACTTCTTGCTTTTGGATATGTTCATGCTAGTATTACTAGTAAATTTTCAAGATTTATGTGAACGGAGCATTATTTGTACAGTAAGGTTGAAAATAAATTTGTTCATTTGATTGCCGCAGGCAATTATGTTATGACATTACACGCTTTTGAGGAAATGGAAGATGACGGTCTCGACATATTCGATATTGAAAACGTTGTTATCAAAGGCAAAGTAATTGAAAAGCAAAAGGATATGCTTACCGGTGAGTTCAAATACCGTTTCAAAGGGCAGACCTTGTCAAATGGCATTGCCGAGACGGTTTTGAAATTTGGGTTTCACGGCAAGGCGGTTATCATAACGGTATATAAAGCAAGACAGGAGATATTATGATTTGCGACAATTGCGGAAAAAATAGGGCTTTCGAGAGGAAGATGACTCATACATACGGCAAAGGGAAAGGCCTTATCCTGATTGAAAAGATTCCGGTGATTGACTGCCCAGATTGCGGAGAACAGGTTTTAACTGCAAAGACAATCAAGGAAATTGAAAACATTAGGAGAGGAAGAGACAAACAGCTAAAACAACGTTTTGTCCCAGTGACTCAATTCGCATAACCCTTTGCATTGCAGGAAATATTTCAACCCGAAAGGAATTTCTAAACTCATAAATTTTCGTCCCGAAAATTTATTTTGATCCCGAAAATTTATTTAATGTGATTTTCGACAGACGTTTCTGACTGAAAACTGGTAATTTTCAAATCCAGAAAACGCTGTTGAGGTCGCCCCACATGGGGCGCCTCCTCAGTATTTCTGCAAACAGTTTCTTATAAACTCTCCGAGATCGGCGCTTCCTGATTCAATAAAACTGCTTATTATCTTTCCGGTAAACTTCCCGGCTTTTTCGGCGGGAATTTCAATCACAGGCTCGGATAGCTTCCCGTTCCGCAGATCCGCACCGGTATAGACTTTCAGGAAAGGCTGCAAATTACCGTCAACGCTCTTTTTCATACCTTGGAATCCAAGAACCGCCGACGGATGCGCTCCGCAGGCGTTCGGACATCCGGAAATCCTGATTGAATCCAGAATAACCGGCATAAGCTCCGCTCTTCTCCCGGGATATTTTGCGAACAGTGCATCTAGTTCTTCGGCGATTATTTTTGATATTGATTGAGAATCTAGGATTCCTATTTTGCAGACGGTCGCACCTATACAGCATGTGAGAAGCCCCTTGAATGAATCTCCGGAAAAATTCAAGTTTTTCAGATTGCCGTTCAAGGCAGCGGCTGAATTACGGCTTGCCGGAATGTAAATATCCTGGCTTTGCGAAATTCGCATATAAACGCATCCCGCTTCGCAGGCTGCATGACAGATTTCTTCGAAATCTGAAAGGGAGAGACTTCCATCTGGAATGAAGCATCTGACCAATGATAAAGTTGTCACCGGTTCCACATTTATATCTTTGTAACTTTTATTGATATTTTGAGCGCTCCGCTCAAAATACTCAAGAAAAGTTTTCTTGAATTCAGCTTCGCCAACTTTTGCAGCGTAATGGCGGAGTCTGGCTTTTGCACGGTTTGTCCTGTCGCCGTGATCATGGAAAAGTTCCAGCACCGCCTTCAGGCATCTCAGAAGATCCTTTTCCGGAAGTAAGTCGAAGAGTTTTATCCCAATCATGCTTTCACGCCCCATTCCGCCGCCACCATAGACAGTGAACCCTTTTCGACCGTCTACTATTTTCGCAATAAATCCGAGATCCTGCAGGACAGCCAGGGAAGAGTCTTTCTCACAGCATGAGAATCCTATCTTCAGTTTTCTTGGAAGCTGGAATGATTTCTCCTGTTCCACCAGGAATTCATCTGCGGCTTTTGCATAAGGTTGGACATCAAACACCGAATCGGATAAAAAACCGCTGTGCGGACATGCCGTTGTATTCCTGTATGTGTCTCCGCCTCCGCCGCGGCATGGAATTCCGTTTTCCGTCAGGGATTTTACAATAGGATGAAGTTTTTCAACCGGAACATCCTGCAACTGGATGTCCTGACGCGTAGTTAGATGGATGTATCCGACATTGTTCGTCTTTGCGGTTTCGGAGATTGTTTTCGCATCTGAAAGAGTTAAATGTCCACCGGTTATCCTTATCCTGAACATGAACTTCCCGTTGCTCTGTTCGTAGATTCCAATCGGAGATGTTATCTTTTTAAATTCGGCGGAATTTATTTTCCCTGAAACAAATTCCCCGGTTTTCAATCGTATGAGTTCATATTTATCTGTCCAGATTTCATCGTTCATTTTATTTCCCTTTATGTGCTAGAGTTAATACTGAAGTTGCAATCAAAGAGCACGTCAACAGAGTGACGTGGCTACAAAAAATACAGGCCGCCTTAGGTTGTAGCCGCGTCACTCTGCTGACGCGTTTGTTTTTCAATTAATGCAATCCGAACAAGATCAGATGCAATACGTCGGAATTATGTCCGATTCCGTAAGCAGTTGCATGGTTTTTGCAGTCGCCTCCTCAATCGAATGGTTGGCCGGCAAATTCAGATCCGTTTTGAATTTTGTAAAGTAGTTTTCCCCGACATTGACTACAAGTATTTCGTTCGGATAATTCAGGAGTTTCAGTTTTTCGAGGTCATATTCGTCGGCATCGTCGACGGCCGTGATGAATATCAGGCCCGCATCCGTCATTATCCTCGCGAGTTCACCGATTCTCCGGATATGCTCGTCCCTGTCCTGAAACACCGTTTTCATGTCGGAATCAAGACCGCCGATGAGATTTGTCATTCCAAGGAAGTAACTGTTGAGGTGCAGATTGAAAAGGCGCTGTTCAAGTGTTTTTGCAATCTCCCTTTTTCCTGTTCCCTTGTCTCCGGTGAACAGGACGAATTTGCCCCTGTGATGATTTCTAGCGGCGCGCGATGCCGCGTCTATGAAACCGCGTTCCCAAGAATATTCCCTCTTTTCTATGTGCTCGCGCAGGAGCGATTTGTCCTCATCGGCTTTTCCGGTCACAATGCCGCCGCCGGCGATTTCATAATTGTCTATGATGACGAATCTGCCTGTGTTTTCGATGTCGCTTATCAAATCAAAGGCAATCGGCTTTGACGTTTCAATCACGCATTCCCCGACATCGTGTCGGTCGAGCTGCTGTTTCCCTTTAACAGAAGTGAGCTCCGACGCGTCAAGCACATTTAAAATTTCAACTAGCTCGGCATTGGCCCGTGCGGCCGCCAGTTTGAGCCTGTATTTCCTGCCTTTTATGAACGGAGCCCTTCCCATCCAGAATATGTTGACTTTCAATCTGGCTCCGACCAGCGGGGGAGTTTCGCTTTTCTTGCACATGATATCGCCGGGATTCGCGTAAATCTGTGTTGTCAGAGTGAATCCTGTCGCGTGAGGCGCCCCGATTTCATTGCGCGGAGGATTGTTGAAGCCCTCGATTGATTTAATCACGGATTCCTTTCCGGACGGCAGGAATGCGACTTCGTCTCCGACCTTGATGCCACCCGTTTCAATGGAACCTGCCACTATGCGACGCTCATCGTCCTGTTCAGTGAATTTGTAGATGTCCTGAACCGGCATCCTGAACGCTTTTTCGGCATTGTTCGGCTTGAGCTCGAAAGTTTCCAGCTGTTCGAGAACTGATGGCCCCTTGAACCACGGGATATTCTCCGAGCCTCCGACAATGTTGTCGCCGAATCTTCCGCTTGCGGGAATAAAACTTGTGGCCGTGACCCCGATGTTGCTGAGGAATTCAGAGTAATCGCTCACAATATTTTCATATACTTCTTTCTTATAATCCGCAAGATCAAACTTGTTTATTATCACGGCAACCTGACGGATCCCGAGCATGCTCAGAATATAGCCGTGCCGTTTTGAATTTTCCTGGATGCCCTCATGGGCGTCAATCACGAGAAGCGCCGCATCCGCACGGGCCGCGCCAGTCACCATGTTTTTCAAAAATTCAATATGTCCCGGCGCGTCAATTATCATGTAATTGCGTCTCGGGGTCTTGAAGAAGCACCGCGCCATGTCAATCGTTATCCCCTGACGCTGCTCGTTTTTAAGTGCGTCCAGGAGAAACGCATATTCAAACGGCTTTGAATTGCGGCGGCAGTTCTCCTTCACCTGCTCGAGCTTCCCGTTCGGAAGTGACCCGGTATCCGCAAGGAGTCGTCCGATAATCGTGCTCTTCCCATGGTCGACATGACCTACTATCACTATCTTCAATAAATTATTCGTTTCCATTTTTCATCCTTTTCCTGTATTGAGTTATAAAAAATTCCGTCTGAAATTTTTTATCACATGTATCCTTCCCGCCTCAGTGTTTCCAGTCCGCCGCCGTCATCCTTGTCCTGGGCCCTTCCGGAGCGTTCTGCGATGTTCGCAAATTTCCCGCTTTTAAGTTCGGTGATTATCTCTTTTACGTTTTTAGCGGTGGACTCCACTGGCGTTGTGCACGGATGGCATCCCAGAGAACGGTATCTTTGCCCCTTGCCATTGTCGAAATAAAGTGATGTTATCGGAATGTTCTCCTTCTCTATGTATTCCCAGATATTGAGTTCTGTCCAGTCGAGCAGTGGATGAACCCTGATATGCGTACCTGGCGCGAAGTCGGTCTTGTACTGGTTCCACAGCTCGGGCGGCTGGTCGTCTACGTTCCAGTCGCTCTGCTTGTCGCGTGGAGAGAAATAGCGCTCCTTTGAACGGCTTCCCTCCTCGTCAGCACGCACCCCGACAATTACACCGGTATAGGCCTCCTTGTTTGCATCAGGTTCGAATTTTCCTGCGCCGTGATTCAACCTGTAACGCGGCCATTCTCCCGAAAGTGTGTGTTTTAGAGCTTCACTTTTAAGGCTTTTGCAGCAGGTCAGACGGTCAACTTTACCATCGGGAAATGTGAGTCCCCGTTCAAGAACCGGCTTGTTCTGCCCGACAAGCAGATTGAGCTTCCATTCCAGTGCGATACTATTCCTGTAATCAATCATCTCGGGAATCTTGAACGCCGTGTCAATGTGCATGAGGGGAAAGGGGACATGGCCGAAAAACGCCTTCCTCGCAAGCCAGAGCAGGACAGTGCTGTCCTTTCCTATTGACCATAGCATGACAAGACTTTTAAACTCCCTGTACGCTTCGCGTAAAATATGCACACTCTGTGATTCAAGAGCTTCGAGATGATCCATTTTT
>CAMCYE010000045.1 GCA_945883805.1 Victivallis vadensis | reverse complement strand
GAATTCTCCAGAAGGAACTTTGCGTGTTCCACACGTTTTTGAGCAAGGAGTTCTGGAAAAGTTTTCCCTGTATGAAGTTTCACGAGCCGACTTGTCCTCGACGTGCTCAAGGCAAGGAACTCTGCGAGATTCGCAATGGAGATCCTGTTTTTGAACTCTCGGTTAATGAAGTAGGGGATCTTGTCGGCATAGCCCTGCCCCAGGACATAATCACGGTTAACTGACGCTATTGCCCTTCCCAGTTTTTCAGAGAGAAGCCTGGTCATGCCAAGCATGTCTTCAAGTTTGGAATCCTCTATTTCAGGCAGCGACATGAATAATTTCCTCGCATCCGAGGAAAGTTTCATTGAAACCTCTTGTACAATAACCCCTTTCAGTTTCATTTTTCCCGAAGGTCTGAACGGGCCGAGAAATACGGCGCCGCAGAGGCGGTTCTCTGAAAAGACAGGAACTGTAAACTCCAATACTCCGGCATGACATTGTTTTACAAGTTCTTTTTTTCCGGAGGAAAAAAAGTGCCTGACATTTCTTGAGTCAAATTCCACGCATCTTTTTTCGCAATGCCGGTTTTTCTTGACACTCTGGCAGAATGGATTGATATGCATGTGAAGGGAAGAATCGGCGGCTTTAAAGATGTCGCCGCTGTAGTCGTGGAAACAGACTGAGCAATTGAAAAGCCGCCCATAAGTATCAACAAGTTCCGAAAATTCTTTTATGATATTCTTCATTTTAATGTATTTTTACACTATAACAGCATATTTTTCCATACACATCCGGCATTTATCATGTTAATTTATTTTTGAAAAACAGAATTTTTCAAAAATAAATTTTCAAGAAGGCAAGAGAAAATGAGCAAGAAATATGATGTGATTGTCGTTGGTGGCGGTCCTGGCGGAATTGGTGCAGCAGTTACGGCCGCAAGAAACGGAATGTCAGTTCTCCTGATCGAGCGTTATGGGTTCGCCGGAGGAATGGCAACCGCCGGACTTGTGAATCCCTTCATGTACTACCGTTCAAACACTGACGCCAATTATTACCTCCCCTCACCTGTTTTCATGGAAATAGTCAAAAGCCTTTCCGATAACGGAGCTGCCGACAAGGAAGGAAAGGTGTTTGATGACGAGATACTGAAAATACTCTTGGACAAACTCCTTATTGATTCCAATGTTGAAATCCTTTATCACGCCCTTGTAGTTGGGGCTGTCTCAAAAAGCGGCGCCATATCGGAAATAGCCGTAGCATGCAAAGAAGGCCGAAAGGATTTCAAGGCGAAAATCCTCATTGACGCCACCGGTGACGGCGACCTTGCGCATTTCGCAGGATTTGAAACCGAAAAAGGAAGAAAGGAAGACGGTGCCTGCCAGCCGATGACCCTATGCTTCAGACTCGGCGGCGTAAAAGCCGATGATTGGGATGCGCTTCGGAAGGAACTCAACGAGATTTACATGGAAGGCAAGGCACGGGGCGAGATAAGCGATCCACGCGAGAATGTCCTTATATCCAGAACGCTCCGTCCTGATGTAATACACTTCAACACGACAAGGGTCATTGCGAAAGACGGAACCGTTTCAAAAGATCTGGGCGAAGCGGAAATAATCGCCCGAAAGCAGGTATGGGAGATTTTCAACGTCTTCAAGAGCAAATCGCAATTATGCATGGATGCCTTCATCCTGAAAATAGCGACTCAGATCGGCATCCGCGAAACGCGGCGGGTCATGGGCGGTTATGTCTTGGATGCTAATGATGTGATCAATGCGAAAACTTTTGATGACGGCATAGCCCGCAGTTCTTACCCAATCGACATACATAATCCGTCAGGTTCCGGAACAGTGATCGAGCGGGTCAAAGGCGGCTATTATGAAATCCCGTACCGATGCATTGTCCCGAAAGGAAGTAAAAACCTCCTCATGGCGTGCAGGGCGATAAGTTCGACACACGAGGCGCATTCATCTCTCAGAGTCATGCCGGTTGTCGCATCCATAGGTGAAGCCGCAGGGCTTGCCGCAGTCGAAGCTATAAAAGGGGGGATATCCGTTTCGGACGTGGACGGGGCAAAATTAAAGAAAAATATATTCAGGAAATAATTCCATTATTTCCCTGAACACATACATGTTTAAGCTTTTTAAGAAAACTGCAGTTTTCCGGTTGCGGCTCACCTCCATGTACTGTATTTTTCAATTCGCAATTCATAATTCATCATTCGCAATTCATAATTCCAATGATCATCATAGAACCTCACATTCACATGTATTCCAGGACTACGGACGACTACGTCCGGATGTATGAGGCCGGCATCAGGGCCTGCGTGGAACCTTCCTTCTGGCTCGGCACGAACCGCAGATACGCCGGAACCTTCTTCGATTATTTCAGACTGATCCTCGACTTTGAAACAGTCAGGGCAAGAAGATTCGGCATCGACCATTATTCCGCCATTTCCGTAAACCCCAAGGAAGCCGAAAACACATCTCTTGCGTTTGAAGTGATAAGCGGAATGGATGAATATCTTGACCACCCACGGTGCATCGCCGTCGGCGAGATCGGCTTCAATAATATCAACAAGAAAGAAGAAGAGGTTTTCGCCAAGCAGCTGAACATCGCACACATGAGGAGAATTCCGGTGATTGTCCACCTCTCCCATTTGGAGAAAGTCAAAGCCATCAAATGGACACTTGATGTAATAAAAAACGAGAAGATACCGGAAGAACTTGTCGAAATAGATCACAACACCGAAGAATCAATGCCTTTCGCCAGGGAAACGGGATGCTATACCGGAATGACAGTCTATCCGATTTCAAAATTGACTCCTGAAAGGGTTTCCGGTCTCGTGAAACAATTCGGGAACGAAAGAATGATAATCAATGGTTCTGCCGACTGGGGGATATCCGACCCGCTGAGCCTGGTCAAAGTCTGCGACTTCATGAAGAAGGACGGGCATCCGGAAAAGGCAATATCTTCAATCCTATTCGACAACCCAAATGCTTTTTATTCGCAATCGTCCAAATGGAAACCGGATTTCAATTTGAAGCCAGTGGATCCAAAGGAATTTCAAAGGTAGGGACGCTTCTCCGAGGCGTCCGCCACGGCGCGTTGCGGCGCGTTGCGGAGAACGCGCCCTACCTGAATATAGAAACAACATGAACATCTCGAATACAATATCTGGTTTGAAAGGTAGGGACGCCTCTCCGAGGCGTCCGCCACGGCGCGTTACGGAGAACGCTCCCTACCTCGGAAAAAAATTGCCAGTTCGAGAATCTCTGCCTCACGAGATACCATTTTGGGTCAAAGAATGTCCAATATATTTTATAACAATCTGTTCTTCCCCGAAAAGTTTAAACCAACTTTGTCATCATGAAAAATCAAAAAAAATATGGGATTCATTATGCTACTATCAAGAAGCTCAAAAATTCTGGATCCATCTTTTCCTTATTATGCCGGATCACATACACTGCATCTTGGGTTTCCCTCATGACGTCGAGATGAAAAAGACCATAACTTCCTGGAAAAGATTCACCGCAAAGAATTTCGAAATCAACTGGCAGCGCGATTTCTTTGATCATAGGCTCAGAAACAATGAATCACTTGAAGAAAAAGCCTTATACATTCGCAAAAACCCGGAAAGAGCCAACCTTATAAC
Organism: Victivallis vadensis; assembly: GCA_945883805.1. Classification (GTDB taxonomy): domain Bacteria; phylum Verrucomicrobiota; class Lentisphaeria; order Victivallales; family GWF2-50-93; genus GWF2-50-93. The sequence continues at coordinate 20,971 of CAMCYE010000045.1, read as the reverse complement.
ATCATGTGAAGATTGGCCTTATGTGTGGAAAGGCAGGGATGCCTCTCCACAGGCGTCTGCGGCGCGTTGCGGAGAACGCGCCCTACCTAAATAATCCCGCGGCGCGTTGCGGAACGCGCCCTACCTAAATAATCCCGCGGCGCGTTGCGGAGAACGCGCCCTACCTGAGAACCAAGGAAAAATATGAAAACAAAAAAGCAGAGACTGGACACATTTGAAAGAGTAGACATCTACCCTGTGATCTCATCTGAATTCTGCGCGGGCAGAAGTCCGACATATGTACTGGAACAGATCGCCGCAGGCGGCGCAAAAATAGTGCAACTGCGGGAGAAGAACATGAACAAAAGGGCCCTTGGCCTCCTCGCATGCGAATTTCGCAGAATATGCGACGAACACGGAATGCTCCTGATAATCAACGATCTTGTGGATATCGCACTTGAGTCGAATGCCGACGGCGTTCATCTTGGACAGGGGGATCTTCCGCTTGAAGAAGCCCGAAAAGCGGCTCCGGATCTGATATTCGGAATTTCCACCCACTCAATGGAAGAGGCTATGGAAGCACAGTCCGACGGTGCCGACTATATCAACATAGGCCCTATTTTCAATACGCAGACAAAGTCGCTGACAATGGCGGCGCTAGGCATTGAAATCATCCGGGAGATATCCCCCCTGCTCCACATACCCTTTACTGTGATGGGGGGAATCAAGTCCAAGCACATACCGGAGCTGCTGTCTGCGGGAGCGCGTAAAATTGCGATGGTAACCGAAATAACCGCTGACAAAAACATTGCCGTGAAGGTAAAAGAGCTGAAGAGCATGATGTCATGAAAATATGATTACAACAAATTGTCCGGAACTGCTTGATTTCCGGTTCTTTTCAAATAAGTTACCAATACTGAGTTCAAGACAGCTTTATACAGGCAATGTCACAACGGAGTAATTTATATGCAGAATATCAAGGACAATCCAAATGTAACAAACACAAAGATTCCAAGCCAGCATTCATCCGTTCCGGCTATACCAAAACAACCCGCATTCACGTGCTTCTACTCCATCGGCACCAACTGGTATAAAAAAGATTTTCCGGCAGCCAAGACTAAGATAAACATCACTGAAGACCCGCACAGTTCAGATATTCCAGTAGGCATACCAAACACACAGAACCTGAGCGTTATTTTTCGAAAAATGGGCTCTGAATGGTATGCCATCGAGGCAAGCAACACGAGCTACATGACGGTCAACGGTGTCCCCAGGCATCAGGTGATATTCAGGCAAAACGACAAACATGTAATTTTCATTGACCGTGTCCCGTTTGTATTTTCATTTGGCGCTGTCAGTGAAGCGAAACAGAAAACAGACAAAAGACCCGATAAAGATGAATTTTCCCTTGTGGTTCACAAGGCGCCGGCCGGGCTCATCTTCAAAAAGGAAAAGCCCTGCATCATCGGACCCAATGAATTTTGCGACAACCGGTTGCAAAACGAGGCCGCCAGCGCATTTATTTTCTATCATAACAACAGCTGCTTCCTCAAGTCGATTTCAAGTTCGCCGGAAAATCCTGTAAGAGTAGACGGGGTCAGCGCTGACACTCCTATCCCCCTATTCGATGAAAGCAAGATCCTGATAGGGAAATATGCCGCAGACTTCCATGTCGAGCATGATCCGTCGATCTCAAAACATGATTTCAAATTTTCCCCGGAAAGCAAACCGGAGCGGCTTTCCCTCCTGTGCATTGACGAGTCCTCAAATGAAAAAAACGTCATTCCTCTTCCGACGGCAGGAAAGGCGTTCAATATTGGCAGGGATTCCCACTCCGACATTCACATAGACTCAGGAGATATTTCAAGGAAGCATGCCCAGCTGATAATTTATGAACGTTCAGCACTTCTCTTCGACTGCTACAGCACAAATGGAACATTCGTCAACGGCGAGAAAATCACCAAAAGGATGCTGCATCCCGGGGATCTTGTCTCTTTCGGAGAAACGGCTTTCCTGTTCTGCTACGTTGAGTAAGTTTTTTTCATTTTAATGAAAAAACATCTCAGTGTTTCGTCTCATCCGGTACGGCTTTCAGCTCCTTGACAGGTGCGGTTGTCTTTGCAGAGCGCGGCAAGGTGCGGATTATATCGTAGAATGTCACAAATACCATGAGACCGATAAGAAGAACCACACAGACCATGAATATCGGTTTTATAAATGCTTCCGGCAACGGCTTTCCCCTTATCCCCTCAATTATCGAAAGGACAATATGCCCCCCGTCAAGAACCGGCAAGGGGAAGAGATTTATCAATGCCAAACTGAAAGTGATCATCACAATCAGGTTAAGCGCCAGAATAATATTTCCGTGATAAACAGCTTTTCCAATTACGCTGACTATGCCTAGAGGCCCGCTCATGTGCCGCGGCTTGATTGTACTCTTGCTGGAGACCATCCCCCGCAGGGACTTGTAAGTCATGTCAATAACGTCTGCGAACTGCTGAAACGGATTCGGATGGCTGTAGAACACCTGCTGGACGCCGATGCTGTAATTCCTTACAAGCCTGGGAGCAAACCGGATGTTCAGCGTCTGGTCTCCGCGCAGGACTGAAAAATCCGTTTCAGCCCCCCTGCTCTGCTGGATCATGTTGAAAAAACTCTCGGGACTTGTCAAAGCCCTTCCGTTAATCTTCTGAATGACATCATTGTTGCGGAGCCCGCCCCTGTCGGCGGCGGAGTCGGGGACTATTTCGTTGACCGATATGGGGAGTTTTGCGTCATATTTTACGCCGATCCTGTAAAAGGCCGCAGACTGTTCCTCTACGGCGACAATCTTGTCCACGTCAAAAACTCTCCCCTGCCTGTTAACTGTCAGGACAATAGGGTTGCCTGCCGACTCATTTATTTTCTCGGAGAACTCATCATGTCCGCTTATTTCAACGCCATTGACCTTAAGAATAACATCGTTTTTCTTAAGTCCCGCTTTTTCCGCCGGTGAACCCTGCAGAGGCATCACTATAACCGGTATCTTCGGGAAAAAGTAGGGATACGCAAGCCCTTCTTCGGGCATCACATGCCTGTTCGCCTTCGGCAGATACTTCACTGTAATGTTCTCCCCGCCCCGATTGACTCCAAGCTCAACTTCGCCAACAGTAAACAATATTTTCCTTATGAAATCGTTCCATGTGGCATAGAACCGGCTTCCATTAAGTGTCTGGACGAAATCACCCTTCCTTAATCCCGCACTGAATTCAGGGCTGTCCTCCGCGACAAACGCAACCTCGAAGGATTTGAGCTTCGGAGTGTCCTGCGGAATACCGTGGATCCAGAGGAAGGTGCCAAGGAAGAGCCCGAATAAAATGTTGAACAAGGGGCCTGCAAAAGCTGTTATGATCCTGTCAATCGGTTTTACCGGAGGAAGGATGTTTCCCTCCCCGTCCTTTGCCGGGCCGGTGGAATCAATCTGTGGGAGATCCACATATCCGCCGAAGGGAATACAGCCGATCCTGTAATCCACGCCCTTGTACTTGTACCCCCATATTTTCTTAAATCCGATTGAAAAGGCGATCACATGCAATCCGCGCCATTTAGCAGCCAGAAAATGGCCGAGTTCGTGGACAAAGATACAGAGCCCGAAAAAAAACACCACGAAAAGCGCGACACACACGTATAAAAATATTGTTCCAACCATTAATTGATTCCCCGGTTTATTGTTCCTGTTTACAGTTCCATGTTCTAAGTTAAGTAAAATCCGAAATCCGAATATCGAAATACGAAACAATAAAACATAAAATCCAAATGTTTTAAATATTCAAACTTCTTATTTTGAATATATTTCGAATTTCGTGCTTCGGATTTCGAGTTTGCGGGCTAGGCCCGACTCACCTTTTCCGTATCTTTACGGAAGCGGCCTCGGCTCTCGCCCATTTGTCGGCTGATAGGATAGCATCAAGTGACGGACGGTCAAGCTTTCCGTGCGAAGACATCACTTTTTCAATGATTGACCATATGTCCGTGAAACGTATTTCAGCTTTCCGGAACCGTTCCACGGCAATCTCATTCGCCGCATTCATGACTGCCGGAAGAGTCCCCCCGCTCTTCAACGCCTCATAGGCGAATCCAAGCGACGGGAAATTTTTCCTGTCGGGCCTTTCAAAAGTGAGGCCTTCAAGTTTCGTGAAATCCAGCGACTTGAGCAGCCCCGCATGTTTTACGGGATGGGTCAGGGCATACTGTATGGGGAAGCGCATATCAGGAGTACTCATCTGGGCGAGCACCGTCCCGTCTATAAATTCAACCATCGAATGGATTACCGACTGCGGATGTATGACGACATCTATTTTCCCCGCCGGAACATCGAAGAGCCATCTCGCCTCGATTATCTCGAGCGCCTTATTCATCATCGTCGCCGAATCAATTGTGACCTTTGGCCCCATCTCCCATATCGGATGGGCAAGCGCCGACTCATAAGTCGCCCCACGAATTTCACATATTTTCCTTCCCCGGAACGGCCCGCCGCTGGCGGTAAGGATTATCTTTGAGACGTCAACTTTTCTTTTCCCCTCAAGACACTGGAAAATGGCACTGTGCTCGCTGTCAACGGGAAGGAATTTAACTTTCCGTTTTGCAACTTCCCGCATGACAAGTTCGCCCGCCATGACAAGAACTTCCTTGCTTGCGATTGCAATGTCCTTACCAGCTTTCACGGCTCCAAGGACTGGGACGAGACCGCCCGTCCCCACAATTGCACACAGGACAAGATCCGCTTCTGACAAGGTTGCAATTTCAAGGACTCCGTTCTGTCCGCCATGGATTTTGCAGTTTGCAGGCAGGAGTTTCCTGAGTTCACCTATACGAGAGATGTCGGCAAGACCGACACGCCCACAGTTAAGTTCCCGCGCCTGCCGCGCAAGCACCTCGATATTTCCGTGTGCGGCCAGACCGACAACATCAAATTCACGGACAAGATGTTTCACGACATTTACGGCATTCCTGCCGATTGAACCTGTGGAACCCAGAATAACTATTTTTTTCTTCATTTATAAAATATCCGGCGTTATGCTGAATTCAGAAAACTCAAAGACAGAATTCGGAATGAACACCCAATATCCAAAAAGAAATTTCCAACATCCAAGGAAATTAATTCCCTATGACTTCAGTATATACTCCGTAATTGGACATCCCGTGTTGGATATTGGGTATTCAGAACTTTGAGTTTGGGTTCCCAGCTTAGTATCTATAATGCTCGGGCTTGTAAGGACCTTCGACCGGGACTCCAATATATGAAGCCTGATCTTTTGAAAGTTTAGTAAGTTTCACCCCTATCTTCTCAAGATGAAGACGTGCCACTTCCTCGTCAAGCTTCTTGGGTAGACGAGTGACGCCCGGTTTGAGGCTCTTGTTTGTGGCAAGCTCAATCTGCGCAAGCGTCTGATTCGTGAACGAATTGCTCATCACGAAGCTAGGATGGCCTGTGGCGCATCCGAGATTCACAAGGCGCCCCTCGGCCAGAATATAAATGCAGTGCCCGTCAGGGAACACATATTTGTCAACCTGGGGCTTGATGTTTATTTTCTTCACGCCGGGGCATTTCTCAAGTTTATCCATCTGGATTTCATTGTCGAAATGCCCGATATTGCAGACAATGGCCTGATCCTTCATCTTCTTCATGTGTTCAAGAGTGATAATGTCTTTATTGCCCGTGGTAGTGACATAAATATCGGCAACTGGAAGTGCGTCTTCTATCGGAGCGACCTGATATCCGGCCATGGCGGCCTGAAGCGCGCAGATCGGATCTATTTCAGTCACGATGACCCTGGCGCCGAAATTGCCCATTGATTCAGATGAACCTTTCCCGACATCCCCGTATCCGCAGACACAGCAGACCTTTCCGGCAATCATGACATCCGTTGCACGTTTAATCCCGTCGGCAAGGGATTCGCGGCATCCGTAAAGATTATCAAACTTGGATTTCGTCACAGAATCATTCACATTTATTGCCGGAATCAGAAGCTTACCCTGCTCGAACATCTGATAAAGACGGTGGACTCCGGTGGTTGTCTCCTCGGAAACACCCTCCCATTCCTTGACAACTGCATGCCATCTTTTCGGTTCTTCCTTTAAAATCCTTTTGAGAAGAAGATTAAGCTGTTTTTCATCTTCGCCGTGAGTTTTGACATTAAGAATCCCGGGATTCTTTTCAGCTTCAAAACCCCTGTGAATCATAAGGGTTGAATCACCGCCGTCGTCAACAATCAGGTTCGGGCCCTTTCCACCCGGAAAACTCAATGCCTTCTCAGTGCACCACCAATATTCCTCAAGAGTTTCACCCTTCCATGCGAAAACCGGAATCCCCGCTTCCGCCATTGCCGCCGCCGCTTCGTCCTGAGTTGAGAAAATATTGCACGAGCACCATCTGACTTCCGCGCCGAGTTTCACCAGAGTCTCCATGAGGACGGCGGTTTCGATTGTCATGTGCAGACTGCCCATGATACGTTTGCCCTTGAGAGGCTTTTTCCTGGCATATTTCTCGCGCGTTGCCATGAGTCCGGGCATTTCATGCTCGGCAATCTCAATTTTCTTCCTTCCAAGCGCTGCAAGCGAGATGTCTTTTACTTTGTAATCCATTTTCTACCCCTTTTATATTTTGTTTTCCAGATTTATCGATTTTAATGCTTTCTGCATGACTGCTTAACCGTCAATTTAAAAATGGACAGACAAGGTATCATCCCTACCCGGCTTTCTCAAACTCTAAACTGAATATTTCTGTTTCATCCGAAAATGGATCAAACAAAAACATGTCTTACTTCTTCACCGTATGAATCAGTCCGTCTTTCCTGTGAACTTCCAGGATATGATTCATAGCCTCTTCAGATGAATCCACAAGTTTGAAGTAGTTCAAATCAAATGAATTTATTTTCTTATCCTCAACCAGAGTGGTCTCAAACCATTCCAAAAGCGGCGTCCAGAATTTTTTACCGACAACCACAAGAGGAATCCTGTTGATTTTATTGGTTTGAATCAAAGTCAGAGTTTCCATCATTTCATCCAGCGTTCCGAATCCACCTGGAAAAACAACCACAGCAAGGGCGTATTTGAGAAAATTTACTTTTCTTATGAAGAAATAGCGAAAGTCAACTTCTGCCGTCAGGTACGGATTGGCGCTCTGCTCCATAGGGAGTTTTATATTGAGTCCGACGGATGTCCCGCCTGCGGAATGCGCGCCTTTATTCGTCGCCTCCATGATTCCAGCGCCTCCACCGGTCAGGACACCGTATCCGTTTTCAACGAGAAGACGCCCCATCTTTTCGGCTTCCGCATATTCCGCATGCCCAGGTTTTGTGCGCGCGGAACCGAAAACGGTCACAAGCGGCCCCTGCGTACTCATCGTTTCAAAGGATTCGACGAATTCCGCCATTATCCTGAATATCCGCCACGGATCCTCCTTCGTGAAATCATTGAACAAAGCCTCAGGATCCTTTAAAATTATTTTCTCTTTTTCCATAATCAAATCCTTTTTTTTATTTCAGTTGACAAGTCTTTTCCTCAGACGATGCACTGCAAACCATCCGACGACGACCGTGAATATTGCGACATACGCAAAATCCCATATGATTATTGAAGACATTCCCCCGGCACAGCAGACCCTGACAAGCCTGACGGTGTGCGTCAATGGCAACACCTCCGAAACAATTCTCAGACATTGCGGGAGATCTCCGATTGAAAAAATCACGCCTGAGAAAAAAAACATCGGCGAAAGCACCCCTGTGAAATAAAAATTGAAATGATTGATGTTTTTAACGTATGATGTCACCAGCAGTGAAAGTACAGCGAACATGATTCCGGTTGCAAACCCGAATACTGGCGTAATGACGGAATATGGAGAAGTTATCACTCCAAATGCCGCCATTACGGCAAGGACGGCGAAGGAGAAGAAAAGCCCCTTGGTTCCAGCCCAGAGAATTTCCCCGATTATAAGATTCTCCGCAGTTATGGGGGCGGCAAGCATACCGTCGTAGACCTTGTCGAATTCAAGCCTTATGAAAGTACCGTAACTGCACTCAAATGCGCTTGTGTACATGGCAGAAGTCATAAGCAGTCCCGTTGCCAGGAATTCAAGATATTGAAGTCCTTCAACCGTGCCTGAAATGAACTTTCCAATGCCAATCCCGACTGCGGCAAGAAAAATAAGAGGCTCCATGAACGGGGGGAAGGAATTGCTGTAGAGATTCCTGGTGTAAACGGCATAATGCCTGCACCAGACCCCGAAAAGCCTCTTGTGAAGCGGAGGATATGTCTTGATTTCCAATTTCAGATTTCCGATTTTTAATTTATAAAAATGCGTAGCATTTTTATTGTTGTTCGTTCAGTTTTCTTCCCGTAGTTTTTAAAAATATGTCCTCAAGGTTAGACTGCCTCATATGATGCTCCTTCCGATCCAGCATGTCGGCAATGAGATTCAATTTATCAAGGTCATCCGAGAAAAGCCTTGTCATCTCCATCGTCTCGTCAATCCTGATTCCAGTACCGTCAATTGAACTGCGAACTCCGTCCGGCATTTTCCCGTTCGATATTTCGATGACATATCTTTCAATATTGTTTTTCAGGAGATCGGACGGATGCCCTTCAATCACCATTGAACCCTTGTTCATAATCAGCACCGAATCGCAAAGCTGGGACGCCTCCTCCATGTAATGTGTGGTCAGGAGAAGAGTAGTGCCGGTCTGCTTCAGATGCCTGAGCTTCTCCCAAATCACATGCCTCACCTGTGGATCAAGCCCGGTTGTCGGCTCGTCTAGGATGAGGAGTCTGGGCTCATTAATCAACGCCCGCGCAATGACAAGTCTTCTCTTCATGCCGCCCGAAAGTTCCCTGATGGCCGCCTTTTTCCTTTCCGAAAGCTCAAGAAAATCAAGCAGGAATTTTATCCTGTCCTGAGCCTTCCTGCCAGTGATGTCATAAAACCGGGCGTAGACTCTCAGATTTTCCTCCACATTCAACTCCTCATCAAGATTATTGTCCTGAGGCACAACTCCTGAAAGATACTTTATGGAAAGTTCGTCTTTGGCGGGGTCAAAACCGAAAACATTTATTTTCCCGGACGACACGGAATCCCTTTCGGCCTTTCCGTAAATCATCTTCATCATTGTCGTCTTGCCTGCGCCATTGGGGCCGAGCAGGGCAAAACAAGTTGAAGACGGAACCTCGAAAGAAAGCCGATCAACGGCATGAATGTCACCATATTTCTTGCTGACATTTTCGACTTTTATAGCTTTATCGGGCATCAGACTATTTCCTTCATTCCAGTCCTGTTATCCTGTCAAAAATACAATTTCCTGTTTAATAAGTTATATTAACCCATAAAAATAAAAAGGGGGGAATGAAAAATGTGCCTCAAGGGAAAATCGGAAGCGAAGGATAAAAAGGGCAATTTCATCTGCAAGAGATGCGGAGCGATTTCAAAAAAGGAAAAACATCTCTGTAAGCCGAAGAAAATCAAATAAGGGAATTGCATTACGAGTTCAATAAACCGTAAACGGTTTACTGAATTCACACCTTATATGTCGCCGAGATAGTTGATTCGTCTCCGGATCTCATCCCACTTGCCTTCGGGAATTGACGCGCCAACCACCTTGACTACTTCGGAACCGAGGACGGAACCGAATTTCCCGCAGAGTTCAATCGGCATCCCCTTGAGGAATCCGTACAGGAATCCTGCCTGCCATAAGTCGCCCGCTCCGGTCGTATCGACTGCATCGACAACATCCGCATTAACCCTCACAGTATTTCTGCGGCATCTTATTATTGACCCTTTCCTGCCCAGTTTCACAGCAACCGCCTGCGAATATTCGGCCATCGCCTTAACGGCTTTTTCAGGATCATCTTCACCGCAGAAAGCCTTCGCCTCGTCCTCGTTGGCGAAAACTATGTCCACATATTTCCCAAGGATGTCCGGAAGAATCCCCATCGACGCGTCTACAACCCCGAAAGAGGAAAGGTCGAGACTTACGGTGCATGAGTTTTTCTTGGCAAGCTGGAGCACGTGTATCATCAGATCCTTGTTGAAAAGCATGTATCCTTCAGCATGAAGATGGGTGATGTCATCGAAGTCCATGGCTGTTATTTCTTCCATCACCATTGTCGCGGCTGCTCCGAGGTCAGTACGCATCGTCCTCTCAGAATCAGGAGTTATCAGGCTCAGACAGCGTCCGGTGGGAACTTTTTCATTCACTTTGAAGCGGGTGATGTCACCGCCAATCGCCTGATACCTTTCCTTATAGAAACGCCCCTGCTTGTCATTGCCTATTTTTCCCAGGAATGCCGTATCCATGCCGAGTTCCGCAAGACCGATGATGGTGTTTGCGGAGGAACCGCCGGGCACAAGCATCTGCTTGGCGCTTGTCTTTGAAAGAATTTTCTCAAGCGTTACCGAATCAACCAACTCCATTCCGCCTTTCTGCGCTCCGATTTCAGAGAGAAAGGAATCCGGAACATTTACTAGGACGTCCAGCATCGGGGAACCGACACCGAGCACTTTTCTTTTTTTCTTAGCCATAACTTTCTTCCGACCTTCGGGAATCGTTCAAATCGTTCAACGTTTTTAACGGTTTCAACGTTCAACGATCATTTGTGATTACTGTCCTAGCAATTGCCACAGCAGCATTTCATGTATTTTGCGGCGGCCTTCTTGAGATCTTCGACCTTATCAGTCGCCTCCCACGGAAAAACATTCCTGCCGAAATGTCCGTAGGCCGCAGATTTCCTGTACGACCAGCCGTTTTTCGACGGGTATTTAAGACCAAGAGTCTTGATGATCCCCGCAGGTCTCAGATCGAAATTGGCGCGTATGATTTTCTCCAGCACATTGTCGTCTTCAAGGACACCGGTGCCGTAGGTATCGACATTGATGCTGAGCGGTTCAGCAACGCCGATGGCGTATGCAACCTGGACTTCACATTTTTCAGCGAGTCCAGAAGCCACGATATTCTTTGCGATATAACGGCTCATGTAGGCTGCCGAACGGTCAACCTTGCTCGGATCCTTGCCTGAAAAAGCTCCGCCCCCGTGTGAACCTACGCCACCGTAGGTGTCCACTATGATTTTACGGCCTGTAAGCCCAGTGTCGCCGTTGGGGCCGCCAACTTCAAACTTCCCTGTCGGATTGATATGGTATTTGATATTCCCCTTCATGAGGGATGCGGGAATGACCTTTTTCGCCACTTCCTTCACAAGGTCTTCAAGATGTTTTATTTTCATGTCAGGGGTATGCTGGTGCGAAACGACAATTGTTTCAACATTGACCGGCTTTCCCTCCTTGTAACGGATAGATACCTGACTCTTGGCGTCCGGGCGCAGAAACGAATATTTCCTGGAATTTGTCTTGCGGATTTTCGCCAGTTCCTCAACAATCCTATGAGAGTACAGAACCGGAGCGGGCATAAGCTCTTTCGTCTCATTGGAGGCATAGCCGAACATCATTCCCTGATCCCCCGCCCCCTGCTCCCTGTGCAATCCCTGTCCGGCAGTCACACCCTGTGAAATGTCCGGAGACTGACTGTGTATGCAGACGAACACTTTGCAGTCTGCATCGGAGAAACCTACGGCTTTGTCCGTATATCCTATCTCCTTGACAACCCCACGTGCAACTGCCTCCCAGTTGACCTCCGCCTTCGTGGTGATTTCTCCGGAAATCACAATCAGGTCGGTAGTCACAAGAGTCTCACAGGCAACACGGCTTTCGGGATCCTGCTCGAGGCAGGCGTCAAGAACCGCATCTGAAATCTGGTCGCACACCTTATCTGGATGACCTTCTGATACTGACTCCGAAGTAAACACATGATCCGCATGGATTTTACTCATTTTCGCTCCTTAATATATTGATTTCGTTACATTTTTTTATAGGGGCTTCCATATTTGCAAAAAAAACAGTTCGCAATATAAACATAATCATTAAATCTTTCAAGCGCCAAAGACAAAGTTTAAGATACATATAGTCGTATTTAAGGATTCAAGATCTTTGTCGCAGTCTTGAAATGCATCTTGGCAATGGAGGAAAGCTTGTCTTTTCCAAGCTTTTCCAGGATATTTTTTGCAGCCTCGTCGACATTTGCGCCTGCGCCTTTCGGCAGGACGATTCCGATCTCGTTTCCAAGCTCCCTGAGCCTTCTGACAAATTCATCCCTGGCGAGTATTGAAGCGGCGGCGACGGCTATGTCGCTTTCCGCCTTCGTCTTCTGGCGGAGCTCGATTTTACGGCCTTTTTTCATCAGCGCGTTTTTTATAAGCCGCTCGTTCCCGAACTTGTCCGAAAGAACCCACTTGCAATCCGGAACTTTTTCAACAATGTTCTCTATGGCGCGGGCATGCCCCCAGGCGAGGAGATGGTTAAGGTTCCCTATCTTCTCGTAAAGCCTGTTATATGAGTCCGGCCCGATTGCGACATTCGCAAATCTGCCGGAAACAATTTTCCTTATCTCTACGGCAAGCTTGCCTATCTTCACATCATTTTTTATCGCCTTTGAATCCCTGACCCCTATCTTGAGCAGCTTGTCCTTTGTCTGCTCGTCTACAAAAACTGCGGCAATGACAAGCGGTCCGAAAAAATCCCCTTTTCCGCTTTCGTCAACGCCTGCGTGCGGAGTGAATTTCTCTTCAATCTCCGCAATTCCGGCATCGGGATTGTCAATTACCCGTTCATAACCGAGACGCGCCTCCTTTAATATTTCAGGTTCAAGGACAAACGCCACGAATTCCCCAGTCCCTGTTCCCTGGACAGTGAGTTTACCGCTATTGTATGCGACGATTTTCGTCTTCTCCTTGGACGCCTTCCAATGCGCATACGGAGGGAACGGTTCGAAACTCCATCCGGATTCGGTCAGACAGGCTGTCAGCTGACGGAGTTGATCCTCATTTACTTTGCAAACATGGGACTTTGTCTTTTCAAGCTCTTTGTCATTCATGTGATTGTTGATTTTCCGTTGTTTCAGTATAAAAATAAAAAACACCATACTTAAACAGGTATTCAATTGAAAATCAAAGGAATCCGGTATAATTTTTGATTTGTTATTGTTCGTGGTCTTATTTATTCGTACTGAAACCTAAATTTTTCCGGAGCTTAAAAATATGATTTCAAAAGCATGCCGAACACTGTGTTCCTCCTGTTTCATATTCCTGTTCATCTCCTGCCTGAGCGGATACGGTGCGCAGACACCTCCCACCTCGGCAATGCGGATACAGAAAATATCCAATGCGATATCAAAATATGAGGCTGAGGGCAACGACCTGAAGGACAACGACGTGGTTAACGTCATATTGAATGATGTCGCCAAACTGTACCGGCTTGAACCTGAAGCGAAAAAGAATGATAAAACAACTCAGGAAATCAGCAAAATCGTCAGGGAGAAAGTACTTCTGAAATTCCCTGAAACCACAGAAACTCTCAAAAACAAGGCGGCGGCGGAAGCGGAAAAAATTTTCGTGATGTCCAAGATACTCGACCAGGTGTCCGTAAATTATCTCAAAGGGGAAAAGCCGTACGTGGCGGAAGGCTGTTTTTTCAGCTATGGAAGCATGGGCAATAGCATAAACGTCGGAGGAACCATCATTTCAATGCATGACCTTACGCCCGAAGACAGGGTCAAATTTGACGCGGGATACAGGAATCAGAAAAAAGAGTCTTTCATACAGACGAAAATACGTGACTACTATTCCGAAAAAAACGCTTATTCCGTTCAAGTATATGCCGAGGTGAGGGACGCAATTATCAAAGAAAATGAGGATAACGGATACATCTTCTACATGAATGACTGGAGAAAACCCAGTGAAGTCGTAAATCTTCTCATAAAGGAAATGCGTACTAAAGCCGTTCCGGTGAAGAGTACACCGTCAGACCCGACCATCCCGACCACACCTGCGACACCTGAGGATCCCAATATACCGATTATTGCTAGCAAAGACCCTGCAATTGCAAAAAAGAGGGAGGAGATTAAAAAAATAGCCGAAGAAAAACTGCTTGAAACTACCACGAAAAACGCAGGCATTGACGCCGATCAGGGCTATGAACTGGCATACTGGGGAATGAAAAAAGAAGATTTCGCCATATTATATCCGCAGTATATAGCCCCCGTAGCCTCTACAGGCACTGCAACCGACACAGGCGTTGAAACTTCTGAAATAATCGCCAGGGAAAGCGGACCGCTGTCCAAATTGGAATTTTACTTCATCTCCGGTCTTTTTTACAAAGTCGTCTATGTCTTCAGAAATCCACATGAAGCCATGCTTGCCATGGGAAATAAGATCAAGGACAAGTACGGCTTTACCGATCAGGAAAAGCTGGATGCCACCACAGCCGGCACGGCAAAGGCAGACACGCCCAGCGCGGAATTGCCTTTGGAGGAGATTTACACATGGACAGGAAAAGAAACAAAGGGTCAACTGACAATAAGGCGCAACAGCGAAAAAACAGCCTATACCGATTTTATACTGTCCAAGGAAAACCCGAAACTTAAAAAATTCGGAGATGATCTTTCCGCCAGCATAGAAAGCAAGAAAAGAAGAGAGGCTGAGGAACAGAGAAAAAAGAATCTTGAAGAGTATAACAAGATCAAATAAACACATGCCATACTTAATATTCCAGAATCACGCAGGAAAAGAGACAATCGCCCTTCCTGACAATGGCGAAATTAATATCGGCAGAACCAACAGTAGCGACATAACCATCCTCGACGACCCGCTTGTAAGCAGGAAGCACTGCATGATCCGCATGGATCAGGCCGAAGTGAAATTCATACTCAAAGACCTCGACTCAAGCAACGGCACCGTAATCAACGGGGAGACACTTTCAGGCGAAGAGTCTTTTCTTTCCGAAGGAGACATAATCGGGGTCGGCAACGCCGAATTCGTCTTCTGCGTTGAAAATCCGGAACGCTATCAGTCCACAACCACATCCATCATAAAACTTGGAAAACTCAAACCGGACGCAGATGCAACCGGTAATTCCGCACCGCAACCCCATGAAACCCTGAGATTAAACCGTGTCGAGCTGCCCGGAAAAAAAGACGGCCCGCTGATTTCGCATAAAAAACTGGATTCATCATCATCCCTCCCCCCAGGCATGGAGATAAACGGATACAAAATAGTCAAAACCATATCGTCGGGCGAAAAAGCCACGGTGTATCTTGCCTTCCAGGAATCAGTGAAACGCGCGGTGGCCATGAAAGCTTTCTCCGTCAAAACGGATTCGGAGGCGAAAAACTCATTCAGGGAACTCGTGCAGAAGATGGGAAGGCTGAGCCATTCCAACATAGTCCATTATTTCGACTGCGGCACTTTCGACGACTACTGCTATATGGTCATGGCCTTCATGTCAGAGGGAAATCTCGAGGAACGCATATCCAGACAGGCTCCGTTCACCGAAAAAGAATCCCTGAAGATGACAAGAAAAATCGCGGAAGCCCTGAATTACGCAATGTCCGAGCACTGCCTCATCCATCTGTGCCTCAAACCCGGAACCATCTTTTTCGGCGACAGCGGTGAACCGGTAGTGGCAAACATCGGACTGGCCCCGTGGATTGCCCGCAATTATCAGCAAAAACGCACTTATGTATTCGGAAATCCAGCCTATATGTCCCCGGAGCAGGCGATTGACCACAGGGCTGACTGGCGCAGCGACCTTTACTCCCTCGGAATAATATTCTATGAAATGCTCACGTCAAAAATCCCTTTCACCGCTCCGGACGAAAAGACAATGATTGGCAAACATGCTTCCACCCAGATTATTTTCCCTTCAAACATCTCAAAAGAGTCCGTCGACATAATCCGGACAATGACAGCGAAGAATCCGGAAGACCGTTTCAATTCCTGGAACTCCTTCCTGCAGGCGATAAGAAATCTTGATGATTTAGGTCAATCGCATCCGGAAATTGCCGAGGCAAAGAACAAACCAAACCTGAAAATTACAGTCAACCCTAAAAAATCCATACTTAAAAAATAAGCCGGTCATGAATGAAAACCTATATTGACTGCATCCCGTGTTTCATCTCGCATTCGCTCAATGTGGCAAAAATGACGGGCCGTAACTCCGAAGAACAGCGGGAGATATTGAGACAGACTCTCGCGATGGCCGCTTCATTGGACTTTGAAAAAAGTCCTCCTGCCATGGCAAAAAAAATACACGCCATCATAAGACAGATCACCGGCGTTGATGATGCGTACGTCAAAATCAAGGACGAGTCCACCGCATTCGCCCTCGAAATGTTGCCGTTCCTGCGTCATGAGGTGGAAAAATCCGAACATCCGTTTGAAACGGCAATCCGGTTGGTCATTGCCGGAAATATCATTGATTTCGGAACAGACCACAACTTCAACCTGAACAGCGTCCACCAGATAATCGCCGATTCCCTAAAACAGCAGATCGACATCAATGCAATCGAACGGCTGCACAGGCGCGTAATGGAATCCGACAGGATACTCTACATCGCCGACAACTGCGGCGAAATCGTCTTCGACAGGCTTCTCATCGAACAGTACAGAGGGAAAATAACCCTGGCGGTACGCGGAAACCCCATCCTTAACGATGCCACAAGACGCGAAGCCGAAATGTCGGGAATGAATGAATTCGTGGACATAATCGACACGGGCGATTCAATCCCCGGCGTAATCCTGGAAAACTGTAGCGATGAATTCAAAGACCATTTTGCAAACAGCGACCTCATAATATCAAAAGGCCAGGGCAATTTTGAAACCCTGCATGAAACAGACAGACCGGTATTTTTCCTCTTCATGACGAAATGCCAAGTTATCGCCAGCCTGTTGAATTCCGAAATGGGCAGCCTGAATGTAATAGAAAAAAATCCTGGTCAACCCAAATCACGGCAGACCATCCATTAATCCAATCATCCATGAGGCAACAGTGAAAATAATTAAAAAAATCAAAAAGATGCAGACGTATTCCGTTTCACTCAGGAAAAAGGGGATGTCAATCGCCGTTGTCCCTACAATGGGCTGTCTTCATGAAGGTCATTTGAAGCTGATTGACACGGCAAGGAGCCATGCCGCCGCGGTGATTGTAACCATCTTTGTCAACCCCGCCCAGTTCGGGCCGAAAGAGGATTTCAGCAAATACCCGCGCCCTCTGCGGAGTGATTTCGCCCTTTGCAGGAAACACGGCGCAGATGCGGTATTCGCACCGCAGCCGGATGAAATGTACCCAGCGGATTTCTCGACATGGGTTGAGGAATTGGCGCTTTCAAAGGGGCTCTGTGGAAAATCACGGCCCAGTCATTTCAAAGGAGTCACCACCGTGGTGACAAAACTTTTCAACGCCACGCTTCCCGACTTCGCTGTTTTCGGCAGGAAGGATTTCCAGCAGGCGAAAATCATCGGCAGAATGGTGCGGGACTTGAATTTTCCCGTAAAAATCGTGCTTGAAGACATTGTCCGTGAAAAAGACGGACTGGCGAAAAGTTCAAGGAACATTTACCTCTCCGACAATGAACGCAGGGGTGCCATTTCAATAAGCCGCTCCCTGAAATCCGCGAAACTCGCAATTTTAGACGGCGAAAAAAAAATCGGAACCGTCAGAAAGAACATTGTTTCGGAAATTGAAGGCGGCGGCGGCAGGATTGATTATGTCGAAATCGTCGGCTCCGAAAATCTGGAACCGGTAAAAAAAATATCGGGAAAAACCCTTATTGCTGTTGCATCTTTCTTCGGCAAAACTAGACTTATTGACAACATTGAAATTGTTGCAGGCCTCGCCCGCGACAGAAATTCGAAATCCGAATATCGAAATTCGAAACGGTAAGGCGGAAAATTAAAATTTTTCACAGTCATCCCACAGGATGACGGATGGATGGATTGTTGAATGAGTGGATGACTGGGTTTGAGTTCAAGATAACACAAAAGTCATAGAGATGCATGAGAATTATTGAAAAGGCATTTCGGATAATTTATCTAGGTTGATTTTATCTTATGTCTTTGATACCCAACCATCCAGTAATCCAATCATCCGTGGGACGGCAGTGAATATGTTTCGGATTTCGTGCTTCGGATTTCGAATTTTATAGTCATCCAAAGCATGAGCATAAAACAAAGGCACTAAAAAAAGGGGTTTACAATGAAGGGCATACCTGTTCTCACCGCAAAAGGCAAGGGAATCGCCGAAGCCTGGGAAAATTCTCTCATCATCCTCAATAAAAAAGGATGTGACATCAAGACGATGTACGACAAGCCCGAAGATCCCCCAAGCAAAGACGCCACCATGATGATCACCATCATGAACCCGCTCGCGGAACCGATGATCCACAAGGACTTCCCCGGCGGACTGGAAGACCTGCAGGAATACGTCATGGAAGTTGTCGACGGCATCAAGAACCACCTCGTCAGGGATCCCAATGACCCGAATGACACGCGCTGGGAATACACCTACAACGAAAGACTTTTCAAATACAAGGTCCCAGGCATCAACGAAATCTACGACCAGATTGAGAATATCGCGAAGAAACTTGCGGAAACCCCCTATTCCCGCCGTGCACAGGCAATCACATGGAAGGTGTGGGAGGACACCGCATGCTACGATCCGGCATGTCTCCAAAGCATATGGTGCAGACTGACCCAGGAAAGAAACGTTTATTACCTCAGCACCAATGTCAGATTCCGATCGAACGACGCTTACAAAGCGGCCTTCATGAACATGTTCGCACTCGTCCAGCTCCAGAAAAAAATCGCAGGGAGAATATCCGAACTTTCAGGCAGGAAAGTCAAGCTCGGCCGATATGTCCACATCGTCGACAGCTATCACATCTACGGTTCGTATTTCAATGAATTCAAGGAACGGTTCCTGGAAGGATTGAACAGGAGATCATTCGAGGAGAGAACATACTGTTATGAAGATGTGAAGGACATAATGGATGAAGCCAAACCCGCAATCCTGGAAAAAGTCAAAACCATGGGATAAGGACAATAGAATCGGCGAATCGGAGACTGGGTGAATCGGAGATATAGGGTGTCCGTTTCGGACAAGATCTTTTTAATCTTGTCGTTTTCATCGTTTATGTCCCGTTAGTCCTTCTTGTCCTTTCCCTAAATACATCAATCGGAAATTAAAAATGCCTCACACCATTCCAAATACGGAAGCCGAACTTGTTGCGGCCATCGAATACCATAACAGGCGCTACTGGGAAATCGGAGAACCCGAGATCAGCGACGAGGATTACGATGCTCTCCTCAGGAGGCTTGAATCCGTCAATCCCGATCATCCCCTGCTCCAGAAAGTTCTCGCCCCCGCCGTGGCAGGCACCGGAAAAATCCGCCACGCAAAACCAATGCTTTCGCTGGACAAGGCCTATTCCCTGGACGAGATTCTCGAATGGGCGAAAAAATATGTTCGCGCAGATAGGGAAATTTTTTCGGTCCAGCCCAAATACGACGGCATTTCAGCGAATTTCGCAAACGGGGTTCTTGCAACACGCGGCGACGGAGTTGACGGCGAAAACATCACCGACAAGCTTCCCCTTATCGAACTGGAGACAAAAGGCCACAAGGGAAAAGTCGACCGTAACGTCAGAGGTGAAATAGTAATAAGGGACGATGACTTCAAGACACTCTATTCCCATATAAAACGGAAAGACGGAAAAACATATAAGAATTCCAGGAACGCCGTCGCCGGAATAATGGGGCTCAAGGAAATCGGAGACATTCTCTCACAGGGCGCAAAACTCACACTTGTCGATTACAACCTCGTCTCATATTCCGTGACGTTTGCGGAATTCGCGGAAAAATGGCCTGAGATATTAAAGGAAGTGGAGGAACTCCCCTACCCCATGGACGGGCTCGTAATCAAACTGGCAGATGAAGCCTACGGCGAGTCACTCGGGAATACCGCCCATCATCCACGCGGTCAGATCGCCTTCAAATTCAGTGGCGTCAGGAGAAAAACCAGACTCCTAGATGTGATTTGGAGCTTCGGCAAAAACTGCCTCACCCCCGTCGCCCAGCTTGAACCTGTCGAAATCGGGGGAATCACCATAAAACAGGCAACCCTCCACAATGTCAAAAATCTGATTGACAAGGATATTCAGATCGGGGACACGGTGACTGTCGAACGCGCAGGCGATGTCATTCCCTATGTCATTTCCCGTGAAGAAGGGGAAACACGCCGTTCTCCGATCATTGCCGAATGTCCCTGCTGCAAAAGCAAACTGATCACCGACGGCCCCGAACTCCGCTGTACCAACCCGGAATGCACCGAGACAAAAGTACAGCGCATCCTCGCCGCCGTCAGAAACATCGGCATTGAACGTCTCGGCGAACCCAATATCCGGAAAATGATGAACGCGCTGGATGTCAAAACGCTAAAGGATATTTTTGAACTGAAACTTGAAGACATCCTCAAACTTGAAGGCTTCAAGGAAAAATCCGCAGGCAACCTCATCGGGGAAATCCAGACGGCACGCAGAGTCGAAGATTTTTCGCTTCTTGCCGCCCTCAACATTCCGGGAATCGGAAAAAACACTGCAAAGAAAATACTTGAAAACTATACTCTCGCAGAACTCAGGACCTTGACTGTTGAACAGCTTTCCGCAATTGACGGCATAGGCCCGGAACGCTCGGACGCGATTTCCCGCGAACTTCGCAGCCAGTCCGTTTTCCTTGACGAACTTCTCAATTCGGTCGAACTCATCACCACGAAAGGCGGCGTAAAAATATCAGCCCCGACAATATGTTTCACCGGCAAAATGCCAGAGCCAAGATCCTTCTACGAGAACCTCGCAAGAAAATCCGGATACGAACCGGTAGATGCGGTGACAAAGGAGCTCTCATTGCTGGTCGCCGCCGATCTTTCTTCCGCCAGCAGTAAACTAGACAAGGCGAAAAGCCACGGCATAAAAATCCAATCCCTGGACGACTGGCTTAAAATGAAAATCCCGCACTCGCCCACTGTAAAACCTGCTCCGAAAAAAACATCCGACACCCCGGACCTGTTTAATTTCTGAAA
>CAMCYE010000044.1 GCA_945883805.1 Victivallis vadensis | reverse complement strand
AAGGCTGGACTCCAAAAAATTACTTCCTACTTCGCCAAGGCTCCCCACTTCGCTCTTCGAGCTACTAGGGGCAGGTCGCAATCATTAAAAGAAGAAACATGCCGGCAAGTTACCAGCGTTCCTATAATTGAGATTCAACAGAAAAATTTGACAAATTTTTCTTCTTATGGAACATTTTCAGGCTTAGCGTGTCAAATTATGGGTTCATTACAAAATGGAGTTCCAGTATGGTAAAAGTTAAAAGTCTTTACAAATGGTTTGGCAGTAAACTTGCCGTTGATGATGTTTCATTTGAAGTTTCAAGGGGGGAGATACTCGGATTCATAGGTCCGAACGGCGCAGGCAAATCCACTACGATGAGGATAATAACCGGATTCATCCCCGCGTCAAATGGAACAGTGACCGTAGGAGGATTCGACATCGACAGTGAACCTGTCAAAGCAAAGTCCCTGATGGGTTATCTTCCGGAGAACGCTCCCCTATACGCAAATATGACTGTTTACGGCTTTCTGAATTTCGCCGCCGAAATGCGCGGATTCCACGGTACGGAAAAAAAGAGAAAAATCGAGAACGTGCTGTCCACATGCTTCCTGGATCCGGTACGCCATCAGTCGGTTGACACCCTTTCAAAGGGCTATCGCCACCGCACATGCCTTGCCCAATCGATAATCCACGATCCCGATGTTCTAATTCTCGACGAGCCCACGGACGGGCTTGATCCCAACCAGAAGCGCGAAATCCGCAACCTTATCAAATCGATGAGCCGGAACAAGGTCATAATCCTCTCTACGCACATCCTGGAAGAGGTCGAGGCGGTCTGTTCACGGGTTCTGATAATTGACAAAGGCAGAAAGATATTCGACGGCAGTTCAGCCGAGATGAAACAGAAATCGGAAAACGCAGGAGCGCTGACGCTTGAGTTTGCCGGCGGGAACGCAACCGAAATAGCCGAAAGGCTCAAACTGGTGGACGGCGTTGCCAAGTCAGAGACGGATGAGAATTCGAAGGATAATGCAATTGTAAAAGTGACGCCCTCTAAACAGGCCGACAGGTGCGAAGTCCGCAGAAAAATATACGAAGTTGTCAAAAACCAGGGCTGGAACCTGTCGCAAATGAAGATTGAAGAGGGAAGGCTTGACGAAGTGTTCTACAATATGACAAAGAATGAATTAATTTAAACGTCGAACACTCAATCCGCCACGGCGGAAACTTCCAACTTCGAATTAAATATTTCTGAATTCGATGTTGAAAGTTGAATGTTGGATGTTGAAAGTTCAATGAATCTTGTGAAAAACGGGGGACTTATGGGTTTGTCAAATATTACGGCGATAATCAAAAGGGAGCTATATGGGTATTTCAATTCACCCGTAGCTTATGTTTTCATAGTGATCTTCCTGGGATTGACTGGGTTTTTCACGTTTATGATAAGCAATTTCTTTGAAATGGACGAGGCTTCCCTTTCCGGTTTCTTCCAATGGCATCCCTGGCTTTACCTTTTTCTTGTTCCAGCTGCAGGGATGCACCTCTGGTCAGATGAAAGAAGGCTAGGGACACTGGAGCTTCTATTCACAATGCCTGTCACTTGCAGTCAGGCAATAATCGGGAAATTCATGGCGGCATGGCTTTTCCTGGGGCTTGCGCTGGTCCTGACTTTCCCGATAGTCGTTACGGTGGCCTACCTCGGCAATCCGGACTACGGAGTTATTGTCTGCGGATATATCGGAAGTTTTCTGCTCGCAGGTTCGTATCTTGCGATTGCGGGAATGACTTCCGCAATAACCAGAAGCCAGATAGTAAGCTTCATAATCTCCGCGGTCGCCTGCCTTTTCCTCATACTGGCAGGATGGCCTCCGGTAACGGACATGCTGGTGAACTGGGCTCCGTCCGGACTTGTGGATGCCGTATCGGCTTTCAGCGTCATGCCCCATTTCGCCAACATGCAGAGGGGAGTGCTTGACCTGAGGGACATCGTCTACTTCTCCTCAGTGATTGTTTTTTCGCTTTTCACTACAGGCATAATCCTCAAGAATCATGCTGCAGGATGACGGAGGATATGGAGATTTTGTGATTTGGCGATGTGATGATGATTGATTTTAAATTGGAAAAGCAAAAGAGCAGCCCTCACGGGCTTAACTACTAACAATTCCTAATTCGTTTGTAGTCAATGCTTTAGGGCATGTTCTTGGATCATTTATCTTTACTGTGAAACTAAAACATAGGATTTGCAATATGAACAGAAGAAGCTCTAAAATACTTTATTCGACGATGGGGATTTCCGCATTGTTCCTGATATTCGCGGCCCTTAATTTCATCGTTTCAAAACTTAATGTCCGGGGTGATCTCACAGAGGAGAAGCTTTACACGGTTTCCGACAGCACTCGGAAGGTTTTAAAGAAGCTAGACACTCCGGTGACTCTGAAATTCTATTACACAAAATCATCCAATATGCCGGCATTCCTCAAAAACTACGCTTCCAGAGTTCTCGATCTCATGAGAGAATACAAACAAGTCGGCGGAAACAACATCACCATTGAAAAATATGATCCTGCCCCGGACTCAGATGCCGAAGAGTCGGCTGTGATGGACGGAATCACGGGCCAACAGTTGAACACCGGCGACAAAATCTACCTCGGACTCGCGGTGCAGGTACTGGATCAGACCGTTTCCCTTCCGTTCCTCTCGCCGGAGCGCGAACAACTCCTGGAATATGACATGACAAGGGCGATCGCCCAGGCATCGAAAACAAATAAAAGCACTATAGGAGTCATGAGCGCCCTCCCTGTCATGGGGCAAAAACCCAACGGCGCCATGATGCAGGCGGGAAATTTCACCTCCATTCCGCCATGGATGGTTTTTAAAGAACTCAAGAATGATTACCAGGTACGGGAAATTCCGTTGAAATCAGAAGTCATTGACACTGGAATTGACCTTCTTATAATTGTCCATCCGGCTGGAATCACGGATAAGACACAGTTTGCAATCGACCAGTACATCCTCAAAGGCGGGAAAGTCCTGGCATTTCTCGACCCTGTCTCATTTTACACATCGGCAACCTCAAAGAATAACAGGGGAGCCCCTCCGATGCTAAGTTCAAATCTCGATAAGCTGCTCAAGGCGTGGGGCATATCATATAATCCGGAAATGGTGGTTTCGGACATGACCTACGGAAGAAGAATGGTCAGTCCGGAAAAAAGAATTACATTCCCAACCGTTCTGGACATTCTTCCCGAAGGCCTAAACAAGGAGGAGGTTTTCACATCGCAGCTTACCGGAATCACAGAAGTTTTTGCCGGTGCGTTCAGTGGAAATCCGACCGGCGACATCAAGGAGACAATACTGGCGGTCACCACGCTCGACTCCCACCTGCTGGCTTCATCTCTGGCAACCAATCCAGATATGGCAGTAAAGGAATTCAAACCGGACAACAAAAAATATACCCTCGCGGTCAGGCTTTCCGGGAAATTCAAAACCGCATTTCCCGAAGGCAGTCCCGATATGAAACCCGACAACAAGGCTGAACCGGAAAAAGAATCACTGAAGGAGTCTCAGAAGGAGAGCACGGTGATTCTTGTTGGCGACTCGGACATGCTTTACGATGAATTGTGCGTGAAGGTAACCAGTATCCTTGGTCAGGCCATCGTGACGCCACTGAATGACAACATGACTTTCTTCCAAAATATGACAGGATATCTGACTGGGGACAGCGATCTGATAGGGATAAGATCCCGGAAGGTCATAGGACGCCCCTTCACCGTCGTAAAAAAAATACAGTCCCAGGCTGAACAGAAATATAAGAATAAGATAGTCGAACTTGAGAACGACCTCATCAAGGCGCAGGAACTCCTCGGAAAACTTCAGGCGCAGAAAGCCAAAGACCAGAAGTTGATCATCTCGCCGGAGCAGAAAGAGGAGATTAAGAATTACAGGCAGAAAGAATCAAACGTAAAGAAAGAATTGAAAACCGTCCGAAAGGAACTCAGAGGGGATATTGATTCCCTTCAGAACAGGCTGAAATGGATTAATATCGCGTTGATACCTCTGATTGTAATTCTTTTCGGTCTTGGTTTCGCCATATACAAAAAGGGAAGGAGACTGAAATGAACAAAAAACAGCTTCTGATATCGCTCGTGTTTCTCGCCGCCCTCTGCCTCATCGTTTTCAATCTGCTAAAAAAAGACGGTGCTTCCTGGAACAACAGCAAATACAGCGCGGGAGGGGAGAATCTTTTCGTAAATCTAGACGTCAATAAAATAGGCAGGCTGACAGTCTCGCAGGGGGTCGAAGTTTCAAACATCATTAGAAATGAAAATGGATGGACAGTAAGTGAAAAAAGCAATTATCCGGCAGACTTCCGGAAAATCGCCTCACTCCTAGGCATTCTTGCGGAGGCAAAGTCGGTGCAGAACGTGAAAGCCGGAAAATCCCAATTTGAAAAACTGGGACTTGACGACAGCGACAAGGAAACAGGAAATGCAGTCCTTATTGAATTGTCCGAAGAACCGGGGGGGAAAACAAACTCAATCCTACTGGGAAAAATGCACTTAAAAAAAGAAGTCAATCCCAACCCGTTTTTCGGAAGCGCACCCGATGGCAGATACGTGATGCTACTTGACGGTAAATCCCAACCGAAACTCATCAGTCAGACATTCGATGACATTGGAGGATCCCCTGTTTCATGGACCGATAAATCATTTGTCGAAATAGACAGGATGAAATCAATTGACGTTCAGAAAAAAGTGGCGGATGAAAGCTGGAAACTTGTGAAAAACACGGAAAATGAGACATTCACCCTCTCCGACCTGAAAGAGGGCGAAGAGCTGGATAAAGGTAAAATCACGCCTTTGACGAATCTCCTGAAAAACGTCTCTTTCCTGGATGTAAACCCAATACCTGCGAATTTCACAGGCGACAAGGCGGTAATTGAGACCTTCGACAGCTTCAAATATGAAATAACATTCGCCCCGCAGGGAAAAGACCAGTATTCCGTCAATATAAAAACTACAGCCTCCATACCTTCGCAGAGAGAAGCCGTCAAAGACGAAAAACCCGAGGACAAGGAGAAGCTGGACAGTGGATTCAAGGTGAAAACCGACCTTATGAAGGAAAAGCTAGAACGGGAAACCGCCATCGGCAAATGGGTTTACGTCCTGGGTAAAAACTACATCGACACTCTTCTGAAATCAAAAAAGGATCTTCTGAAGGAAAAGAAAGCAGAGCCCCCATCTGCAGTCCCTGTTCCACTTCCGGCACTGACTCCAGCTCCGGCTGTCAAGTGAACTGTCAACTGATAGGAATTTAAATTCCCCCTTCTTTGCCTGCCGTAAAATTTCCAGCGTCTTCGCTATTGCACGAATTGAGATGGAAAACAACAGAACACAATTAATCTGTATTTCCGAACATCCAAATACCGTTGTTGCAATTATAATTTATTTTATTTAAAACAGGGATCCATGAACTTATTTCCCCTCTGTCCTGACGGTATCTTGTGATATTGGCATATATTTTACCTGAAGGGGGCTCTGAAAATATTTTTTCAAAAGGGATTCCCGTCTCTATCGTCCATCCTTCCGAATCTGTTCCGATTTTGCATAATGAATCGAGATTGTAATTCTGCCCGTTTTTCGTGAGATTGCATTTTCCGTTTGGCTCAACAGTTATAACGGCTGGATTATCAATGTTATTTTTTTCAGCCAGGATTATATTTACAGAATCACCGGCGAAATACAGCAGATTTTTATTCTTTTCCCAGAGCCTGTCGTTGCAATTCATTTTAAGGTAGAGATTTTTTGAATCAAAAGCAATCTGGACATTTGTTTTGCCGTGAAGAGTCTTATGTTTTCTTGTATATATCTGGTTCAAGACCATTTCAGGCTTCGCTTTTCTCCATACCTCATCATTGAAAACTCCATCGATTACCGGCAATGCATCTTTATTATCAATCTTGAAAATCTGCGTTGTAACCGGGAATTTGGATTTGTCCAGAAATTCTTTTTCCCATTTACTGAGGGCTTTTTCAGATATCGCTTTGAAATCAAAGTCGAGGGGGTTTCCTGTCACAGCCTTTTCCCTTCCTGAAATAATGGCTTCGGCAGCGCCTTGGGGAACTCCTTTGCCAGTCCACCAGTTCATTCCTTCGTCCCACATCCAGACATATTTGTCAGTGGTTTTAAACGCCCAGTAAACATTATGTTCGAGCCATTGGAGTCTTTCCTTTCCATCCATGAAATTGGAAAGGAGGGTCCGGTCCTTTCTCATTGCAAAATATTCATCCAGGTAAATGGACTGGGCTATCTTGAAATGACGATTCCATTTATCACGCGACTTTTCAGGCAAAAGCATCCCCGGAATATCCTCATGCGCTCTTTTTGCGGCGTCTGTATATTCTCCGGCGTCAACATAATAATATGAAACTTCGTTTCCGTCAATGATTTCAAAATTACCTCCTGCGGCATCAAGCATTCCTTCTATGAATGGCATAGCAAGCGCATATGATGAAGCCTCAAAGCAATTTTCCGTATCTGAGGGCCATTTCCCGTTATTTGCTTTTGAAAGTATTTTTTCTGTAGCGACAAGCATTAATATTCTGGCGTCCGGCATCTCCTGCCTGATCGCGTCGGCAAATTGTTTTCCGCGTTTTCTCACTTGCAGGCAGTATTCCTTAAAATCCTTATTTTTATTATGAGGGGCTTCCCGGTAAGACCATATTGACCAGCCGTATGATTCTGAGTCAAAGACAAGTCCAGCACATTTTCCGATTTTGGCGGCCTTTGATGCAAGGCGTACGTTATGAAGTATAGCCTCCCAATCATTGTCGTTGAACCAATCCTGATGCCGATGTTCAACTTTACAGGTGATAATCCCTATGAAATTGTCGGTGAATTTGCCCCATTTTATCTTAGAAAGATTTTCAAAGTCTTCCTTCATTTTTTCTTCAGGATATTTTTCGGGGTTGAAAACGGAACTTGCGAGACGCCAGTTGTTAAGTTTGATCCTTATCCCGTCAAAAGGCTGCTTCTCCATTTCCCGGATGTTCGCGGCTATGTAATCGGGCGTAGGGCTGTCCCATCCCATTTTGATCAATTTGCAGTTTTTCTCTTTTCCAATATTGCTCTCTGATACGCAGGACAAAGTGAACAAAGACATAAACAGGAGCAAGAGAAGATTTTTTTTCATTTCAGTTCCTTTTTCTAATCCATTCTGTCAATTTTAAATCAGGGCAAATTATTTAAAGCGCAATACGCGTCCCTGTACCATTCAGTCCGTAATCATTACCAGTATGCCAATCGCATGCAGTCATCAACGAATTCATGCGCGAAGAAGGCCATCCAAGCTTTTTTTCAGAGCAAACATCAAGCCGGCCCAGGTGTGGAATTATTTCTTTAAGCCATGAGATATTGCACAAAGTGTCAGTTTGATACACACTCATTCCGTCAACCCCGGCATTTAACTGACGATAGGCCATATCCCATATAGGTTGTTCCTCAAATGACGCGTGGGGAGTATTGATATCTTTGATTTTCTGTGGAATCAGGTTTAATGAGCCAATGCCTCCTATAATTCTTTTTGAATTATGATGTGCCCTGCCGACATGATATTCAAAATGATGGGACATGTCATTTGCACACCAGAGCAGAGGGGAAAGCATTACGCTGTCAAATAAATTCTCTTCATACCATGTGTCCAAATCAATCCCTGCCGCCAGCAACAACCAGTTGCTGTTTGCCGGAATCCTGATTATTATGGGGCATTTTCTGCCGTATTCCTGTTCCTGTTCGGCGACGGAAATTCTCAATCCCCTCATGAAATCGGTAACGCCCTGAGCTCTGCACCTGAACCACTCTGTGAATATTTCCGGTTCATAACCCTGGAGCTTCTTCGGATCCTTTCCCGTTTTCCCCATGTATATTTTCAGTTCCTCCTCATGATAGCCGGCCATAGGCGGTTGGCGGCAGAAGTCAAGGACAAGTGATCCAACTCCAATCCTCTGCGCTTCAAGCAATATGTCGCAGCGCTCTTTTCTCACTTCTGGAACGGCATAAGTCATCCTTGTGTAATCCGTTTTTCCGTCATGTTTTTTCTGGCAATATTCGGGATGGGCCTCCGCGAAAATAGAACGGAATTCCTGTCCCGGTTGATAAAAACGGTTCATGCAGAGACGTCCGGAAATGCGGATATTATTCTTTCTGCACCATTCAATGGCCCGTCTGAGAGGACAGAATTCCCTCAATGCGATATTTCCAATAATATGGGTTTTGGGAACGGCTGCCGGTTGATGCATTTCGGCATATTCGCTCCAGTAAGATAGGGTGGCCCGTCCCAGGGCCCAGACGATATTTTCAAAACCTGCTTCAAGATGTTTTTCCAGCTGTGAATCAAATTTTCCCATTACATCATTTACATTTCCAGTCTCGTCGGCATGTGCAAAATAATCATCCCACTCACAAATACCGTAAAGAGGCACCTGATTTTTCATAAATATTGAAAATTCCATTTAAATCAGTTAGGGGTTAATAGCTACTTACGCCAGTTGGCCATGATATATTTTAATGAATATCCGCCAGTATTAGTTCGCGTCGGATTATAGGAAAGGATTTTCGGTATGGTATCCACTTTGGGGGCAACGTGTCCATCTGCAAAACCGACATTAAAAAGCAGCGAACTGCCTCTTGTGTGATTGTTCTCACGGTTAAAAGTTATTTCCCGAAGTGCTCCGTCCAAATAATCAAAAACCAGAGGAATGTTGTCCATATCCAAATTCGCAAGCTTAGGATTGCCAAATGATCTGGAAACTGAACTGCGGGTCCAATTATAAGCTGGGTGATCTGCACCCAGTGTTATAAATTCTGTGTTCAGGTAATAATACCCCGATCTGATTTCCGTGCTGGTATTAAGCCAGTACTGGCCATATGATGACTCACGTGTCGCGCAGTAAAAGACTTTAGGACTCGATACCGGGCCAGTGGCCTTGGTCTGATTATTGCCGGTGCCGGCATTGTATAATCTCCCGATCCCCAAAAATGCGCCGCCGAAATTAATATACTCTGTTGTCGCGCTGCTGCTTTTGCCTGCGGGGGAACTCCCTTCCGGAGTCTTGAGGTCGGGAATATTGTCGTTAAAGTCGGAAGCATAGATGTGCAGACCAAGGCAGATTTGCTTCAGGTTGCTTGCGCAGGCCGCCTCCCACGCCATGCCCTTTGCCTTGGATAGCGCAGGCAGCAGCAGCGCCGCCAGGATCGCGATGATGGATATCACAACCAGCAGTTCGATTAATGTAAACTTACTCTGCCGCAACGAGTTGCGGCTTTCCTGACTCGCCTCATCGACCAAGCCGTGCATGCGGATTTCCCCCTGCTTTTCTTCGTTCAGCATTCGTTTAGTTTTCAAGTAGGTTCGGTACATACGGCAGCCCCCTTTCATAAAATAATTTATTTTGCCATATTTAATTGCATTGCGTGTTCTTACGGTTAAGTACATTTCTTTTCAATTTTTCATGGCTTATTTTATTTCGAACTTCATATATACTGAGAGGTGTTTACGCATGACCTCCCTGAATTCATCGGCAGTGCCGCATCTCAGTATGTTACAGATTTCCTTATGGCCGGTAGTTATTGTCTTTGAAGACTTTTCTGCATCATCGCATATGTTTCTGAAAACGGGTTTCAATATTACTTCCAGATGTTTCAGCACCTTATTGCCTGATATATCGTAAAGTTTGGAATGAAAGGCCATGTCCAGCTGATTCAATTCGTAGAGTGTTATCTTCTTTAAATTTTCTTTTTTAACTATAGCTTCAAGCTCTTTGGTGTCGCTGTTGGTTTTATTATAAAAAATATAATCGGTCATTCCGAGTTCTAGGATAACACGCATTTCGAGGAGGTCTTTCCGGTATTCTTCGCTCATGACACCTGTGGAAACCATTTTCTCGAGACCGATGAACGCATCCGGCTGGGCAATGGTCATGCCTTTCTTTTTCCTTGTTTCCACCAGCCCCAGCATTCTCAGCCTGCTCATGGCTTCCCTCACAATACTTCTGCTTACCTTCAATACATTTGATAATTCTTCCTCTTTAGGCAAAGAATCTCCGGGCTGCATTTTATTGCGGCTTATGTATTGGTAGATTTTTTTCTCCACGGCGTCGGCAAGCGTTATTGAAACCGCCGGATTTAAATTCTCCATCGGAAAAACCCCTGCTTATTTTCGATATATATAAATAACATGTAGTACATATAATACATCATATACATATAAAAAGCAATAGCGAATCAAAGAAAAGAGCTGATAGTTATGAAAAAATTACAGTTACGGAAAGCTTCAGGCTGGACGTGAAAATCGCGATCGCCAAAGGCTGGCGGTGTGGCCCCGTCATTCCATTTTGTCAACATTTTTGCCGGAATCAGGCAGTTGGGACCGGCTTGAAAATCCATTGAATTCTCCCCTCAATTCATATGCGGAGCTGATTTTGCCGAAGCTTTGGCGACTTCTCCGAAAGACGAGATAAAAGCCCGTTGGGAAAGAAAGCGGAGTCTACACCCGCCAAGTAGGTAGCACAGGCATTCCTGCCTGTGTTTATCCCTTTGATTTTTTCTTCG
The DNA here is from genome assembly GCA_945883805.1 of Victivallis vadensis. Lineage (GTDB taxonomy): Bacteria > Verrucomicrobiota > Lentisphaeria > Victivallales > GWF2-50-93 > GWF2-50-93. Next base: position 14,635 of record CAMCYE010000044.1, on the reverse strand, counting down.
TAAAGCCTTGCTTGGCAAGGGAAACCAGCATCAGCGCAAGAAGTATTCCCGCGGAAATCTGCTCGAATAAAGTTACTCCAGATTCATGATGGCATGCTTCGGAAATGGCTCCAGAACTGAGCACATTTACATTGTCCAGAAGAAGGCCGAAGGCGAGGGCTGAAACCATAAGTGTTCCGATATAGATCAGGGATGAACGCCTGCCGATGAGGTTCCAGACAATTGCGATTGCCGCGGCATTCGTCGCGGGACCTGTCATAAGAAAAACAAATGCTGCGCCAGGCGACACCCCTTTTGCAATCAGCACGGCGGCTATCGGAACGGAAGCGGTGGCGCATACGTAGAAAGGTATTCCAAAAAGCATCATTACAATCATTTCCACAAGCCCGGTTCCTATTGCCGCGTTTGCAAACCAGTTTTCGGGAACCATAAACGAAATAGCCGCGGCAAGCAGGATTCCCAGCAGAAGTGATTTTGCAATGTCATCCATCAAGGTTACAAAACCGTAAACAAGTATTCTTTTCAGGATTCCGCTTCTTCCCTCTTCTTTTTCACAGCATTTATCTTTTTCCGCATGGTAACAGCAGGTTGATTCCTTAAGGGTTTCATCTTTAACCGGTTTTGTTTCACTGTCAAAAATACCAACAAACATTCCGCCAAGGATACCCGATACAAATGCGGCAAGAGGCCTGAATATTGCAAAAATCGGACCGAGCATGCTGTAAGTGACAAGAATACTGTCTATGCCGGTCTGAGGGGTTGAGATGAGAAAGGATGTTGCGGCGCCTTTGCCCGCTCCCTTTTTGCGGAGAGATGCAAAAACCGGAAGGACACCGCACGAGCACAGCGGAAGCGGAATCCCGAAAAGAGTCGCTTTCAGAACGGGCATGAATCCTTTTCCGCCCAGATGCTTTTCCACTTTCTCCTCGGAAATAAATACGGAAATGAGACCGGCACAGAGAAATCCGAACAAAAGATACGGAGCCATCTGGCAAAGAGTCGCCCAGACTTCAAAGAAGAATTTTACTGTTAATTCCATAAATCTATTCCCTCCTGAAAAACATCCCCTTACTGCGGTTGTCCGTAAAAGTATGGCGTTTTCGATGAAAACGCCTCCAGAGCCAGTTTCATCGAAACTGGCATACTGAAAACCGAGTTGCGCATCTTTTTGGTTCAAAAAAGAATATTCTTCTGTCGGCGAATTTTTAGAGGTTCCCTTTATAAATGTCAGAATATTCAAGCTCATCACGGATGCCGAACCGTGAAAGGGTGAAATCATACTTCACCGGATCTTCAGGATTTATTTCTGCGAACTTCGCAGTTATTTCAAGAACTGATTTCAGGTTTGCCTGTTTTCTCCCGGTGAATCCGGCATCCCTGCAGATATTCCACATGTGAATATCCAGTGGAATCAGAAGTTTGGATCTTGGAACGTGTTTCCATCCGCCGGGATCTACGTCATCCTCCCTGACCATCCAGCGCAGATACAGATTAAGCCTTTTGCATGCGCTTCCCCGATCGGGACACGGCAGAAGAAAATTCTCCCCTCCGCTGAATTCCGAACTCAGCTTTCTCGCAAAATCACGCAATGCCGGAATTATATTAATGTCGCTTTTCTTCATTCCGGACATGAAGCAGTTTTCAAGCGAACCGTATTTCTCAATTGCGGATTTCGCAGACATCAGCATGTCTGAAAGGTCTTTACCGGTGGTGAACCTGTGTTTAAAACCAGAAAAGGCGGAAGCTATTCCGTTCCTGCCGGAGTCCATGAGAAAATCACGGGGCGAACCAGTTTTATCCAGGATTTTTGAGACGCTTTTCAGAATCTGTTTCACATTCCCATAGGCAAGGGATGAGGCGATAAGACCTGCGATTTCCCTGTCCCCTGCGTTTTCATACCGATACAGGAATTCCAGGGGGTCCGGATGGACAAGCTCCCTCTTATTGTATTTCAAATAGAGTGAGTCGAGATGTTTCCGTGTCAGTTTGATGGGAATCCTTCCTTAGGACGTCAATGCCTGAATAGTTTATAATTTAACTGTAAAATACAAGAGATCGTTGTTGCAGGGAATACTCTTGTTGGTGTTCACAACTTTAGCGTGTCATAGAATTATAAAAGTAAGACACGCTAAAGCCGTGAACTCCAACTTAGGAAATCAGCTCAAAAGAGGAAATTTTGCAATTGTTCTGCATTCTCGGCGCCTACTCTGCGGTAAATACCAAGTTATATTCATTGGAAAAAGAACGCGTCAGCTGAGTGACACGGCTACACAGCTTGGATTTGTTGTAGCCACGGCACTTGCTACACCCCGTCGGATGACTGGGCTGTTGCCGTGCTTTTTGATTACGACTAGGTATAAAAAATCTTTAGAGACGCTTGGCTGGGCTATAATCACTCCACTTTGGAGAAAGAGTCCTTGCCGACTCCGCATTCGGGACATACCCAGTCGTCGGGTAAGTCCTGGAAAGAAGTTCCGGGCTCTATTCCGTGTTCAGTATCGCCTTTCGCAGGATCATAGATCCAGCCACATGCGTCGCATACATACTTGTCCATAAAAGCCTCCCTTGTTTTTTAATTTCGAAATCCGAAGCTCGAAATTCGAAAGGAATCAAAATTTTCCAATTCCAATGTTTCGGATTTAGATATTCGATTTTCGGATTTACTGTTTAATCTTAGCCTTGAGCGTTGTCCCGACGAGTTTCCCCATCTCAAAACATGCCTTCAGATCGGCTTCTGTCGGAACGTATTTAATTTTTACCGGATCCCCAACTATTTCAACATTCATTGATTTAAGATAGTCGTTTACCTGGGCGACCGCTTCTCCGCTCCAGCCATAGGACCCGAAAGATGCGCCAATCATGTTTGACAGACGCAGTCCTTTGATGTAGGTAAGAACATCGGCCATTGTCGGAAAAATATTGTTGTTCAGGGTAGGAGAACCTGCGATTATCGCACTGGATTTGAGCAATTCAGTTGCAACATCGCTCCGATGACTTACGCTCATCGGCAGGATTTTATATTCAACCCCTGATTCCACGAGCCCCTCTCCTATGGCTTTCGCCATCACAGCAGTGCTGTTCCACATCGTGTCATAGACAATTATCGCCCGGGACACGGGCTTGTGTTCCGACCATTGCTTGTAAAGGGCCATAATCTTTCCGATGTTTGAACGCCAGAGGGGCCCATGGTCGGTTGCGACAATTTTAATGGGAAGATGCATGGCCTGAACAGACTCCAGAAGCTTTAATATCAGGTTTGAATAAGGCATCAGGATATTGGCAAAATATTTCTCCGCCTCCTCTTCGATAATCTCCCAGTTGTTCTGATCGTCGAACAGTTTGTCAACCGCCAGATGCATTCCAAACGCATCCTGTGAAAAAAGAATCTGTTCCTCTTTCAGATAACTGAACATGCTGTCTGGCCAGTGCAGCATCTTAGTCTCAATGAAACTGATGTTCATGTTGCCAAGGGAAAGATCCTCCCCGTTTTTAACCGGAGTGATTTTAGATCCTATTCTGAAATGGGATTCAAGCGTCTTTTGTCCGGCAGCTGAGGCGAAAACCTTCTCAGGATTGATGATTCCAATCATTTCCGGAAGACATCCGGAATGGTCCATTTCAGAATGGTTTGAAATTATATAGTCAATCTTTCCGGGATCGACAACCGATGATATTCTTGAAAGAAGCTCATCTTTGAACTGGTCTTTGACGGTATCCACCAATGTTATCTTGTCGGCCATTATCAGATAGGCATTGTACGTAGTTCCCCTGCCCGTCTGATAGCCGTGGAAGTCACGGACAGTCCAGTCAACCGCGCCGACCCAATAGACACTGTCGCTTATTTTTATCGCTTTTGCGATGCTGTTCATTCTGAATTCCTTCCAAACGAGGATAATCTGAAATAAAAATCCGAATATCCAATATCCAACAAGGAATATCCACTGTCCAGGTCAAGAAATTAATTCCGATGGATATTGGAAATTGAGTGTTGGATATTGGGTGTTCATAAATTTTGAAATTTCCTTACGGCGCTGCTGCGCCCGGAGCCTTCATTCCGCCGGGAATGAGAGGGAATGCAAATACCCTCTGGGCTCTTTCCCTGTCAAGCATCAGCAGGGTTTCCTTTGAATTTGCGGCAAGTTTGAGGTCATTTATTATCCCATTTGCATTGGACTCCTCTTCGACCTGTTCGCCTATGTACCACTGCATGAAATTACGCGTGGCGAAGTCCTTCTCGCTTTCCGCGAGTGCTGCAATGTTGTTTATCCTGGAAGTCACGATGCATTCATGTTCCAGCGTATTTTCAAAAACCGCAAGGACTGATTTCCATTCTGTCTTCGGCTGTGCAATCGCCTTTAGTACAACTTTTCCGCCACGGTCAATTATGAAATTATAAAAACCCATAGCGTGCACACTTTCCTCCTGGGCCTGGATCTGCATCCAGTTGGCGAAACCGTTGAGCCCCTGGAATCTGAGATGCGCCTGCATCGCCATGTATATATACGCCGAATAAAGCTCGAAATTGAGCTGGTCATTCAGTGCCGCTTCAATTTTTTTAGTTAACATGATGATTATCCCTTCCATAAGCCGTGCAGATTGCAATATGCGCGGATTATAAGTTTTCCCGTGTCTTGAACATAGAATTCGGCTTCCGGCGCCTGTCCCGGCTTGAGATATTTGCGGTTGACATAGTCGCCGTTGATTACCTCAATCCACTGGATGTAATGTTTTTCCTCCATCGGATGGGCTACTGACCCCACAACTATCTTTACGCCGGACGCCCCCTTCTGCAATACAGGAATGTGTTTTTCCTTTGCGGCATCAACGCTGTTTTCCTTGAGAACCTGTATGGGCTCTCCACAACAGGTCAAATCCGCGCATTCGCCGTCGGTAAGAACTTCGAAAGTCAGTCCTTTACAGCATTTCAGCACTTCTAATCTCTTAGCCATTCGATTGCCCTCCTGATATTTAATTTGTAAACACCTTACAGTAACTCACGATCCGGAGAAGTAACACCCGATTCACCAAATTTCATATGGGGTATAACCCTACTTGAACATCCAACATCCAACTTTGAACATCGAACATCGAATTAAAACTAAATTCATTCGAAGTTGGAAGTTTCCGCCGCGGCGGATTGAATGTTCGAAGTTCAGATTATTTAGAAGTTGCGACCCTTGGCCACCCCTACCAGTTCTGCCTTTGAATTTCAAAGTAAGACTGCGGATGTTGGCAGGCGGGGCATTTTTTCAACGCCTCCGGACCCTCATGTATGTAACCGCATTTCCTGCACTGCCATTTCACTTTATCGTCCTTCTTGAACACTTTTCCGTCCTTAAGGTTCTTCAAAAGAGCACTGTATCTCTCATCATGTCCTTTTTCGGCATTGGAAATCATCCTGAACAGGATTGCAACTTCCTTATATCCCTCATCCTCTGCAATCTTCGCAAAAGAAGGATAGAGATTTGACCATTCATGGTGTTCCCCGGCAGCGGCGGCGGTGAGATTCTGTTCAGTATTGCCAATCATTCCCGCAGGATATGAAGCAGTTATCTCCAGGTCTCCCCCCTCAAGAAATTTAAAATAGTTTTTCGCGTGAATCCTCTCCTGTTCGGCAGTCTCCTCGAAAATGGCTGCAATCTGCTCATAACCCTCTTTTGCGGCAACCCCTGCGGAATATGCATAGCGGTTTCTCGCCTGAGATTCCCCCGCAAACGCCTTCAGAAGATTCTTTTCCGTCTGCGACCCTTTGATGCTTTTTGACATTTTTACAGCCTCCGTGTTTAGTGTGTTTGTTTTAAAGTTCTATGCTTTAAGCGTATATAAAATTCGAATTTCGAGTTTGACTTGCTGGCACAGCCCGCCTTAGTGTATTTGCTTTACAGTTCACTTCACTTACATTTATCGCACAGGCCATTGAATACAATATTGAAATTATCAATATTCATATTGAGTTCTTTCACTTTATCCAACGATTTGGACAGGGTCTTTGACCCTTTTGGACTGAAATCTACAAATCCGCCGCACTTTGAACATTTAAGATGATAATGCATGCTTATGTCTCCATCAAACCTATTCTGGGTTCCGCTCACTTCCAGCTTTGCAATCATCCCCGCGCTGGACAACACTTCAAGATTCCTGTACACCGACGCGATGCTTATTTTGGGGGTTTTCCTTCTCATCACTTCATAGAACTGGTCGGCGGTAGGATGAGTCTTCAGCTTTTTAAGCTCTTCAATAATAGCTTTCCGCTGGGTTGTAAGAACCATTTTAAAATCTCCATGGATAATAAGAATGATTCTTATTTTATAATCTCCTGAACTTTTTACAAGAAGTTTTCCAAGAAATTTGGATTTTATTTGCGGATGGATAATCTCCTGCGGAAGGATTTCCATAGAACGTGTATATTATGCGGCATGAGAAAATCCATTGTCATGGTGAGAACTGCCAAGTTCACAAATTGGAAAGAATGGTTCCCATCTTTCGGTGTGGAACTCATTGTTTTTTCAATGGTTTTCCTTTTTGCGATACTCGCAATAACACCGGACGATATTCCCGCCGGGAAATACCTGGTCTGCTACTTCAGGAAAATCACCGGCCTGGACTGCCCAAGTTGCGGACTCACAAGGGGATTCATCGCCCTCTGCCATGCGAATTTCGCAGAGGCGTTCAGAGTCAACGCCTTAACCTATATTATCGCGCCCTTTTTCGCCTATAGGTTCATAAGATCGCTGTCAGCCACAATCTTCAAGAAATATATCGAGATCAGTCTGCCGTCGTTCGGGATCATTTCAATTGCAATCCTCGCTTTTCTATACGCATTCGCCCGCCTCATTCTTGAGATTTGCATGAAATTTCACTTATTCAACTAACGCACCATGGTCTAGAACCGAGCGGAGCAATGTTGCCAGCACCTGCATGGGTAAGATCCTCATTCAATTTATCTCTCACAGAGGCACGGAGGCACAAAGGATATTTTCACCACGAAGTAATGAAGTACACAAAAGGGAATCAATTTTATTTTTCCTTCGCATCTTGCTCGGTTGAGACAAACCCTTTTGCAAAAATGGTTCTTTCTCAAACTCTTTTTCGAAAACTTTTGCCCATTTTCATTACTTTGCGGCTTTGTGCCTTTGTGAGAAAATATCTTTTCTTGATTTTAACCGACAGGTTAATACTTCTCCGCCAATTCGACCATCTTCCCGTAGTTTTTCATCACATTTGGCGAAAGCTTCCGCCCATAAGGACATGCCGACGGCATAAGAACAAATCCTCTTCCGGTGCCTGCGGTTCCCTCATCCAAAGCCGTTATGATCTTCTTTTCAAATTCTCCCGGAGCAAGGTTTTCAAGATCATTTGCTTCAAGATTACCGAACAATGTGAAGTTCATACCGTATTTTTCCCTGACATAGCCCAGTTCTACATCCCCCTGTGGCGGAGGCTCTATCGGATCAATGGCGACACATCCTGTTTCAACAATAAGATCCAGGACATGTCTGATATTGCCATGACAATGCACTCTGGCATAGCCTCCATGTCTTTGAATCATGTCCACCATGGGTTTCACATATTTGACGACATATTCATTAAACAGTGCAGGAGGGAGATAGGGAGGAGTCGCATATTCGGGACCGCAGATGCGCCACAACCTGCCCGGAAGCGCTTTTGCAACCGCCTCCGTTCTTGCATATAACGATTTGGCGGTTTTCTCAAGAGCCCTATGAAAGAGGGAGTTCTCCGTCAAGGCCATAATCGTATATTCCTCCATACTAAACAACTGCGCCACACAGCAAAGCGGATCTGCCGAGTCAACCATTACAATACCGGTGTCGCCCAAATCATTTTCGGCCTTTATGAATCCCGATATGTCGGGATTGGAAAAATCAAAATCTTCATCAGGAAGTCCAAGCCAAGCCTCCAAATCTCCAACATTCTTCAGAAGATGCTCAATGGTCCACACGGTGTTGACATCAGGATCGCGTCTGGTTTTCGAAGTCAAAATCCTGCTTCCTGCATTTACCGTATGCACTTCATATGAACTGCCGTCTTCCATATGGCGTTTTATGTCCGTATGCGTCTTCCGATTGTCGCCCTCATGCTTGAAAGATGCGGATCTCCTGACAATCCTGTCAGTCTTCTCTTTCGCCAGCTCAATGACAGGTTTCCAGGAAGGATCCGAATAGATGTTAAAGGGGTCTTTGTCGAAAGGATTTTCATCATAACCTGTTATCTCATAGAAACAGACAGGAGGACGGTCTACGTCCTGTCCCCTTATTGAAGCCATAAGCCGTTCTTTTCTTGTCATATCAATATCTCCCTTGTTTTTATGTATTTTGATTAATCTGATTCAATATTGAATGCCCAAACCAAGTAGCTCGAAATGTCACCCGAATGCTCTTAAGATTTAAGAAAAGACACACTAAAGTGTGAACTCCAAAATTTTGGAGTCCAGCCTTTAGGCTGTCTTTATAATTAACGCCCTATCTTAATGCTATTCGACTATAACTCCGCATCTAAAATTCGGGATGATATCCCGAGTTACTTTTTTAAATCTGTGGATATTATATAGCTTTCCGGGTCGTTTGTATTTAGTAATTATTCATACTATATTTCGCAATTAGTATCATTTTTTAATATTTATTTGTATCTGATACTATTTTAGAATGTCGCATATTAACCCATTATGAAAAATTACAGTAAATGTTCTTATCGACATCTTCAGTATGTCAGTTTCGATGAAACTGACTCCCGAGGCGTTTTCATCCGTCATCCATGGAGGATGACTTTACCATGAATATGCTGAATATAAAATATCCCGTTGAATATGTCTCAGGGGTTTGGAAATTCGTAAGGGCCCCACGCAAGGACATTAAGGCAAAATCAACCCCGGATCATCTTCTCCACTTGGTTGTTTCGGGTTCCTACACACTGAAAACCAACAACAGGATTTATGAAATAAAACCCGGCAACATCATTTATTACTACGCTTCCGAGGATGTTGAATGGATTGAAAGCAGGGAAACCGTTGTTTTTTATTCTGTGGCATTCAAATCAGAATTCTTTAAACCGTTGTCATTTGAAAACAGAGTGCTTAAATCGACAAAAAAAACGGTGTCCGCATTCGAAAGACTTTATGAATATTCCCTATGCCAGAATGAATATTCCAAAACTCTGGGTATTTACAGTTCGCTCCTGGGCATATTGGCAGACATTCAAATAATCACGTCAAGTACGGACAACGGAAAATTAAAGGATGATGGCGCAGATGTCTGGAATAATATTGAACATAAGGTAAGAACTGAAAAAAAGTTCAGACCTCAATTGGATGAATTATGCGAAATGTCCAGAAAAAGCCGACCAACACTGATAAGGATATGCAAAAAATCCACAGGCGAATCCCCCATGAGGAGAATCAGAAATATACGGATGGCAGAAGCCAATGGCCTTTTACAGTTTTCAACCCTTAATATAACTCAAATTTCAGAACATCTTGCTTATCCAAGGATCCATGAGTTTTCCAGGGAGTTCAAAAAGTATTTCGGGGTTTCCCCGACCCGCATTCGGAATGAATTTTAACCATTTTTAACATGAGAAGATGGATGTGTTAACTGATTTAACATGAAAGGAAACACATGTTAAATTTATATTAAACTATTAACATGTATTGCGATAAATGAGTCCAAATCAGGAAATTTGCAATCCTCGCTTATCATATTATTTTTCAACATGTTACAGCAATTTAATCATAATTTAAAAGGTTCTTATGAAAATTATTTTTATGGTTTATGCACTGTTAACCTCTTTTATCATCACCGCCGGCGATTTCACGCTCGATTTCTCTAAAGGGAAATGGGAGGAGTCAGCATGGACCAAAGTGACCGTCCTGCCGTCAAAAAAGAACGATCAGGCGCAGTTTATAAGCAAGCCTGTCGAATTTACGCAAAAAGACGACTGTGTCAGCGTCTCCTTTTCCCCAGAACAGCTGAAGGCTGGAGGCGACAACGCCCTGATTCTCATTGACACGAAAAATCCCCAAGGTGAATTCGAGGTAAGTTTCACTATCGGAAAGGAAAAAGGAACCGCACCCGGAATTTGCATTTCCCCTACTTATGGAGAAGACAAAGTACTGGAAAGTTGCTATGCCATTTTTGTGGCGGATTACACAATGGCGGTATGGTATGCGGAAGTTGATAGGACGACTGGCACCATGAAATACACACACCTCGCCCGATTGAGCAGATGGCAGGATCCGGATAAAAAACATACGATCCGCTGCAGATACGAAAAAAACTCATTCTCCCTGAAGGTCGATGATTCCGACATCGTCCTTTTCAATTATGCCAAAGAATTCATTCCGAACTCGAAAATAGGCATCTGGGGATGCCATGGAACATGCGAATTCTACTCTCTCGATGTCAAATCGAAGGGAACCCTCCCTCTGAGTGGCGTTAAACCATGACCGCATTAAAGACCTCATGGCAAATACAGAAATATTTTATATGCCGACGGGCATGTGTCCGGCGCGAATTCATTGGACAATATCAAGAAGTGATGCCGGATCAGAAATTTTTCAGGCTGTCAATGCTGTTGACATTGAAAGTTGCGACATTCGCATTGATTCTCCTGACAAGACCGGTAAGAACATTGCCCGGACCGAATTCAATCACCGTATCGGCACCACTGGCAAGTATTGACTTCACACAATCCTCCCACTTGACGCTTCCGGCTACCTGGCTTACCAGATTGTTGCGGATTTCGCAAATGCTGCTCACGCAACTCCCGACATAATTCTGGGCAACAGGTATTACCGGATCCCTCATCGGAATTCCATCAAGCACCCCTATGAGAGCGTCTCCTGCATCTTTCATCATTCTAGAATGATAGGCTCCGGCGACCTTGAGGGGAATGACTTTCTTGAAACCTTTTTCCTTGAGGGCGGCAACCGCTTTTGTGACTTTTTCCTCGGCCCCGCTTATCACTACCTGTCCGGGACAGTTCAAATTGGCGACGTCTATCTCGCATTCCGCACAGACCTGTCTTATTACTTCAATATCTCCGCCAAGGATTGTCGCCATTCCTCCTTTAGCTTTTCTGCAGCATTCGTCCATGAGCTCGCCACGCTTTGCAACAAGACGGAGACCGTCTGCAAAACTGAAAACTCCGGCGGAATAAAGAGCGGCGAATTCCCCAAGGCTCAATCCGGCGGAGGCAAGGGCTTTGATTTCAAGTTTTTTCTCAGTGAAAGCCGCAAGGCATGCCACACTCATTGTGTAAATGGCCGGCTGACAGATTTTGCTTTCCGTGAGCTTGGATTCGGGGCCGTTGAAGCAGACTTCGGAAACAGACCATCCGAGAACTGAATCCGCCTCCTTGAATATTGACGCCGCCGCTTGGCTGTTTTCAAACAAATCTTTTCCCATCCCGACCGACTGGGCACCCTGGCCAGAAAAAACAAAAACTGGATTCATATGATGTATTACCCGTTAATAGTTATCAGGTTAAAAAAGCACAAAGGGCGTTACAAATACATCGGGACTTTAAAAAATCAAATCTCACTGATTTTTCCTTTTCAGGAAGGACAGCCCAGAAACAAAAAGGATCAGAGAACCGAAGATAGTACCGAAAACAGGAGTTGGCATACCGGTCACGACACCTCCGAAAAAGGCTTTTGCAGCAGATCTGCCCGTGCTTTCATTGTCTATGTATTTCTGAATAAGAAAAACCCCTGTAAAACTCAGAAGGAAGGCGAGAAGACAGGTGAGGGGAATAGCAATGATTGTTATTTCCTGGACAAAAAAAGCGTAATCCAGAAAAAGGATGAGCAATCCGCTCATGGGATGGAGGTTGAGTCCGGATTTCCTTATTTCTGGAAATACAGGCTTAGGCGAAAGCGAAACAGGTTCCGCAACTTTCACAGGTGATTTTTTTTCGGGCTCGGATGCCATAACGATACCTATCCTCCCTTTTATAAAAACTTTTATCTTTCATCTGATTGCAGATGCAATCAGATGGAGTCGCAAATAGGTTTGGAAAGGGTTGGGGTGCGGGGAAGGGAAGAACCTTTCCTGAAAAGGTTTTCACTTCCCCGCATCCAAGATTTTTCTGACTTTTGCAATTCCATCTGGTTAAGATATAATATGGATATGATTCTTCAACTGACGGAGAAAATATGAACATTGCATTTCTTCCCGAAAAAGTCAAAATCGAGTTGGCCGCAGTCTCTGATAAAATCCCTGTCTTGGCGGCGCGTGCGTATGGAAGCATCGAGGGGGAGACCGGAGAAGCCTATCTGATTTCCTGTGCCGGAAAATTCTTGGCGTTTTCAAGAAAGTCAGGAGAGGATAATTTCAGAAAACTGTCCGGCGTGTTCGGGAAAGAAATATCCAAACTCGACACAAGACAGGACAAATTCAACACTTTCCTGGATATGAACATCAACGGGGAGCCTTATTCAATCAAGTTTTCAAGTTCCGAACACAAGGAGCTTGAAAATCTTGTGGAAAGCCTGAAGACAATAAAACCTGAATTGCCACAAACGACTGTTCAGGATACGGGGCTAAAACCGACGGCATCTTCGGCAAAGGTTGCGATTCCAAGTCCATCACCCGTAAAAACTACTCCGTCAACCTTGACTCCTTTCGAGATGCTGGCGGTGGCCATGATGTATATTTCATCCTGTGACCGAGAAATCTCCTCAGACGAAGACAGGTGCATAGTGGAAGTCTTCAAGGATAACAAGCCGGTTCTTGAATCCGCACTGGTTTATTACAAGTCACACAATTATGAAGAGTTCCTAAGGAATATCGTGTTTTTAAAGGAGAATCAAAAACTGTGCATCCTGTCAAATATGATTGAAACTGCTATGAGAGACTCGGCCCTGCACAAAATCGAACAGGAATATCTCAGGAAGTTCGTCGAAGCCTCCGGACTGAAAGACGAGCAATACAAGGCCATCAGATCTGTCCTCTATATGAAAAACGGGACAGGTGTACTGGATGAATAACCTTTAATTTTTCCCGCAGGGAAAAATTATGAGTCCTTCCATTTCTGTTCGGATTTCTTGATGATGATGAAAGTTGCAAATCCGATCAGAAGCATGACTACTATGAATATCAGATACCCGAATTTCCAATTTTGGAAACCTATCATTCCGGAGAATTCAGACATTCCACCGACGCCTGCAATGAAACTCGGGATTGCGACGGCTATCACTATCGCATTGAGATTTTTCATCATCACGTTCAGATTGTTGCTTATCATTGACGCCCTCGCATTCATGAGGCTGGAAAGAACCTGTGAGTAAATCTGCGCCATTTCATAGCACTGGGAGTTCTCAATATACACATCGTCGAGGAATTCTATGTTTGCGATTGACAGATTCAATTTTTCCGCATGTACCTTCAACTTGTGGATTATTTTCCCGTTTGAGCTGATCGCCTCCAGATAAAACACCAGACTTTTCTCCAATTTGAACATGCTCAACAGCTGATTATTGCTTATGGAAGTGTTGATTTCCTTTTCAAGGTCGTCACTGCACATGCTAATGACCTTTAGATGCTCCACAAAATGGACTATCCAGAGATAGACAAGTTTTAAGACCACTTCCCTTATGTCGTTGACCTTATTGAACTGCCTGCCGTCGAAAATATGAATGTCTTCAGACAGCAGGACTATCAGTTTGTCCTTGAAAATGAAAAGTCCGGCCGACTCTATTTTAAAAAGGAAATTGTCTTTTGCATTATAGCGCTTGGGCCTCTTGAAGATGAGCGCAACATGTTCAGGTTCAAATTCTATTCGGGCGAGCTCGTTGGGATCGAGAGCGGATATGAGGGTGTGTTCGTCAATTTTCAGTTGATCAATAAGGTATTTTTTTTCTATTTCATCGGGGTTTACATAATAATATACCTGGCAGTCAGCATCAGTGCCCTCGACAATTTTACTGTCAGATATGGAAAATTGCCTCAACATCGCTCAGTCCCCGATAAAAAAATCTAATGCATTAAAGAATAATTTTCGAGTAAAGAATAGCCCGGTTCTGGGCAAATACATTCATGATTTGAGAATTTGATCGATTTTTCAGAAGGGAAGGGGAATGGGTCAGTCCGCCCTTTGCAGGCAAGTGATGATATTATCAGTTATTGTTGCAGTTGACACGCAGGAGTATGGCGTTTTCGATGAAAACGCCTCGAGACGGTTTCATCGAAACCGTCATACTTGTCGTAACGGACTGACCGATTACAGGGACTGAATATCCAATAGCCAATCCGCCACGACGGAAATATCCAACCGATGAAATGAAGAAAAGACGAACTCATTCAACAGTCAGAAAAAATTAATTCTATCTTGGAAAAATGATGAGTTGAGCTCAATATTATTCAAAAGCATAGACGTGGGGAAAAGGGGAAAACGCGATAATTTCCTTGGATATTGGACATTCCGTGTTGGATATTGGATATTCATATTTTGTGTGTTTACCCACTCAAAATGAAAACGAACCTGATTTTATCTCGGGGTGATACCCCGAGTTACTTTGGATTAACCGGCAAATATAGAAGCTATCCGGAAACGACGGAGGTATTACGCGGAAGGGGAATTGCTGTATTTTATTATTTGGACTTTTTCAATGGTCACAAGC
>CAMCYE010000043.1 GCA_945883805.1 Victivallis vadensis | reverse complement strand
CCCATCGTTTTTGCGCCCTTGTAATGCGAGTCGCGGAGGTGTTTCGGCACTGCCTGTACACGTTCATTTTTCACATCGTCAAGCGCGGCGTTGACTGCGAGATAGCTGGCATTGCTTTTCGGTGCGGTGGCGCAGTATGTCACAGCCTGCGCAAGTATTATCCGCGCCTCCGGCATGCCGATCATTTCAACGGCCTGCATCGCATTGACAGCCAGAGATATTGCGCGCGGGTCGGCGTTGCCGACATCTTCCGATGCGAATATGACAATTCGCCTTGCGATGAAACGGATATCCTCTCCGGCGTGGAGCATTTTCGCCAGCCAGTAGACTGCGGCGTCGGGGTCGCTGCCCCTCATGCTCTTGATGAAAGCGCTTGCAGTGTCGTAATGGCCGTCATCGCCGTATTCCACAGGTTTCTCCTGTATGGACTCGTGGGCGGTTTCGGCGCTTATGTTTATTACGCCTTTTTTGTCGGGAGCGGTTGTCCTGACGGCGATTTCAAGTGCGTTGAGGGCGCGTCTTGCGTCGCCTTCGCATGATCCGGCGAGAAAGGCAAGCGCCTCCTTCTGAAGTTTTATTCTCATGTCCGGGAAACCGCGTTTGTCGGTGAGGGCCCGCTGGAGGAGCGAGGTGATATCCTCTTTTGACAGTGATTCCAGCTTGAAGACGAGGGATCGAGAGAGCAGGGGGCCGTTCACATAGAAGAACGGATTCTGTGTTGTCGCCCCGACAAATCGGATGTTGCCGTTTTCGATATCGGGAAGCAGGACGTCCTGCTGCGCCCGGTTGAACCTGTGTATTTCGTCAATGAAGAGGATTGTGTTCCGTCCGGCATTCTTCTTCCTGTGTATGGCTACTGCGATTTCGTTGCGTATGTCCGCCACCGAAGAAGCCACACCTGAAAGCCTTATGAAGGCGGCATTGGACAGACGGGCTATAAGTTCGGCGAGGCTGGTTTTGCCGACCCCTGGCGGACCTGACAGAATTATTGATGTGAAACTGTCGGAATCAATCGCCCTGCGGAGGAGTTTTCCTTCGGCGAGTATGTGTTTCTGTCCGGTGTACTCATCGAAATTGAGTGGACGCAGTCGTGCGGCGAGAGGCTCGTTTTGATGGGAGCTTGACGCTTTTTCGTCTTTTTCAGCGGTGAAAATATCACCTTGTTCTAAAAAGAGCGAGTCCATGGCCGACAACCTTTTCCTTTACGGAAATCGGATCCCGGCACGGGATGAGTGTCCTGACAAATGTGGCAAGGTGCAAAAAAGCTGTAACATTCAACAGGGATGGCGACAGGAGCGCGGATCGCCCACATGTCTGAAATATCCCTGGAAATGGAACAAAGCCCTGAGAAAAGAATGCATTTCTGCATTTCTTCTAAAAAGCGGAAAAACAATACTGTGATAAATAAGATTATCATTGCCGAAAACTACCGATTTCTTTTAATGATTAAAATCAAAACTTCAATTACCCGCAGATAGTATAACACCGTCAACTTTGGAATAAAAGCATGGTTCAATGAAAAACAGTGAAATTAAAAACTGTTTTGATTATTCCTGTGAATTTTCCGCTTTTCTTCATCATGTCGAGCATGACTGCACCGAGAATAACCAGTCCCAGAATCACTTTCTGAGTATAGCTTTCAACGCCTGTGAGATTCATCCCGTTCTGAATTACCGCCATGATGAAGGCGCCTATCAGCGTTCCGAATATTTTCCCAGCGCCTCCCAGAAGACTTGTCCCCCCGACTACAACCGCCGCGATCACGTAAAGCTCATACATCTGCCCGTAGTTCGGCGAACCGCTCTTTAGTTGGGATGCTGTGATTATCCCGCCAAGCCCCGCCAGTGCGGCGCATATTGAATAAACGAATATTATGACTTTGTCGACAGATACGCCGGATAGGCGCGCGGATTCCTTATTCCCTCCGACCGCATATATGTATCGCCCGAGAACCGTCCGGCTCATCATCACATGTGCGGCAAAGTAGAGTATTATCATGAGTATCACAGAAACCGGAACGCATCCGAATACGGTTCCACGTCCGAGCCATATGAATGATTCCGGAACCTGGTATATGGACTGGCCCCGGGCGACAATATAGGCGATCCCGCTGCCGACAAGCATCGTTGACAGGGTCACGATGAACGAAGGGATGTTCAATTTTGCAACGAGCAGGCCGGAACAGAATCCTATCAGCGCGCATACGCCGATCCCCAGTATTGAGGATAATATCATGGAGGACGCGGTCGCATTTTCGGCTCCCCCGAACCTGCATATCGAATAAGTCGCAGTCACCGCTGAAAGTGCGATCAGGCTTCCTACGGAAAGATCGATCCCGCCGGTTATGATGACCATCGTCATGCCGATGGCGATGATTGCGATCACTACAATCTGATTCGCGATATTTAGCATGTTGTCCGGTTTCAGGAAATCCGGCCATCTATATGTCTCCGGAATAAAAACCTCGATTTTACCGATGGACGGAAAACTCCGGTCAAGGTTTTCAATGAACTGCCAGGCTCCGACTGAATTTGTACATGCGATTGCATTTACAACCGTTCCGGAGGCAGACGCTTTTTCAATGGCCCTCCTTAGGTCTGCAGGCTGGCCCTGCACAATGTCCACCGGAGTTACGCCGTTTGACAGCAAATCATTTTCCAGGGCGCTGGAGAACTCAATGTCGGCATTGCCTTTTCCGGAGACAATTATCAGTTTGGCGTCGGCGCCCAGCTTCTTCATGACTTTTGAACATACCTGGTCGGCGGCAGTCTTTCCCGCCGGATACTGGGTCTCGACAGTCTTCCAGCTGAAATATGCGCAGAGGATGAACAGTGCGACTATCATGCCGTAGTCCGTCATTGTACTGGAGAACCATTTTGAGAAACCCGTTTTCATCAATATCCTTTTCCCCTATGCTACTGCAAGAGTCATCAGCTGTTCCTGGGTTGCCGAAGCGACATCGCCTATTTCCCCGGTGATCCTGCCGTCATGCATGACAAGGATGCGGTCGGCCATTCCCAGAACCTCAGGCATCTCCGAACTGATCATCATTATCGCCTTCCCGGCGGATGCAAGTTCGTTCATGAGAAGGTATATCTCGTATTTTGCGCCGACATCAATCCCGCGTGTCGGCTCGTCGAATATCAGGACATCGCAGTTGCGTTCAAGCCATTTCGCCAAAACCACCTTCTGCTGGTTGCCGCCGGAGAGGTTTTTCGCAGGTTGTTCATGATGTGGAATCTTTATCCGCATGGAATCAACATACTTTGAAAACGCCTTCGACTCCTTTGGGGAACTGACAAATGAAAATCTTGAAAATCTGTCGAGATTTGGAAGAGAGAAATTATGCAGGACCGACTGTCCCATAACCAGTCCCTGGTTTTTCCTGTCCTCCGTCAACAAGCCGATCTTATGCCTTATCGCATCCCCCGGGCAGGATATGCGGATTTTTCCGCCGTCAAGGAATATTTCCCCTGAGTCGGCCCGATCCGCGCCGAAAAGCAGTCTCACCGTCTCCGAACGTCCCGAACCTACAAGTCCGGTCAGTGCGACAATTTCACCCGACCCTATGGAGAATGAAACATCGTGTACGGCGCCTTCCCGGGAAAGATGTTCGACACGGATGCGTTCGTTCCCGATTTTGGAATTCCTCGCCGGAAACTCATGGTCAAGCCGCCTGCCCACCATCATCTCGATCATGGTTTTCCGGTCGATTTTGGAAATGTCCCTGAGCCCGACATTCTCTCCGTCGCGCATGACGACCACCCTGTCGGCGATTTCAAACACCTCGTCAAGCCTGTGGCTTATGTATATTACCCCGATGCCCTTTGCCTGGAGTCCGCGTATTATCAGGAAAAGTTTTTCAACTTCATTCGGAGTCAGAGTCGCGCTGGGCTCGTCCATGACTATTATTTTTGCAGAGCTTGAAAGGGCCTTTGCTATTTCAACGCACTGCTGCTGCGCCACGCTCAGTTTGCCGCAGGGCTCTTCGGGATCCATTCTGACGCCTATCCTTTTAAAAAGCCCGAGGGTTTCAGCAATCTCCCCTTTCCTGTCAAGCATTCCGAAGAAAGTCTTCTCTTTGCCAAGAAAAATATTCTCATGTGAGTTTAAGGATGAAACTAAGTTGAATTCCTGATAGATTACGGCGACTCCGGCATTTCTGGAATCGGACGGAGACCTGATTGAAACCTCCCCCCCGTCGATCATTATGGTGCCTGAATCGGAAGGACATGCCCCTCCGAGAATTTTCATCAGTGTGCTTTTTCCGGCCCCGTTTTCACCGACGAGGGCGAGCACTTCGCCGTGCCGGAGTTCAATGCCGGCATTTTTCAACGCCATTACGCCGGGATATGACTTGCTTATTCCGGTCATTTCAAGAAGCAGTTTTTCTGCACCCATAAAATACCCCAAACCTAATTATTTCAGGGATGAATCCTTGTCGGCATCGGCCTTCCTGTACAGCGCCGTCGGAATTAAAATCTCTTTTTTCACATCCTTGCCTTCCATGTATTTCATTACGGCCTTTATGGTCTCTGAGCCGATCCTGTCCGGGAACTGGATCGGGTCCGCATATATTTTTCCGTCCCTTATCGCTTTTTTCCCCTCGGGCTGTCCGTCAAATCCGACAACGATTACCTTTCCGGTCTTGCCTGCCGAATCAAGGGCGGCGATCGCTCCGAGGGCGGACGGGTCGTTTATCGCGAATATCGCGTTCAAATCCGGATGGGACTGGAGCAGATCCTGTGCGGCCTTGAGGCTTTTCGCCTTGTCTCCGCCGCCGGGGAGCTTTGCCACCACTTCAAGGGTGATTTCCGGATTCGCCTTCTTCATCTCGGCGAGCCTCTCCTCGAATCCCCTGGTTCTGAGTATGACGGATTCAACTTCCGGATAATCCAGAATGGCCGCTTTCCCCCTGCCTCCGGTCGCCTCCACCACCGCTTCCGCCGCCATTTTTCCGCCGAGAAAGTTGTCCGTGGCAATGTGGGAAACCACTTCAGCCTTTTTATCGAGACATGCGATATCAGCAGTGAAAACCGGTATTCCTGCCGCATTCGCCTCCCTTATTGCAGGCCCTATCGCCTTTGAATCACAGGGACAGAGTATGATGGCGCTGACTTTTCTGACTATGAAATCCTTTATCTGATTCTGCTGTTTCGCCACATCGAAGTCGCCACTGACAACGATCACCTTGAATCCGCTTTTTGCGGCCTCCGCGGCAATGCTGTCGGCAATCTCCTTGAAGAACGGGTTGTTCATTGTCAACACGGAAACGCCTATCGTCTTTTCCGCTCCGGACAATGCGCCGCAGCAAAACATGGCGATCGTGACAATCGCCCCGATGATTTTACTTTTCATAAATCCCTCCTCCTCTGATTTGAAATCTTCAGGGAACCTATAAAAATTCGCATGTGGTCCGCCTAGGCGGACGGAAGATTTTTGAAAGCTCAAAAAGAATTTCTGAACGGAGGCGTATCGGTGGATACGCCGAGAGAGGAATATTCTTTCTTGAGCCAAAAAGATCCGCAACCCAAAGGGAGACAGATTCTTATGGATTTCAGCGTCGTCGTAAAACTGCTTACATACCGCTTCGGGTATGCTCGCAATTTTCCTCCTAGCTGCCTATCCATAATCTCCTGTCTCGCGCCATATGCCAATTTTTAGAGGTTCCCATCATGACTTGGAAACGTTATACAACGGTTCGCATTATATTCCGTCATTTAAAAAAAATCAATATGAAACATGCCGGAATATAATTTTATGTAAGAGAGGCAAAGTCATTTTGGATATTCGCGGTCAGGATATAATGTATCAGGAAATTATAGCAGGGGAAAATCAATATGAAATTTATCGGGGGCGGACTTTCAGGCACTTTTATTATCGAGGCGGATGTTTTTCCGGATTCGCGCGGATTCTTTCTTGAGACATACAACAGGCGCGAATTCAGGGAGGCCGGAATCAATCTTGATTTCGTGCAGGATAACTGGTCGCGTTCGGTCAAAAATACGGTGAGGGGGCTTCATTGCCAGATCAATCCGGGACAGGACAAGCTTGTCAGGGTTGTGTCGGGGGAAATATTCGATGTGGCTGTTGACATCCGACGGGATTCGCCGACTTTCGGGCGGTGGGAGGGACACCGTCTGTCCGTTGAAAACAAACGCCAGTTCTTCATACCTAAAGGTTTCGCGCACGGATTCTGTGTCATCAGCGACACGGCCGACCTCATGTATAAATGCACTGATTTCTATTCGCCGAAAGATGAACGCGGAATCATCTGGAACGATCCTGAAATCGGCATCGATTGGCCTCTGGACGGCGAGCCGATCCTCTCGAAACGAGACCTTGCCAGCCCGACGCTGAAGAATAGTGAGAAGTGGTTTTAGATAGTCGTTGGTCGTTGGTCGAAGCGAGGTTGCCAGCACCGGGATGGTTAAAATTATAAATTCATTATTCTCTCACAGAGGCACGGGGACACAAAGTCGAAGATCCCGGCCCGAAGGCGTCGGGAACTTTTTTCACCACTTTTCCTGTGTTTCAGATTAATTCAACTACAGGCTGAAGCCTGTGTTACTTAAGAGTTGCGGCTCTTGGCCGCCTAATTTACCGTTAAGGAATTTCAAAGTTGGAACGCAGGCATTCTTGATTAAAAGAGTGTGGTACAGGCGTCTCGCCTGTTCTTCAAGAAGAAAGAAATAAGAACAGGCGAGACGCCTGTACCACATTAAAGAGTTGCGGCCTTTGACCGTCTAGTTTTATTTACTTCCTGGGGCTCAGGATGAGGGCGCCGAGCGGGGGCAGTGTCAGGGAGAGGGTATGCGGTCTGCCATGGCTCTCCTTTTCTTCAGCGTCAGCCCGACCCTTGTTTCCTACTCCGGAGCCGCCGTAGTTTTCCGCATCGGAGTTATATATTTCGTACCAGGTTCCGCCGACGGGAACACCGACCCTGTAGTTGTTTCTCACTACAGGCGTGCAGTTCAGGATGACCAGGACGGGCTCGTTGCGCTTCTTGTCCCATCTCAGATATGAAATGACGGACTGGAGAATGTCATTGATGTCCACCCATTCAAAGCCTTTGGGCTGAAAATCGGTCTCCCACAGGGCCGGTCTTTCAATGTATATTCTGTTGAGGTCTTTCATTGAAGTCCTGAGTCCGTTGTGGACCGGGTATTTCAGGAGGCCCCAGTCAAGCGTGTTCTTGCAGTCCCATTCGTTCCACTGGCCGAACTCGCATCCCATGAAAAGGAGTTTTTTGCCGGGATGCGTGATCATGTAAGCCATGAGGAGGCGCAGGTTTGCGAATTTCTGCCAGTAGTCCCCTGACATTTTGTCCAGCAGGGATTTTTTTCCGTGGACGACTTCGTCGTGGCTGAACGGCAGTATGAAGTTTTCACTGAATGCGTACCATATCGAGAAAGTCAGCTTGTCGTGATGATAGCTCCTGAACATCGGATCCTTGCTGAAGTAATCCAGTGTGTCGTGCATCCAGCCCATGTTCCATTTGCAGGTGAAGCCGAGTCCGCCCAGGTATGCCGGACGTGAGACTCCGGTCCATGCGGTGGACTCTTCCGCGATCATGAGAGTGCCGGGATGAAGCTCGTGGGTCAGTTCGTTCAGTCTTCTGAGGAAGCTTATGGCGTCGATGTTTTCATTTCCGCCAAATTTGTTCGGTATCCAGTTCCCGTCGTTTTTGGAATAGTCCAGATAGAGCATTGATGCCACGGCATCTACGCGCAGACCGTCAATGTGGTATTTTTCAAACCAGTAGAGCGCGTTTCCGATGAGGAAATTGCGGACTTCGCAACGTCCGAAATTGAAGATGAGCGTACCCCAGTCGCGGTGTTCGCCTTGGCGTGGGTCGAGGTGTTCGTAGAGGGCGGAGCCGTCAAAGCGCGCCAGCGAGAATGCGTCCTTAGGGAAATGCGCCGGAACCCAGTCGACAATCACCCCGATATTTTTCGAGTGCATGTGGTCAATGAAATACGCAAAATCCTCCGGCGTGCCGAAACGCGCGGTCGGGGAATAGTATCCGGTAACCTGATATCCCCACGACTGGTCGTACGGATGTTCCGCCACCGGCATGAGTTCGATGTGCGTGTAACCCATTTCAAGGACATAGTCCGCAAGGGTGTGTGCGATGTCGCGGTAGTTGTGGAAATCATTTTCGTCCGCCGGATTCAATTCCCTGAGTCCGGGCCCGCGCCATGAACCCAGATGGACTTCGTACATGTTCATCGGCGATTCGAGCCAGTTCTTGGTTTTTCTTGCTTCCATCCATGCGCTGTCGGTCCATTTCAGGGGAGTTGAAGACGGGACTTTTGCGGCGGTGTTCGGGCGCAGTTCCGTGCAGTAGGCGTAAGGGTCGAGCTTCAGGAAGATGTCCCCGGTTTTCGCCAGAATTTCAAATTTGTAGATTTCGCCCTCTGCGAGGGACGGGATGAAAAGCTCCCATATCCCTGAAGAACCTATTATGCGCATCTGATGGCGTCGGCCGTCCCACTGGTTGAAATCGCCCACCACGGAGACTCGTTCCGCGCTTGGCGCCCATACGGTGAAGAGGACGCCGACGACTCCTCCGAAATCGCGCCGGTGCGCACCCATGAACTCATATACCCTGTGATGTTCGCCCTGATTGAAAAGATGCTGATCCATTTCGCCTATTCCGGGCAGGAAGCAGTAGGGGTCGGACGAGGTGAAGGTTGTCCCGTTGTCAAAATGTTTTTCCAGTTCGTATCGGAAATGTTTCGCATGCCCCGTGAACTTGAGTGCGAACACCCCTCCGTCATCGATCTTCTCCATTTTTATCCTGTCACCCTTATCGGTGATGGCGTAGACTTCGAGCGCTTTCGGGTCGAAACATCTTACAACTATGCATGAAAGCTTGTCGTCGAAGTGCATGCCCAACACCGAATGCGGGCTCGCATGTCTGGCGCCGAGAAGCATTTTTAAATCGTTGTCCGGAGGAAGAAGTTCTGAACCCATAAGTAAAAAACCTTTGTTTTATTATCTGAGTTTTATAAATATAGCCCAGTTTTGACTTTTGAAAAGGCGGATGTGTCGATAGGGGATTTATCGGGTGTCAGCATAAATAGACCCCCGGTCTATTTATTTCAGATACTTGTCGATATAGGGTACGTCCACGCCGTATTTTGAAGCGGTCCTGTATATTTCCATTTTAAGGACTTCGTCGTAATTCGCGGTAAGTCTGCTGTAAAGGTTGTAAATGTACTGGAGCGCCCATTTTTTCGGAAGCTGTTCATCGGCTTCAAATGCGTCGTCGAGGTTTCCCGCAAAAACCAGTTCCTGCTTTACTCCCAGGCTGTCTATTCCTGTTATCCGGAGTCCCAGCTCCTCGGTTTCCGGAGTGAATTTCCCGTAAACCGACAGTGTGTGGTTTGCGTAGAGATGCGGGAGTTTCTTGGGAAAAGTGAGCTCGGAGAGATTGCCGGATACCTGATAATCCAAGTCCATCACTGCGATGCCTGAGACATCCCCTATGAAATTTTCAAGGGCGATCCCGCTGTTTTCGGATTCCTGTGCGGAAAAGCTTCTGCCACGGTTCCGGTAGGCCAGGAGGTCGAGCAGAAATGAATTTTTATCCCTGCCGGAGCCGAAGGTGAATATGCTCGCGTTGTCATGGTTTCTGTTGGATATTTCATTCACAAGCGTACGGCTGTCAAAAACCTCGCCGGTGTTCACGTTTCCGTCGGATGCCAGAAAGATGAGGAGCGGCCGGTCGGGGGTCTTGAATTTTTCATTTACAAACGGTTCAACTGCGGAATAGATGTTTGTGGAGCCGGAACGCTTCAGTTTTGACAGGAACTCGTCGGCAAGTTTGATGTTCTCGGCAGTGGGATTCCGCAGTCCGCCGAAAAGAGGGAACGCCTTGTGCTTGAACGAGATTATCTCCATCCTGTCGTCCGGGTTCATCTTCCTGATTGATTTCAGCACGCCGTCCCGGAACTCGTCAAGTTTCTCCTTTGATATGCTGCCGGAACTGTCAATGCAGAATACAACGTCTTTCGTGAACGGTTTCAGGGCGGAGACTTTTTTCCTGGGCGTGATGTCTATCTGGAAGAAACCGTTGCCGTCAGGTTCTGTGAATTTGAAAAGCCTTACATCCATGAGGCTGTCAATCATGGACAGATCTTCTTCCGGAAGCAGTCGGGCGACCGTGGCTGGAGGCAGGTCGGGAGATGATCTCAGGGGAAACGGGATTCTGAGTTTAAGTTCGATCGGGCCGCCGGCTGAGCCTCCGTCTCCGGAGAGTGACGGCGAATCAGACCGCGCGATTTTCGGGACGATGAGCCGGTTGACCCGGAGCCGTTCTTTGACAAGTTTGTCGCCGTCCGCTTCGATTATTTTCTGTAGGGTGCTGACCGAAGGGGCTTTGGGGATTTTGAAGGAATCGGGCGGAGGAGGTTTCACTGGACTGTTGCGGAGATCCTCATATCTGATTTTCGGTCCCTGGAAATTCTGAGATGAATTCTTGTTGATGGTTTCGTCTGAACGGATGAGTTGCGCCTTCCTTCCGACCGCCTGGTTTTCGGTTTCCGGGCTATTTAGGCTGACACTCCCCATTTTCAGGTAGCGGCTGGGCTTCAGTTCCTGCAGGAATATTGACCTGAAACTTATGTCTCCGGAGACGGCGAAGATAATGGCATGCACTATCAGCGAGAGCACCACTGAAATCACGATGAAATATGTTTTGCGGGTATGATTCATTTATCGGATCGCCGGCAACTTGCCGGCATGCTTTTTTTTATGTCACCAAGTTGGCGGAGTTCCATGATTGAATGCCCGAGTTGTTTTTTTCATCTTCTGCGAATTGCGAAATTCGCATAAGAATATGCCTCACAGCACAACAGTAAAATAAACTTTTCAAGTCTTCGTCTTCTTATTCGTAATTCCTAATTCCTAATTTCTAATTCGTAATTCCTCCCAAACTTTAGAACTTCAGAACTCTAGAACTTCAGAACTCTAGAACTTTAGAACTCTAGAACTCTAGAACTCTAGAACTTTAGAACTTTAGAACTTTAGAACTTCCCCTCCATCTGACTCTTCAGTTTCTCGTATGAACTCTGGTATTCCTCGGAATTCGGGAATAGCTTTTTCGCCTCTTCTATGTTCTTAAGGGCCTCATTTTTTTTCCCGAGCATCATCTGCGAGATGAAGATGCGGTGATAAAAGCTTGCTCGTTCGGGGGAGAGTTCCGAGGCTTTCTGAAAATAAATTTCGGATGCCGCCCAGTTCCGGGTCGCCTGGAAATATATTCCGGCCGATGCCCACGGGAAGGGTGAATAGGGTAGGGCGTCGACGGCATTTTTGACTGCAAGTTCCACTTGGTCGCGGGTGGGCGCTTTTTTTTCGGAAGCCGCATAATTTGGCTCGCATAATTTTATTTCCTGGCTTAGGAAGTATTCGCCGTTCATTCTGTTGCAGCTGATCCGGAAGGTGAATGCAATGATGAAACAGACAAGCAGGCACCAGGCGACATCCCATTTATTCCCGAGTGTCCGGACAGGTGAGTCGTCAGGAATTTTAAGGAGGGTGATCATGACCAGGGCCGTGGCGACAGTGCCGGGGATCTGCATGTTTATGTCGGCCATGGAATGGAACCCCCAGGCGAGCCATCCGAGTATTATTGCGAAATTTTCCGCGTGTTCGGAATAGTGTCCGGATTTGCGGATTTTTTTCAGGACGAGATAAATTGGAAATGCCAGCGCCATAAGTGAAACGAGCAGGCCCGCAATGCCGGTCTGCGAGGCGAAGTCGAGGATGAAGTTGTGGGCTGAATGAGGTGCTTCACTGCCACGGAATGTTTTCAGTGCCGTGTACTGGTGGAAAAAGTCGCCCCAGCCGGTTCCGCAGAGGATGTTGTCGGAGAATATCCTTGCCGCCACCGAAAAGTAGTCGAGCCTCACCGACATCGAGTCGAGATGCCGTCCCGCGTTGACAAGGTAAAGGCCTGTGGCAGTCAGCAGGACGACTAGGAGTACGGATGTTATGCGGATTTTTTTGGAGAATGGGAAAATGGCGATTGAGGCCGCGATCCCCATGCCCAGCGCGAGTACTGCGGCCCTGCTTCCGGTGAAATAAAGTATTGAAAGCATGAGCGCGGTGTAGAAAATAACAGCAGCCAGTGATATTACGGTCCGGAATTTTTCAGGAAACTTGAAAAGCGTGACAGTGACAATGAACGAATAGGCCAGCGATACTCCCATGAGTGCGGGAGGGCTGAAGTATTCAAAAGTGAAAAAATATCCGATTGTCGCGGCCATGACTATCGCCATTTTGAGTGTCGCCTTGTATTTCCATATCAGGACCAGCGAGACGGGAAGAACCAGGATGAGGTGTGCGGCCAGGCTGTTGCACAGGGTGAACGGTGAAAAAACACGCGTCTGCAGGATCTTGCCGTGGAGTTGGCCTGAAATCTGAACTCCTGACTTGAGTTCCTGCTGATGAATGAAATCAATCGTTTCCTTGAACCCCCACAGAAGCTGTTGCAGTCCCATGAAGGCGGATACTATGGCGGCGGCAACAACAGCGTTGATCAGCAGCTTTCTCATGTCTGGTCTGGTTTCCACCAGATAATAAACCGAAATGCAGAAGGTGGCAAGTCCGAAAAAATGTGAAATGTACTGAATCGGAAAATCTTTCGTGCTGGCGTTCATATAGCCGATCAGCGATACAAATGCCAGAGCTGTCCATATCAGGGCGAGGGTGAACCTGAAATTCAGGACGGTCTTCTCTGCTATCAGCATGACCAGCACCAGCAGGACGGACGAGAAAACAGGGAACAGTATTGTCGGCCATGAAAATATTATCCAAGTAATGGTGCTGTCAGGGAAAAACGGGATTTCGGGTATTCCCACTATGCCTCCGAATTTCAGAGGCAGCAGGAATATCACGACCGCGGAAAGAACGCACAGTATTCCGGCAAATCTGTATTTCAGGGTTTGAGCCATGGGTTCCTTTTGAAAAATTACAGCTAGAGGGAATTCTTTCCGCACTGGAATTGCATATAGCCGACCAGACGGTCGGCGTTCCCGGGAACGCCAAGCGTCTGCTTGGCTTAAAAAAAAACTGCGCCCCGCGATAAACTCGGGGCAGGCACTTCATATAATAACATGCCTTACGGCAAAACAATAAAGCAAACGTCCCAGGTATTCGTCTCCTGATTTCTAATTCGTAATTCCTAATTCCTGATTCGTAATTCCTCCACTCCCAAACTCTAGCACTCTAGAACTTTAGAACTTTAGAACTTTAGAACTTTAGAACTTTAGAAGTCTAGAACTCTAGAACTTTAGCACTCTAGAACTTTAGAACTTTAGAACTTTACCTTCTACTTTCTACTCATCATTCAACTGCTTGAGAATCCGTTTCTGTTCATCGTCAATACCGTCAAAGACATCGCCCTGTTCCACCGGCATCTTGAATTTGTCAAGATAGACAACCCGGACCTCCTCTTTCACGCATGTGACATTTTTTCCGGATTCCTCAAGGTGCAGTGTGACTTTTTGTGTGAGGAGGTTCCTGTCTACAACCCGGCCCCGACCTTCTCCGCATTCGCACACGGCGCCTCTGCGTGGCATGTCTTTGTCAAGCTCGAGATATCCTTCGTGTTCATATTTAAGACAGCATTTCAATCTGCCGCATATTCCGGAGATGTTGTTCGGGTTGAGGGAGAGATCCTGTTCTTTCGCCATGCGCACATTTATGGACGCGAAACTCCTGAGGAACCTGCAGCAGCACAATGTCTGTCCGCATACTCCGAGCCCGCCGATCAGCGCGGTTTCGTCCCTGACCCCGATCTGCCTCAGCTCGATCCTTGTGTTGAGCCCCTGTGAAAGCTGTTTCACCAGTTCCCTGAAATCAACCCGGCCGTCGGACGTGAATTGAAAGGTGACGAGCTTCATGTCGAACGAATAGTGCGCGTTCAGGAGTTTCATGGGGAGTTTCAGGTTATTTATATACTGATGAGCCGTCCTTAGCGCAGATTTGCTCCTCATCAGGTTCTCGTTGGCCTTGCCTTGGTCGTTGACGGTCGCCTTGCGGTCGACGTGCGGCAGTGTTTCCTTGTCTTTTTCCAGAACCTTCACCTTGTCTCCGAGACATGTGATAATCTGTCCGTAGTCGAGGACTTTATCCTTGCGGATGACAACCCAGTCCTTCGCTTTCAGGTTCATGGTGGCGGGCGCGGCGGCAACGTAAGTCGCACCGCTTTCAAGTTTGATATCGTATAGAGGATCCATTTGTTTTATTTCACATTTACAAGTTTTAAGTTTTAAGTTTTAGCGGGTAAGCGCAGAAAATATGAAAATAATTGAATATTGGATATTCAGTTTTTCTTCTGTTTCTGTCCGGCTAAATTCCGTTCCAATCGAGCGTTAATTATACCATCCATACCCTGACTTTCAATCAGATGACCGAAATTATCCTGCGATGTTCGCAGAATGTCCGTAATGGCTCAGTTTATGCCGTGCAGGCGGGATAAAGTTACAAAGGCACAGAGGCACAGAGGCACAGAGGCACAAAGTGGAAAAAGATAACAAAGAATGAAACAAAGAAGTGAAAATGGGTGTTGGTCATGCCGATTTTGCTCACACCTCCTCTGCTTTGTGCCTATGTGCCTTTGTAACTCTGTGCCATAAAGAGGGATTACGAATGTCCAAGGAAAGATAATCTGCGCCTTATTCATTGATTTATCCAATGTGACGGATTACTTTTCATTCGTGAATGAGGAAGCAATAGGGGAAGTGATTACGAATTACGAATTACGAATTAGAAATTACGAAATCCCGGCCCGTTGGGCCGGGTTTAGGAATGACGCCCCTTCAGGGTGAAGACGGGAAAAAAGAAGATGGGAAATACGACGCACCCTTAGGGGTGCAATTCCAAAGCCTAGGGCAACACCCTAGGGAAAAGGAGTTGATTTTATGCGGTTACACGGGATTGATGTTTCAAAATATGACGAATCTTTCCTAGATAAATCTATTCGGAAGCGAATAGGGGAAACACATTGCCACTCGCTCGAAGAGTATTGCTCCTTCGTGGAGCAAAATAAAAAGGAAGAAAAGATTTTATTGGATTCGCTTAGCATCAATTACAGTGAGTTTTGCCGCAACCCCCTTACATTCGCCGTATTGGAACGCATCGTGTTGCCGGGGATGGGAAGGAGTAGGGAAGTTCTAAAGTGCGAAAGTTCTAAAGTGCGAAAGTTCGGGAAGTTTACGGAATGCCGCCAACTTGGCGGCATCGCCCCGCGTGAGGCAGGAAGAGAAGACAAAGACTGCCAGCAGGTTGCCACGGAACGCCACCAACTTGGTGGCATCGGCTGGCGCGTAGCAGGAAGAAAAGATGAAGACTGCCAGCAGGTTGCTGGCGGTCCGATAAGACGCGGACGCAAAGAATTGCGGATATGGTCGGCGGCTTGCGCCGGGGGACAGGAAGCTTACAGTCTGGCAATCCTCCTGGAAGAACTTAAAAACGGAGACAGTGAAAAATTCAACTACCGCATCTTCGCCACCGACCAGGACGAATCCCGGATAGGGGAGGCGCGGAAGGGGCAATATCCCGTAGCCTCCATGGGCGGTCTGACTTTGAAGCGTGTCAACCAATGGTTCATCAGGCATGGCGAAACTTATACGGCAAAACCGGAGCTGAAGGAGAATATTGACTTTTCGGTATTCGATTTGTTCAGCGAGAATTTGAGCTCTCCGCCTGGAAGCATCTTCGGCGACTTTGATCTGGTGATATGCGCAAACCTCCTTTTCTATTATAAAAACGAGTACCGGAAAACAATACTGGAAAAAGTAAGCAACGCCCTTGTAGCCGGAGGATTTTTAGTGGTCGGTGAAGCGGAAAGGGATATTCTGATGAATTACGGTTACCGCGAGGTGTTTCCGCAGTCGGGAATATTTAAAAATTAAAATTTACGAATTACGAATTACGAATTACTTGGGAAGTTTGTTTTAATGTTTGTGGTTTTTATGTGGAGTGCGCAGGCTTGACTGCGCTTTTAAACTAAGCGGAGCGCGATAAGAAGAAGATGCGACTTCCGCCGTCGCTAAGAAGCTATGGCGTGACAAGTCGTCGCTAAAGCAAAGCGCAGTCAAGCCTGCGCACTCCATATGTGAATCGCAGAAGAGGGAATTTAGAAAGTAGCGGCCTACTGTGGTGGCCGCAGTTTTATCAATAAGAAACTGTTAAAGGCACACACTAAAGTGCCACGTGAGTCACGTTCCACGTGTCAACGTGGTCACGTGATGAACTCCAAATTTTGGAGTCCAGCCTTTAGGCTGTTCTTTAGACACACTAAAGCTGTGAACTCCAACATCAAGTTTCAATGGAGAAACAGGAAACGAATACCTTGGAAGTTTGTTTTACCGTTTGATGTTTGTCGTAAGTCATGTTCTTATATGGAGTGCATGCCCCGAGTTTATCGCGGGGCGCAGGTTTTTCCTGTGTTTTGCCTTAAATATGGAGTGCGCAGGTTTACCCTCCTTGGGCGGAGCCGAAGGCGACCAGGGCTTGACTGCGCTTTTAATTAAGCAGCGCGCAATAAGAAGAAGATGCGACTTCCGCCGCAAAAGCAAAGCGCAGTCTAGCCTGCGCACTCCACATGCGAATTTCGCAATTCGCAGAGGATGAAAGAGAAGACAAAGACTGCCGGCAGGTTGCTGGAGGTCCGCTAAGAAAAGGAAATCATTATGAATATTAAGAACATGAGAATCAGTTTACAGCTCAAGGTCGGATTTGCCGTCATACTCCTGTTTGTCATTTTACTGGGAGTGGCCTCATACATCCATATGGACGAAATCCATCAGCAATTGGAAGATATGTACGAGCACCCGCTACAGGTGCGCCGCGCCATCGGCCATTTAGGTAATGACATATATGCCATCCACCGTGATATGAAAGACCTGTTGCTCGCCGCCGATGAAAAAGAAATTGCCCTTGACTTGGATCAGATTGAAAACTGGAAGGCAAATGCATTTGACCAGATTGACATTCTTTACAGCAGATATTTGGGGCCGCGTATCGATATTGACTTGTTGAAACAGGCGTTTGTCACCTGGAACTCCACACGGGAGGAAACGATCCGTCTTCTTCGGGCTGGAAAAACACAGGAAGCCATCAACCGCACAAAAGCTTCCGGCGTAGGGGGAGCTCAGGCGGAGGTTCTGCTTGCGGCACTCCGGAAAGTTGATGATTTCGCCCGGAAAAAGGGGGATTCCCTCTATGCATATTCCACGGAATTAAAAGATTCTTTGAACAGGCAGTTGATTCTACTGGTCGCCGCCATTTTATTGTTTTCGGCCATCATTATTTACGTCGTTTCGCGGAACATGCGCAAGCCGTTGAATGAACTGACCGCCGTCGCCCGGCGTTTCCATGAAGGCGATATGGATGCACGGAGTTCATACGATTTGCATAATGAATTTGGTGTTCTGTCGGATTCATTCAATATGATGGCGGACGGCATTCAGAAGAAAAACGATCTGGACGGAAAAGTTGCGGATCTCGCGGCGCTGATGCTGAGCGAATACGACGCGAATAAATTCTTCCGGGCCACGCTGGATGCGCTTGCCACGCATACCGGCTCGCAGATGGCGGCGATTTACATGTTGAGTGACGACAGGAAGACTTTTGATCACTTTCAATCCACTGGAGTGGACGACAATGCCAGGCAGTCTTTTTCCGCTGTCAGTTTTGAAGGGGAGTTCGGTTCAGCCATTTCATCACGCAAGGTTCAGTGGATTAAAAATATTCCACAGGATACGCGGTTTGTCTTTCACACGGTGAGCGGCAAGTTCATCCCGCGCGAAATCATTACCATACCCATTCTTGCCGATAACGCAGTTGTCGCCATTATTTCGCTGGCGAGTGTCAATGCGTACAGCAACCAGTCCGTTCATTTGATTGACAGGATACTTGTCACCCTCTGTGCCCGTGTGGAAGGGATAATGGCGTACCACAAGATTAAGGAAATATTAGGAAAACTCGAGGTTCAGAACCGCGAACTTGAAGCGCAGAAAGTGGAATTGGCGTCACAGTCGGCGGAACTGACCGAACAGAACGCCGAACTGGAAATGCAGAAAAACCAGTTAGGTGAAGCGAACCGGCTAAAAGGCAATTTTCTGGCTAACATGAGCCATGAACTGCGGACCCCGCTGAATTCCGTTATTGCGCTTTCCGGCGTGCTCACCCGCCGTCTTGCAAAACAGATTCCGGAGGAGGAGCACAGCTATCTGGAAGTGATTGAACGCAACGGCAAGCATCTGCTCTCGCTAATAAATGACATCCTCGACATTTCACGCATCGAAGCCGGACGCGAGGAAATTGAAATCACTGAGTTCAATCCCGACAGCCTGATTTCCGAACTTGTGAGCATGATTCAGCCGCAGGCAAAACAAAAAAATATAGAACTCCTCCAAATCGAGACCGATCCTGACCTGTTCATTTCCAGCGACGCACATAAATGCCGCCATATTTTACAGAACATTATTGGAAATGCCGTGAAGTTCACTGAAGACGGGAAAGTTGAGGTGACGAGTAGCCGTAGCGACGGGCGGATTCTAATAACTGTGACCGATACCGGAATCGGCATAGCCGATGAACATATCGCGCACATCTTCGACGAGTTCCGTCAGGCCGACAGCAGTACGTCCCGGAGATTCGGCGGCACGGGACTTGGACTCGCCATCGCGAAAAAATATGCGAACTTGCTCGGCGGAACGGTTTCAGTCAAGAGCATTCCGGGGACAGGCTCGGAATTTACGCTCACATTACCCCTGCGCTATGCCGCTGAAAACAGGGTGGTTGAGGGGAGGCAATTGAGAATCGGAGAATCGGAGAATCGGAGAATCGGAGTGGGGGAAGCAGGAAGAGAAGACAAAGACTGCCAGCAGGTTGCCACGGAACGCCACCAACTTGGTGGCATCGACTGGCGCGTAGCAGGAAGAAAAGATGAAGGCTGCCAGCAGTTTGCTGGCGGTCCGATAAGAAATGCCAGCACGGTCAAAACCATTCTGCTGGTCGACGACAGTGAACCGGCCGTCATCCAGATTAAAGACTTTCTGGAGGAAAGCGGGTATCATGTCCTAGTTGCACGCAACGGTGGCGAAGCGCTCGGAATCATCGCAAAAACCATTCCCGATGCAATGATACTCGACCTGATGATGCCCGGAATCGACGGGTTTGAAGTGCTGCAGACCATACGCGAAGCGGAACGTACTGCCCATATTCCGGTGCTGATACTCACCGCAAAGCACATAAGCAAAGAAGATCTCATGTTTTTGAAGAGGAACAATATTCATCAGCTCATCCAGAAGGGCGATGTGAAACGTGATGAGTTGCTGGACGCAGTGACGCAGATGACGTTTACAGAAAAAGAGGAAGCGGTAAAACCTGTTCGAAAACCGCAAACCATCGAAGGCAAACCATTGGTATTGGTCGTGGAGGACAATGTCGACAATATGCTGACTGTCAGTGCGATTCTCGCAGATGATTATTCCGTGATAGAGGCGGTTGACGGACATGAAGCTGTGGAAATGGCGAAGAAACACAAGCCGCATCTCGTACTGATGGATATCGAACTTCCCGGAATGGACGGCATCGCGGCGTTCAAGGCCATTCGCAATTCCGCAGAATTACAGCATGTACCTGTCATCGCCCTGACCGCAAGCGCCATGGTCAGTGACCGCGAGGAAATACTGGCGTACGGATTCGATGCGTACATCGCAAAACCAATCGACGCTAAAATATTTTTCAAGACGATAAATGAAGTGTTGGGGGTGGAGTGAGTACGAATTAGAAATTAGAAATTACGAATTGGGAATTAGTAGGTTGCAGCTTGACGTAATGCATGTTTTTATATGGAGTGAGCAGATTGCCATGGAACGCCGCCAACTTGGCGGCATCGGCTGACGCGTTGCAGGAAGAGAAGAGTAAGACTGCCAGCAGGTTGCTGGCGGTCCGGTAAGATAAGAATTGCCAGCAGGTTGTTTACCCGCCGTAGGCGACCAGGGCTGGCGGTCCGAGATATGAGGTGATAGTGAAAATTCTCGCCATCGATGATAATCAGGACAACCTGATCGGGTTGAAAGCACTGATAAAGGATACGTTTCCGGATGCCCTGACTTTGACCGCGTTAAACGGCAGGCAGGGGCTTGAGCTGGCTGCCGTCGAAGACCCCGATGTGATCCTGCTAGACATTATAATGCCAGACATTGACGGCTTTGAGGTTTGCGAAAAACTGAAAGCCGACCAAAAACTTGGCGATATTCCGGTAGTCTTCATGACCGCACTCAAAGGTGACAGGGAAACTCGTGTCCGCGCCATGGAATGCGGTGCTGACGCCTTCCTCTCCAAGCCCATTGATGAAACGGAGCTTATCGTACAGATTCGGGCGATGGTGAAAATCAAAACTGCCAACATCGGGAAACGCGACGAAAAGAAACGGCTTGTCGCATTGGTTGAAGAACAGACTCGCGAATTGATGGCAAATCACGAATCCAATCTGAATCTGATGGAAGATTTAAGGAAAGAGAACGAAGCCAGAAGAAACAGCGAGGAGATTCTCCGGGAAACATGCGCACGCATGACCGCGACAATCGATGCATTGCCGGATCGCATGTTTGAATTGGATCGAGACGGGCGCATATATGACTTTCATACGCCAGCGTTTCAAACGCTCTATGTTCCGCCGGAAATGTTCATGGGCAAAACCATGTGTGAATTTTTGCCGGAGGAGTCTGTTCGGATTATCTCCAATGCCCTCGCCGAGGCTGCGGACACCGGCCATCACCATGGCGCAATATATTCCCTGCCGATCAACGGTGAATTGCATTGGTTTGAGCTTTCCATCGCCGTCAAAGGTGAGCGTCAGGATCCACAGTGCCATTTTATTTTACTGGCACATGACATCACTGAGCGCAAGCGGGTGGCGGAGGCGTTAAAGGAGAGCGAGGAACGTGTCCTGCGGAAACTCCAGAGTATCTTGTCGCCGACAGATGACCTCGGGCATTTGGAGCTTTCGGATATTATTGACGTTGACTCCATTCAGGTTCTGATGGATGAATTCTATAAGCTCACCCGTGTTCCAAATTCGATCATAGATTTGAAGGGCAAGATTCTCGTTGCCACCGGCTGGCAGGATATTTGTACGAGATTTCATCGTGTTCATCCCGAAACCCGCAGGAACTGCATCGAATGCGATACCGTCTTGAACAAAGATATCAAGCGCGGAACTTTTAAGACATATATGTGCAAGAACGGTTTATGGGACTGTGTAACTCCGCTGATGATCGGTGATCGGCATATTGGAAATCTCTTCACCGGGCAGTTCTTCTTTGAAAGGGAAAAACCGGATGACAGCGTATTTCGCGCCCAAGCCGCCAAATACGGGTTTGACGAGGAAGAATACATGGAGGCGGTAAGACGGGTTCCTGTCTGGAACAGGAAGACAATCGATATTGCATTTTCGTTTTATACCAAGCTTGCCAATATGATTACATCGTTAAGTCACGGCAACATTGCACTGGCCAAGTCGCTGGAAGAGCGTAGGCGGACCGATGAAACGCTGAAAACCGAGCGGCAGCAGCTCCGGACGCTGATCGACAATCTGCCGGATCGCGTATACGTCAAGGATACGGAAAGCCGTTTTGTGGTGGCGAATGAAGCCATGGCCAAGCGTGTCGGGTTGGATAATCCCGATCAGTTGATTGGCAAGACCGATGCGGATCTTTGTCCGGACGATCTGGCGCGTCAGTACCGGGCCGATGAATTGCAGATCCTTCGTGAGGGTGTTGAAATTAAGGACAAGGAAGAAAAGGGCAGAAACGCTAAAGATGAGACGCAGTGGTCTTTAACTACAAAGGTTCCGCTCAGAGACGAAAGCGGTGCCGTAATCGGACTGGTGGGCATTGGCCATGACATTACCGACCGCAAGAAGATCGAGGCGGAAATAAAGAGGAATTCCGAGATACAGACTGCGATGAATGTCCTGCTGAAACTTTCCATCGAAAACAGGGAGAAGGATTTCCTGGACGGTGCGCTGGATTTGCTTCTTTCGCTCAAATGGTTGTCGTTCGAGCCGAAAGGAGCTGTTTTCCTTGCCGACGAATTGAAGAAGATATTGCATCTGCAAGTGCAGAAAGGTTTTTCCAGTGAAATGATAAAACTTTGCTCCACGGTTCCTTTTGGCGAATGCTTCTGTGGAAGGGCGGCATCGGAGAAGACCATCCAGTTCTCGGATCGGATTGACGATCGGCACGAGATTCGCAGCGGGGAGATAGTGCCTCATGGGCATTACTGTGTGCCGATATTGGCGGATGACCATGTTCTGGGTGTCATTAGCCTGCATGTCAGGGAAGGTTATTCTCGGAGCTTGTGGGAAGAGGAATTCCTGATGTCCGTAGCCAATGTGTTCGCCACTGTCATCGAACGTAAACGGATGGAGGATGAAAGAAACAGTTTGGAACAGCAGTTACGGGAATCGCAGAAAATGCAGGCTGTCGGGCAGCTTGCTGGCGGCATATCGCACGACTTCAACAATCTGCTTTCCGTTATCAACGGATATTCGCAGGTGCTTCTCTCGGATCCCAACCTGACACCCCTTGCACGGGAGAATCTCGAGGAGATACTGAAGTCCGGCGAACGGGCTTCGGGACTGACCCGCCAGCTCCTTGTGTTCAGCCGACGTCAGCCGACAGATGTGAGGATTATCGACCTTGATGCGATTATTTCAGACATGGAGAAGATGTTGCGCAGGCTTATCAGGGAAGATATTGCCGTAACAAGGAATATGGCTCCGGGCCTCGGACAGATAAGGGCGGATAGCGGCAATATCGAGCAGGTGATAATGAATCTGGTCATCAACGCCAGTGACGCGATGCAGGACGGTGGAACATTGACCATAAACACGGAGAATGTCAGAATAGATGAGGTCAACCGGATTGAGCATCATCCGGAAATCCAGTCAGGTTTCTATGTGCTGTTCTCTGTGGGCGACACAGGATGCGGAATGGAGGATGAAATCAGGGAACACATGTTTGAGCCGTTCTTCACGACCAAGGAAGTTGGCAAGGGAACTGGTCTGGGGCTGGCCACCGTGTATAGTATCGTTAAACAGAGCAATGCCTATATCAATGTTCAAAGTGAAATCGGCAAAGGCTCGGAGTTCCGGATTTATTTCCCGCGGGTCGAGAGCGAAGGTGGTGCGGATAAACAGCAGAATAAGACGACAGTCATGGCCCATGGTACTGAAACCATCCTGCTCGTGGATGATGATTATATTGTCCGCGGCATGCTCCGGAGTTTTCTCCAGTCGATCGGATATACCGTTATCCCGGCGCACAATGGGGCAGAGGCGATAGAGCTTGCAAAAAATCATGAAAAAGACATCCATGTCCTGCTTACAGATGTCGTGATGCCGGGAATTAATGGATTCGAGTTGGCGAATAATATGAAGAAGTCACGGCCTGAAATAAAAGTGTTCTTCATGTCGGGTTACGCCAAACCTGACAATATTCATAAAATGATGAGCGCAAATGACAATTTCATAGAGAAGCCGATCTGCATATATACCTTGAGTGTAATGCTGCGGAAGGTGTTGGGGGATGGGGGGTAGGAAGTACGAATTACGAAGTAGAAAGAAGAAAGTAGAAAACGAAGACTGCCAGCAGGTTGCTGGCGGTCCGGTAAGAATAAACGACAGGAGATTTTGTTATGGGAGATAATCTTATTGAAGAGAGAGAGGCGGAAATATTGATTGTGGACGACATGCCGGCCAATATTCAGATGGTGTCGCTGATGTTGAAGGAAAGAGGATATAAAGTCAGGACGGCTCTTGACGGAAAACTGGGGTTGCAGTCTGTCCAGAACAAGCTTCCGGATCTCATACTTATGGATATTAACATGCCGGGAATGGACGGGTTTGAGGTGTGCAGACAGTTGAAATCTGATGACAGGACAAAGGAGATACCGGTTATATTCATAAGTTCCCTGAGCGTGACTATGGACAAGGTGAACGCCTTTCAGGTCGGAGGTGTTGACTATGTGGAGAAGCCGTTCCGGCTCGAGGAGGTTTTCGCACGGATTGAGACCCATCTGAAAATACGGAAGCTCCAGCGCGAA
This sequence comes from Victivallis vadensis, assembly GCA_945883805.1. GTDB lineage: Bacteria > Verrucomicrobiota > Lentisphaeria > Victivallales > GWF2-50-93 > GWF2-50-93. The sequence goes on along the minus strand of CAMCYE010000043.1, from coordinate 1,115 downwards.
CTGGCATGCCAGAATCAGAATCTGGAGAATATTGTGAGTGAGCGTACAAGCCAGCTTGCCGAGGCGCACAGGCGGCTGTCGATCATGGATCGGACAAAGAGTGAGTTCCTCAGGCTCATCTCCCACGAACTGCGGACTCCGTTAAACGGCATATTCGGCGTAGCGGAACTGCTTTTGGATGAGAATGAAAGAAATCCGGCCGTCATAGGGTTGAGGGATATGTTCAACATATCGCGCGACACGATGATGAAGATACTGGATGATGCGTTGCTGTTGACCCAGCTCGAGGTGTCCGGAGATATTTTTTCTTCGCAGTCCGCGCCCCTTGATTTCATTCTTGAAAGTGCAACGGCCTCCCTCAAGAATTACTCTCATGCACGTCCGGTTGTCATCCTTCCGGAATTCACTCCTGCTGGAATCAATGTGCAAGGTGATTCAAGTCTGCTTGTGAAGGCGTTCACATCCCTGCTTGAAACAGCATCGAGGTTTTCATCCGGAGGACCTGTTTCCATTGCCTGTAAGAGGACGCCGTCATCCGTTGAAATTGCGATTTCCGCAAAAGGGCGTGTGATACCAGCCGACATGCTGGCTAATTTCTTCGAGGTGTTTTCAGTGTCCAAACCCATAAAAGACGTGGGGGATTTGGGACTCGGGCCGCCGGTGGCCCAGAGGATTATCTCCCTCTTCAGCGGTTCAGTAGCCGCTAGGAACGACAGTCCGTCGGGAGTGACTTTCACTGTAACGTGTAAAATCGGGGACAAGGGAAATTAAAAATTACGAATTAGAAATTAGAAATTAGTGATTGCGGAGCACTTCAAAAAATGAAGAGGGAAATTAGAAAGCAGAAAAATTCAACTATGTTTTCAAATAAACAGAAAAGCCTTATCCAATCGCTTTATACCAGACACGGCAGGAAAAAGAGTGACCTCTGCATTTGCGAAGGGGTCCGCTGTTGCAGGGAACTGATTCAACTGCGCCCGGATCTTGTCAGTCTGGCGGTATGTTCCGAAGATTTTGATGTCTCATCGGTCGCCGGGGTCGAGTTTTCAATAATTCCGAGAAACGAGTTTGATTCATTGTCTGTGACAGTCATTCCGCAGGGATGTCTGATGGTC
>CAMCYE010000042.1 GCA_945883805.1 Victivallis vadensis | reverse complement strand
AAGAGCCGCAAAATGCGGATTTCGCAATTTGCAAAAGTTTAATTTCAGAGTTAAAAAAACAGGGAAACACATGATGGCAGAATTATCATGCGGGATATCCGTATCTGCGAGAATCGCGGCGATTGTCCTTTTGTGCCTGGTGATGGCCTCTCCCTTAACGGGTGAGAGCGGATTCACCAAGGGACGTGAAATAGAGCCGCTTCCTTCGGAATTAAAGCCGGGGGATTACGTATGGATTCCGGAGATATCGCCTGCGGGGCCGGTCGTCGTGGTGGTGAGTATTCCGGATCAGGAGATGTATGTCTACCGCAACGGCGTGCGTATCGGACGTTCAACCGTAAGCACCGGTGCGACTGGGCATCCGACACCGACAGGGATATTCACGATACTTCAGAAGAGAGAAGATTATGAGTCGTCCATTTACAAAGGGGCGAAGATGCCGTACATGCAACGGCTCACTTGGGACGGTATCGCAATGCACGCGGGAAAACTTCCCGGCTATCCCGCCTCCCACGGTTGTGTGCGCTTGTCCGAGGATTTCGCAGAGAAGCTGTACTCGGTGACAAAGCACGGCACAACCGTCATTGTGACAGACCAGAAGTACGCTCCCGGCAAAACGGCAAGTCCGGGATTCCTGCTCAGCGGGACAACGGGTGAAGCTCCTTCAAGATATTTGCCGGCAGGCGGCTTCGAGTGGCAGCCGGATAAATCTCCGGACGGTGCCGTGTCAATAATTTTAAGCATACCGGATTCGGTCGCCTATGTTTATCGAAACAGTGTCCAGATTGGCCGCAGTTCCTTTGTTTTGGACAAGAAGGCCAGTGTTTCCGGCAGTCATATTTATTCCGCACTCGACGGTATGGATTCCAACGGTGCCCGTGACTGGCTCGCCATCACAAGCATCGGTGGCGGAGACGTACCGGACTTGAAAACACTGGCGAATTCCACCAAGATTCCCTCAAAGTTTCTCGAAAATGTGCGAGCTGTCATCGCCCCGGGAACAACACTTATCCTCACCGACCTTCCTGTTTCAACGAAGACGCGGAGCGAACAGGATTTCCGCATTTTGACAACAGAACCCGCCCAACCCCAGTCAAAACCTTAAAAAGGATTTTAAATGTTAAAAACACTGTTTTCCTCCTTCCTGTGCGTTCTTCTTCTGTCCGGATGCACGGTGATTCGCTCGCTCCCGAATCTTACTGACGAAGAAAAGGGCGAGCTTGACAGGAGATGCGAGTCAAACCTCAACAGCAGAGACAAGAAGCCCAGAATTTTTGTGGCTTGTCCGAAGAAGGACGCAGGCGAACCGGTTCTGATAGATGGATGCCGATATGTCGGAGGATATGCTCCGGGGATAGAGGTCTATAAGATGTTCCATGACGCCAAAATCTCGGATAAGCTCTCGGTGTCCGGCAGTGTTGGCGGCAAGCCTGACCTGGACGTCTACGATGTGCGCAAGGCGATCTTGTATGACATGTGCTGGACCGATCATGTCAACATGGTCTTCACCATATTGACCGTCGGCATGGTTCCCATGCATGCGAATCTCAACTACGGATATGATTTCAAGATCAAGTCGCCCGCTACGGAAAAGGAGCTGACCATCCATCACCGGGAAAGCACAGAAGCTTACTTTGGGTGGGTGTCCATAGTGCTGAAATTCATGTCTGGTTGGGAGAACGGATCCATCATTGCGGAAAATGTTCCCGGAAGCGTGAAACAGAGGATGGTAATGCTTATACTTGACAGGCAAAAGGAAATGGAAGGGTTGAAATAACTCGGTCGTATGGGAAATTGTATTTTCCTTATCTTTGTGATTGTATGGCAATCAAAGAGCACGGCAACAGAGTGCCGTGGCTATCCGCCTAGGCGGACTGTAGCCGCGGCACTCGTTGCCGCGTTCCTTTCCCGATGAATGCATCCCGGTATTAAAGGAGAATTTCTGAAAATGAAGAAAACTTGCCTGAATATCATGTTATCTGTTTTTGCGGTTGTCGCAATTCTGACGTCGCCGGCCTCCTTTTCCCAGGAAATTACGGCCAGGGAAAAAGCCATCGAGAAAACCGTTGAGGCCCAGATTGCTGTAGAGCCGGCGCTGGTGAAGTTGTTCAACAGACCTATAATTGTACTCAGGGGGTCGGTGTTTGGACATTCTCCCGCTGAAAGGGTGAAAGCCATAGAGGAAAGATTTTCAGAGAACGTCAAAGCCGGCAAGATGAACACTGTATCCGTCCAACCAAGTACTGAAGGCATGGTGGTCGTGATGGACGGCGAACTTCTGATGCTTGTGAGTAACAACGATCTGGATCCTTTTGCAAAAGACACGATGGATTCGGTTGTTAAAGACGTGATCCGCAAAATAGAAAATGTGCTCGGCCTGATACGGAAGCAGAAAGATCCCAAAACCAATCTCATAGGTGCAGGTATCAGTCTTGCGGGACTTCTGGTTTATGTTTTTCTCATAATTTCCCTGCGTCGCATTCAAAGATGGCTCAGGCCGAAAATAGACAGACTGGAAGACAGGCTGGACATGAAGCTGAAGGAACTGGGCTTCTCGGCATATTCAATCAACCTCCATTTCTTTGCCTTGGTCAATAGGCTGATTCACTGGACGATATTCATCTTCTGCACATATACGCTTGTTACATTGGCACTGCACCAGTTCCCGTATACCGAACCATGGGGGAGGAAACTCGGCGGATACATCGTAGGTATTATCGCAGGCCTGTCAACCAAGGCCGTAGAATCCCTTCCAAGCCTTTTTATCGTACTGATAATTTTTCTTGTCACCCATTGGTTTGTGAGGATTTCAAAAACGTTCTTCAATCAAGTTTCCAAAGGAAGCATCGTTGTAAGTTGGCTTGACCCGGAGGCCGCACTGCCCACATCGAAGATCTTCACTGGGGTCATCTGGGTTTTCGGAATCGTCATGGCGTATCCATACATTCCCGGAAGCAACACCGACGCGTTCAAGGGGATTGGTGTTTTTCTCGGACTCCTTATCTCCCTCGGCGCGAGCAGCATGGTCGGACAGGTCATCGGTGGAATGGTTCTCATGTATTCCCGAGCGATGAAAGTCGGAGAGATAGTCCTCATCGGGGAACACTATGGGAAAGTGCTTGAAATAGGCTTCTTTTCAACAAAACTGCATACGGTGAAAAACGAGGAGATAAACATTCCAAATTCAGTCCTCATGGGATCAATCACCAAAAACTATTCCAGGCTTGCAAAGGCCGAAGGCCTCATTCTTCATTCAACCGTCACCATCGGCTATGACGCGCCATGGCGGCAGGTTCATGCCATGCTGTTGAACGCCGCCGAGAAAACTGCCGGACTGCGGAAGACTCCGCCTCCCTTCGTCATGCAGAAGGAACTTGGTGATTTCTATGTCGAATACGAGATAAATGCGTATATGGAGAAGCCGGAGGGTATTTTTAAGGTGAAAACCGACCTTCACGCCAACATACTTGACGAGTTCAACAAGTATGGTGTCCAGATCATGTCCCCGCATTTCGAAGGACAGCCTTCGGAAAAAGTCTGGGTCCCAAAGGAGAAATGGAACGAGGAGCCGGCTGGAAAATAATAAGTTCTAAATTTCGAGAGTTCTAGCCTGGATTATTCACAAGACGTGAATAATCCACCGCTGTGCGGACGTGATCTCGTTGCAAGGCAACGAGAAACGTGGTGACGCCCCGTTTGTTCGCCGCTTCAACGACGAACATCACGGTCCCGAGGCACTTGTGCTCTCGGGATGATTTATTCATTGGCGGCCATGCCGCATGAATTAATCAGGCTAGAGTGCGTGAGTGCGGAAGTTTGGAAATTAGAAGGTAGGATTTAGAAAGTAGCGTCCTACTGCGGTGACCGCAGTTTTATCAATAAGGAACTGGCGAATGGAAAAACCACAGAGGTCTCAGAGGGAAAATGCTCTGTGTACTCGAAAAACAGAGAAAAGAATGTTTAGTTGATTAGAGGGCACGGAGGAAAATCTTTTCAGAGCAGACAATATTTCAGGAATTTTCAAAGGTTCCCTTTAATCAGATATTTCTCTGCGTTCTCTGTGGTTAAGTTTCAAAGTAGAAAACATTTGAACGGGAGGTGTTTATGTTTAAGGAAGAAAGAACTGAACCCAAATTTGACTGGGCCATGATAGGCGATATCAATATGGGGCGCCCCAACCTCGGCATGACTATGGATGTTACGGTCTACAGGTTGATGCAGTTCACCCTGAGGGATGTTCTCATTTCGGAATACGGCCCTGAAAAAACGGACGAGATTTTTTACAAGGCGGGCGAACTGGCCGGAAAGGAGTTTTTCAAGAACATCATCAAGGAAAGAAAGGACTTCGACAGTTTCATAATCGAACTCCAGCAAAAGCTCGAAATCCTGAAAATAGGCATTTTGAGAATAGAAAAGGCGGATTTGAAAAATTTGAATTTCACCCTTGCCATCGCCGAAGACCTCGATTGTTCGGGTCTGCCAATGTGCGATGAAGTGATCTGCACTTATGACGAAGGTTTCATACACGGGCTTTTGTATTCGTTCACCGGACAGAAGTTCGAAGTGAAAGAAATTGATTGCTGGTGTTCCGGAGACCGTGTCTGCAGGTTTGAGATTATTAAGATCTGATTTTCCAATGCGGGAAAAACGCCCCTGGCACATTGATATGGCGGGTGGAACAGAGTATGGCGTTTTCGACCTGTCCTCCATAGCTTCTCAGCGAAGGGGGTGAAAACGCCTCGTGAGCCAGTTTCATCGAAACTGGCATACTGAAAACATCGCAAATAATTTGCTGTAATTTCGCGTAAGGGATTGAGGTGTTATGGATAGCCAGGAAACTCAAAATACAAATACGACGGTTTCGGCTAAAACTGAAACCATTGATAGAATTACCGAAACCATTTACAATATCCTGAAGGGTAAAAAACTTGGAACCATAGATATCCCGTCTGATTACCCCAATGACGAGATCCGCCAGCTGATGGAATATGTGAACCTTCTGGTAAAAGATTATAACGGATGCAAGGATTTTGTCTATTCCATCGCAAAAGGGGAGCTGGACTGCGCCACTCCAAAAGACAAGATGATTGTCACTCAGTCGTTCAAGACCCTTCAGGCAAGCCTGAGGCATCTTACATTGATCACCCAGAAGGTGGCCTCCGGCGATTTTAACCACAAGATCAATTTCATGGGAGATTTCTCTCAGGCGTTCAACAGCATGACGCAGCAGCTCAAGGAGGCTTTCGAAAAAATCGAAATGCAAAAAGAAATTCTGGGAATGCAGAGCGAGCTCATACTCAGGGAAAAGAACAAGTCTGAAAAACTGCTTTTGAACACGCTGCCCGTAAAGGTGGTGAACGAGTTGAAGGAATTGGGGAGGAGCGATCCACACCATTTCGACAATGTGACAGTTTTCTTCTCCGACATTGTAGGCTTCACTGAAAAATCCAATTCCATGGAACCGAAAATCCTGATCTCCGAATTGAATGACATGTTTACCGGCTTCGACGAGATCGTCATGAAAAACAGCTGCGAACGGATAAAGACGATTGGCGACGCCTATCTATGCGTTTGCGGCATGCCGATGGCTGACCCAGACCATGCTTATAACATAGTGAAATCTGCCGTCGAGATGATTGATTTCATGAAAAAGCGGAATGAGGGCTCGGTCCATAAGTGGAATATACGGGTGGGCATAAATTCCGGCAGCGTGATAGGCGGGATTGTCGGCGTGAACAAGTATATCTATGATGTTTTCGGAGATGCCGTCAACACCGCTTCAAGAATGGAATCAAACAGTTTCCCCATGAAAATCAATGTCTCCGAAAGCACCTATGATTTGGTCAAGGACCGTTTTGAATTTACCGACAGGGGCGAAGTCGAGGTGAAAGGGAAGGGGAATCTGAGGATGTTTCTCCTGTCTCCCCATGAATGAAATCTGCTTTTAAAATTGCCTCAAACGGTGTTACCTGTCTGATTTTTTCAGCCTGCCGGCAAGAACGGCAACCAGCGGATTTGCACTTAGTCCGTGGGCGACGACGCTCATTATTATGGTGCATGCCGCAGTGACTACTATGGTATTGCCTCCAGGCAGATGATCGTCGAGCACGATCACGGCGAAAACGATACTTGCCAGACCACGGGGCCCGAACCATCCGATGAACATCTTTTCGTCCGTCCTCAGAGGCATTCCGACAAGCGATATGAGGACGGGAAGGATCCTGATGACAGTGAGACTTAGTAAGGAGTAGACTACGGTCTGCCAAGTTAGAAAACCGGCTGTTTTTCCTATGACGGCGGCACCGAACAGCACCCACGTTATCAGGGCCAGGGTATCACCAGTCCCCTCGGCTGCGAGAAGGAGTTTGGATTTGTGGTGTCTTGTGAGGGCGCCAAACAGAAGACCGCCGACGAAAGATGCGATGAACCCGCTTCCACCGAGCCTTTGTGCCACGGCGAAGCAGGTTACAGCCAGCGCCACTATTGGCAGCTGTTGCCAGGTTTCACTGATCCATCCACGTCCGGAAAAGAACCTGAGAAGCCATGAACCCAGAACTGTTATTACAATTCCGGTTAGAGCACCGATTCCAATCGCCTCAGCCACCAGTTTCAATGCAAGTGCTCCAGGTCTGCCTTCGGTTCTTGAGTCGGCCGCAAGAGCAAGAAATAAGAACAGGATGGGAACGCAGATGCCGTCATTGAGCCCGCTTTCCATGTTCAGGCTCTCGCGGATGTCCGGTGGTACGGCCTTGTCGGATACCACGGCTTTTCCAAGAGCCGCATCGGTGGGTGCCAGCATGGTCGCTAATATGGCGACCTCGATCAAAGTTAATCCGCCGAACAATAGGAAACCAAAGACGAATCCCAGCAGGATGGTCAGTGGCAGGCCTATCAACAGCAGACGTTGTGGAATATGGAAGTTCCTCCGCAGTACGCCGAGATTCGCATTGGCGGCATCGGTAAACAGTACCAATGCCAAAGTCAGCTCGGCAAGCAGGCTTAATTCCCCCGCATCTACCTTTATGTCCAAAATCCCCAGCCCAAACGGACCTATGCCCAAACCGAAAACAATAAAAAGCGCTGCGCCACTGAAAAATGTCTTCTCGATTCTTCCGCTGACAATGCTGTAAATAAAGACAAAGGCTCCTAATATCGCCATGTTCTGATACATATGGTTTCACCAATTATCTTTCTGCGTCATACAAAATTTTCCACCCGGAAAAAATGACAGTTCCATGGCTTGAGTTCGACATATAGCCCGTTGTCAAACATTTCACTGCCGGGCCTTTCGCATTTTTCTCCATTGAGGACGTCTGTCATGCGGAACAGCTTTCCGGAGATGTCGTTCCATTGAAGCCGTATCAATCCCTGCGAGTTTGAAGAACTGAAGTTTATGACGATGAGGTAACGGTTGTCGCCCTTGCGCCAGGTCCAGGCGAGGAGATTCTGGCAGCTGGCGTTGTCCGGCCATCCGCGAACTTCGCAATTCTGCCAGTCGCCGTTCCGGAAAACATCATTGTCAACATTCGCAAGAAGGTTCCGGTGGAAATCGAAAAGTTCAGAATTAATCGTTTCACGTGGCCGTCTTCCGAGAAATACAGGCATTCGCACTTTTCGCCCTTCGAACTGTCCCTCATGGAAAAGCTTTGCGCCAGGAAGTGTCAGGAAGATCACAGCCGCCATTTTCTCCTTCTCCTGTGAGAATGAACTTGCGGCCCTGGGTTCGTCATGGTTTTCGATGAACCGTATCAGTTTGTCTTGGTATGGCATGTCGGCGAGGAGGTGTTGCCTGACTTCCCCGGCGCCGTTATGCTCCATGCGGTCATATAGCTTTTTGTCATAGCAGAAATCAAATCCCTGCTGCTGGAGAAACCATTCGAGATCCCAGTACGCTTCCGCGATGAACAGGAAACCGGGAAATTTGCCTTTGATTTCGCGGATTAGCGCCGGCCAATAGTCATCGGACGGGTTTTCTCCGACCCGTCCTGCCCAGGTGCGTTCGAATATGTTGTTCATCATCAGCATCGCCATGTCACAGCGGACTCCGTCACACTGCTCCGCGATTTCGGAAACGGTCTCCAATACCGCTTTCCTCAGTTCCATATTGAGCGCATTTAACTGAACCACGTCTGGCCAGGCTGGGAAATAAGGATCGCGGCCAAGGGCGATGATATTCTTTCCGGATCTGATGAATGAAGAAGGATCTCTCTCAATATCGTTTTCGTCTCCCCTGACAAAATACTCGGGATGGCTTGCCGTCCACGGATGATCGGGTGCGACATGGTTGGGGACGAAATCGAGTATGAGCCTGATTCCGCGGCGGGCGAGCATGTCCCTCGCATGGGCGAGCCCTTCGGGACCGCCAATCTTCCTGTCAACTACATAGTTTTTAATGCAATAAGCGGAGCCCACCATATCCTTGTCATGGAAATCTGGAAGGACTTTCCGGAATTCGGACATTAGTCCACTGTTCTCCGATGCGATCTTGATTCCAGCCGGGCTTCTCTCCCAGACACCCATGAACCAGACAGCATCAACACCGAGGGATTCCAGATAGTTCCATTCATCCGCAGGTATTGTCGCAAGAGTGATTTGCTTCTTGAATTTTTCGCTGAGCGCATTAAGCCAGACGAAAGTGTTTATCTCGTATATGACAGGATATTTCGGCCAGAATTTCATGATACCCCCCCCTTTTTCGTAATGTAGGGTGAATAACGGATTTTACCAGATTTTATTGAAAATCACGACTGTGTTTCAATAGTACTTTTGCCACGCCGAATTGCTGTGGTCTCACCCGTTTTTAATGAGACGTATTGCATCCCTGTTGCGGGTTTCACATTCTGCAATTGATTTTCTGCGGTTCAAATGGTATTTTCAATAATCGAATACAATCCAATATTTTCTGGGAGTCTTAAATGAGTGAAGTTTCCGGTGTAAAGAAATTCTTTGAACGGAATTGGGAACGGATGGTTCTCTGGATTATCCTGATAAGCCTTTTTTATCTGCTCAAACCTTTTTTCCTCCTTATTTTCGAAACCTTTTTAATCACCTATGTCGCAAAGGGGTTTGTCCAGTGGATTCTGGGCAGGACAAAACTGAACTACCGGTTTACAGTGATTCTGGTCTTCACGCTGTTCCTCAGCCTCATGGTGGGCGTTGGAGCCTGGATAGGTCCTAAGCTGATCGTTGAATCTAATCAGATACTGACGGCATTCACATCCGACGGAGAACAGAAGACACAGGATAAGATAAATGATTTCGTGGAGGACACCGTCGTAAAACTGGTTGGGGAGAAAAAAGGCCAGGCGGTCATAGGATCTGAAGAATACTCTATGATCATGGACGCCATGAAAAATGAGTTTTCAAAGGCCGCAAAATACGGATTGCCACGGGTTCTCCAGACCATGCTTCACATTATAAGGATAGGATGGGAGATGATGATCTCTCTCGTCCTGGCGTTCATTTTCTCATTCATACTTGTCATGGACTGGCAGAAAATATCAAAAAACATAAGGGAACTGGAAAAGAGCCGGATACATTCTTTCTACATCGGGTCCGCGCCGCACATTCTGGCGTTTGCGAATATTCTCGGCAAGGCCCTCCGCGCCCAGGCTGTCATAGCAACATGCAACACAATATTCACGGCGATCGGACTGTGGTATTTCCAGGTTCCAAACATAGCCCTTCTTTCAACGATAGTATTCCTGTGCGGATTCATCCCGATACTCGGAACTTTCCTCAGCTCCATTCCGATACTGCTTTTCGGGATTCAGGTCGGTGGCCTTCCCCTAGTGCTGAATCTCGTGATTTTTGTTGCCGCCGTCCATGCGTTTGAGGCATACATCCTCAACCCGAAAATCACCGGAGACATCCTTCACATGCATCCGATCGTCATCCTGATACTTCTTCTGATAGGACAGCGTTTCTTCGGAATATGGGGAATGGTTGTAGGCGTACCCATCGGGTGCTATCTCATCACCGTCCTCACGACAAAAGAGGAAAATGCGGGCGTATAGAGGTGTTGGGAATATGGTTCGTTTTCCATTTTGTATTTTTCAAAAACTTTGCGCCTATGCCTGTCCGGCATCCTGTCCCTCGGTACTTTCGGCGGAAGTCCTTCCACACAAGAAATACATGGAGCCGACCAGACGGTCAGAGTTCCCGGGAACACCAAGCGTCTGCTTGGCTTAAAAATGTGCGGAAAGACTTCCGTCAAGCAAATCTAGTAGCTTCCCATCGAAGTGGGAAGCTGCTTAGCGATGGCGGAAGTCGCTTCCTCTACCGCGCTCCGCTTAGTTTAACGTATAGGAATTTCAAAGTTTGAAATAGATTCCAAGTGTCCGAGTGGCCAAGTGCCCGAGATTTAAAGGGAAAGACACGCTAAAGTTTACCTGCCTCAGGCAGCGCCAAAGGCGACCAGGGCCATGAACACCAACTAAATCATCTCAGTCTTTAGTCGCTAGTCGCCAGTCATTGGTCTTCTGTTGTCAGAATCTTTTCAAATACTCCGATTCATTCCTCCCAATGCTTCGTCATTCGTCTGTTCTTCAAGAAGAAATAAATAAGAACAGGCGAGACGCCTGTACCACATTAAGAAAGATGCCAGCAAGGTGCTGGCGTTCCAAAAGAGTTGCGGCCTTTGGCCGCCTAATTCAATCGTTTAGGAAATTGTATTTTTCTTTATCTTTATGATTGCATAGCAATCTTTTGGAGTGCGCAGTCAAGCCTGCGCACTCCATGTTAAAAGAGTTCCGGCGGTAGCCGGTTAAGTTCCATTTGGGAATCACAGGGTCTCGAAATAACGCCTGAGGTTTTGCATACCTATTCTTGAACCGGTTTTGCAGTCCTCCATGCCTTCGAATTCTATGGATACGAAACCGTCGTAACCGGAACCCTTGATTATTTTTACTGCGGACGGGATATCGATGTCGCCCTGTCCCACAATGGAACCGCGCAGGAAGTATCCGGCCTTGGACTTAAACCAGCCTTCTCCGAGATCGCTCTGCGGCGATCTGCGGTAGAAATCTTTAAAGTGAACCATAGAAGCCAGTTTGATGTTATTCTTGACGGCTGAGACTGGATCCTCGTCGGCGCAGAGAAAGTTGCCTATGTCAACAGTGGTGCGGAAATTTTCGCGGTCAACGGCAAGGACAAGGCGGTGGACGCGTTCACTTGCCTGCACATGATAGCCGTGGTTCTCGACGCTTGTGACAATACCGTATTTTTTTGCATGGTCGGCAACAGCGCGGCAGGCTTCGACAAGTTTCGGCAGATCCTTCTCGAAATTGGACACAGTTGAATCAGGTATGGGCCTGGAACCCGCATCGTGGCGCATTCTCTTCACACCAAGTGCGGCGGCGATGTCCACCTCTGACTTGACCCTTTTAATCTCCTTTTGGAAGGCCTCTTCGGTTTCGGTGATGAAATTGGCGCCGATTGTGTAGCTGGAAAGAGCTATCCCGCAATCCGCCGCCTGCTTCACAATCGCCTTGACTAGGGCGTCATTTCCGGCGAGGATAAGTCTCCCCGGGGAGAGTTCCATGTGTTCTCCGCCGTTCTCTGAAATCCACTTGATTGCACCGAGAATGTCCATCTCTCCTGCGTTGATCGCCCTCGAAAGGCTGTAGCTGCTCAGTCCGATCTTTAACATTTTTTTCTCCAAGTTAATATTTTCCTGAATTAAATTCCGATGGGAATTGGAAATCGAGTGCTGCGCCGTGGCGTAGCTCCAAGCAAAGCCTGGTTGGATATTGGGTGTTCAAACTTTGTACGCTTTTTCAGTCTCATAACAGGCGGCTATTCCTACCAGGGTGAGGTTTCTGCCGCCGGACTTGAGGCCTTTTATATTCCTTGTGAAGAATCCGGCATCTCCGCCGGTTGCGATCAGAGTGCATTCTTCAACTTTGATCTCAAGTATGATCCGGTTGATGATTTCTTTGACTGCGCCTAAGACTGCGAGGTCGGTTCCGCTGAGAATTGCGTCTTTTGTATTTTTTCCTAGGGCCTTTGGCTTTCTGTCGGACAACGCCACCAGAGGAAGCTGGGCGGTGAAGTCATTCAGGGATTTCCGCAGAAGCATTCTTCCGGGAAGAATCGCTCCGCCGAGAAACTCCTTTCTCACATTTACTGCGTCAATGGTGATTGCTGTTCCACAGTCAATCACGATGGCTGGAAGTTTTGCGGATTTCGCAATAGCTGCGATGTTCGCAATCCTGTCCGTACCAAGAGTTGAAGAGTCAACCTTTTTGAGGCTTACGGGAAGTTTTCCGGATGGTCCGACCCAGAAAACATTCTTCCCGGCCAGTGTCTTTTTCACGGCTGGGACAACTGTTGACACGGCAATCGGTATGCCGGACAGGATTTCCGGGATGTTTTTTGTACTTTCCAGGAAGTCTGAAGTTGGAACATATCTGACATTACGGACTTCGCCTCCGGAATAAATTCCGTATTGCGTGTTCGTGTTGCCTATGTTGATGACTAAAATCTTCATGAACTTTGTTTTTTTGTTCCTTTGCGGTTAAAAATCTAATTCTTCCTATACTTCCATGAAAGAGCAATGTCAACGGAAACCAGTACGGAGTTCATCACATAGAGGACAATGACATAATCCAGACAGTTGAGAACCTTGTGGATTACTCCTGCGACATAGCCCGTCAGGACGATGCACAGGAACCACATGCTTTTGCCTTTTGAGTTTTTTGTCTTCCATGTCCTCCATATTGCAAAAGGCCAAGCGACTCCGAAACATACTATCATTAAAGCTTCAAATATTGTCCTCTGGTCTATTATCATTGTTGATTTTCCTTGTTTTCCGGTTTTTGTTCCGCTTGTTTTTCCTGAACTGGAGTTTCGGTTTTTTCAGTTATTTTCTTTGCCGCCGATTCCTGCTCGTAATTCATCCTCTGGATGTCCATGCTGATTTTATCCCTGTCACTGCGGGATTTTTCAAGGTCCCTGAGCATATTCAATTTTTCCTCCGCAAACTTGTTCCTGAGCTCGAGCATTTCGGCGGTTTTTGCCGAATCGGAATCCCGTTTAGCCTTTGTAATCATCTCGTCAAATTCCTTTGCCTGTTTTTCGAGTCCGGATTCAAGCGCGGAAATCTGTTTCTCCCTTGTTGTCAGGTCAAGTACATTCAACTTGATCTGCTCCCTTGCCAATTTCAGATCCGCAAGATATGAGATGCCGTCAGACTGGAGTTTCCTGTTGTCCCGGTAGGATTTTTCAATCTTCTGATAACCGAACACGCCTACTGTCATTATCGCAATGATGAGGATTATGACCAGCGCGAACCAGCGTTTTGCCCTGGCCGCGTTTTCAGCATTGAGCTTTTCCACTTCTTCAATTCTCCGGCTCATCTCCATGAGAGTCTTCTTGATGGTTTCGCCCATTTCGGTGACTGACTTCCTGAGGACAATGCCTGTGGAATCCGGTTCTTCGGACGGGGTTTCCCCCTCTTCCATCCGCATCCGGTCGGAAACTACGCCGTGAACGGGATGTCTCTTCGCAAGTTCTTCCTCGATATCAAAAGACGACAGCTCCTTGTTTCTAAGGTCTGAAATCTCTTTCAGGACATTCACCGAAGCGTCGGTATAGACCCTTCGTTTCCCCTGGGTCTTGTATTCGATATAGGCGGAATACCTGACAAGCCAATCAGTAATTGTGGTTCTAGGCACGTTCAGGATTTCCGCAAGTTCCATTACCGTATATTTTTCCATGTCGCTCATTTTTTCTTTTCCCTTTTCAAAATTTCCATGATTTTCCCAAGGTCGTCCTTAATCTGTCCTTTTAATATCCCGACCGAGGGGAAACAGCGTTCCGCCCTCAGATATTCGATAAACTCTATTTCAAGACTCGTGCCATAAACAGATTCGTTGAAACCACCCATGATATGCGCTTCAATGAGGAGTTTTTCCGGATCCTTGTGTTTGAATGTGGGAGCTGTGCCGACTGAAATCGCCGACGGATATCTGTTCCCTCTGATAATGGCGTAGCCGGCATATACACCCTTCGGCGGAATTATGCCGTGGGAGATTGAAAGGTTGGCGGTCGGACAGTCGAGAATCTTTGCTCCTATGTTCTCCCCGTGCTCTATTTTTCCGGTCAGGCTGTAAGGCCTTCCCAGCATCTGTCTTGCAGTTTCCAGGAGACCTCCGGTGACGGCCCTCCTGATTGCCGTGCTGCTGACCGGATTGCCTTTCAGGAAAAGTTCTTCGACGGCCGAAAATCTTATATCCTCATTTTTGCAGAAATTGTCAAGAGTATTGATGTTTCCTTTTCCTCCGGCTCCGAAGCGCCATTTTTTGCCCACGCAGATTCCGCAGAGTTTCACATCAGGGGAATAGAGGCAGTCCTTGAGAAAAGACCCGGCATCAGATCCGGCCAACTCCCTTGTGAAAGGGAATGTTATCACGGTTTTTATCCCGAATGAGTTTATGAGTTCAATTTTCTTTTCCTGCGAAACAAGAAGGAGGAGGGGCTCATTCGGATGCAGCACCTGCCGGGGATGGGGACAGAATGTCAGCACCGCCGGAACCGAATCAGTTTCCCGGGCTATCCTGACGAGTTCATTGAGCAGGAGCTGATGTCCGGTGTGGACACCGTCAAAAACTCCGATTGCGACAGACGCCCGCCTTATCCCGTGCTGTGCAAGGGATTCGAGCGAGGAAACATTTATGCAGTTTTTGACGGGGTTCATAGTTTTGGTCTAATTTGAACATTGAACATCCAACATTCAACTTTGAACATCGAATTAAAAATAAATTCATTCGAAGTTGGAAGTTTCCGCCGCGGCGGATTGAGTTTTAGATGTTGATTTCCTATCTTTCAAAATATGTGTATCCGCGGAGGCCGCTGTCGAAAGCCTCCATTATGACCCTGCGTTCCTCAGGGGTGATCCTGCCCGTCTGTACGGCCTGTTCGGCTTTTTCCCTGAACAGTGCGGAAATCGCCTTGGGATCATACTCCACATAGGAAAGGACGTCTGCAACGGAATCCCCCTCAAGTTCACGGACAAACTCATAGCCTCCGTTTTCATTGAGCCTTATGCTGACGACATTGGTGTCTCCGAGCAGGTTGTGGAGATCTCCGAGTGTCTCCTGATAGGCGCCCACCAGGAAAACTCCGAGATAATATTCCTCATCGGGCTTCAGATCATGTAGGGAAATTGTTTTCTTCACGTCATGAAGGTCGATAAACTGGTCTATCTTGCCGTCGCAGTCGCAGGTGATGTCGGCGATGATCGCCTCCCTGAGAGGCGGTTCATTGAGCCTGTGTACGGGCATGATCGGAAAAAGGTGGTTGATCGCCCAGGAGTCAGGCAGGGACTGGAACACGCTGAAGTTTCCGTAATAGATGTCGGCCAGGGTCGCCTCTATCCCTTCAAACTCGTCTGGTATGTATTTGAGTTTTCCCACGTCCTTTGAAATGTTGACGACCACATGCCAGAATATTTTCTCAGCAATGGATCTGTCCCTCAGGGAAATATGCCCGTTTTTGAAGAGCTGTCTTATTTCATCCCTGTAATAGACCGCATCGTTGTAGCATTCCTGAATGTTTTTTGAATTCAGGGATTTGGCGACCTCAAGAAGGTTGTTTATCATGTCATGCGCGTTTTTCGGAAGTTTTTCAGGAATGGGGCAGGCTTCGAACCTGCTTACGTCGAGTATGTTGAAAATAAGCACCGAATAGTATGCGACAGTCGCACGTCCCGACTCTGTTATGATCACCGGATGCGGAATGTTTTTTTCATTGAGCGTCGTCATTATCACTTCAATGATGTCGGCGCAGTATTCATCCAGAGTGTAGTTCCTGCTGCTCGGAAAATTTGTGTGTGAACCGTCATAGTCGACGGCGAGTCCGCCGCCGAGGTCCAGGTATCCCATCTGTGCGCCCTCCTCAACCAGTCCGGTATAGACTCTGCAGGCTTCAACGACTGCGGCCCTTATGTCGCGGATATTCGGAATCTGGGAGCCAAGATGATAATGGAGGAGCTGGAGACAGTCGAGCATGTTTTTTTCGCGGAGCAGGTCTATTATGTCTATAAGCTCGCTTGTGTTGAGGCCGAAAACGCTGCGGTCTCCCCCAGAGTCCGTCCAGTGCCCCCCGGCACGGGATGAAAGCTTGATCCTCACGCCGATCAGGGGTTTTACGTTGAGTTTTTCAGCCCTTTCCAGTATCAGCGGCAGTTCGCTTGGCATTTCAAGCACGAAAAAACACTGCATCCCCATTTTTCTCGCATAAAGGCCGAGATCTACAAATTCCTCATCCTTGTATCCGTTGCAGATGATGCAGGATTCCATATCCTTTATCATCGAAATGGCCGCCAGAAGTTCCGCCTTGCTTCCGGCTTCAAGACCGTGATGATATTTTGAGCCGAACATCGTGAGCTCTTCGAGCACCTGCTGCTGCTGGTTCACTTTGATGGGATAGACCCCCCTGAAAGAGCCTTTGTAGTCGAATTTTGAAATTGCGGCCCTGAATGTCTCATGGAGATATGTTATTTGCGAGTCAAGAATATTTCCGAGCCTGAGCAGGACGGGCATTCCCATGCCCCTGGCCTTCAGTCCGGTGATGATTTCCGGAATACTGATAACGGGGCCCTTGTTGGATCCCATCGGCGTGATCACCACTTCACCGTTTTCGGAAATGTTGAAATATCCGGCTCCCCAGTTTCTTATCCCGTAGAGTTCCACCGAATTCTCAACAGTCCATTTTTCCAGATGTTCTTTTTTTATCACGTGTTGCCGCTCTCTGAGTTACAAAATTTTGAATTCCCTCAATATATTCAAATTACCGTCACTTTCAACGATTGGATTCATGTTAAAAACACAAGAACTTTATGAAATATCCGGATCCTGCTTTTTCAGTGAAAGGAGTTCCTTCAGCATTTTCCGTATATCGAGAGTGTTCGGGCATTTCCCTTCGCAGTCTCCGCAATCATTGCATTTTGCGGCATCCTTGTCTTTCGGCACGCGTTTGACCGCATCCGTGGCCCATGCGTCGAGACCGAAGCATTTCCAGTTCCGGTAAATATCCATATATCCCGGTATGTCGACTCCTTGCGCACAGGGTATGCAGTAGCGGCATCCTGTGCAGAACCTGTCGCCCAATGCCGCACGGAGACGGTCCAGCCCCTCGCACATGGCTCCGAAGTCGCATGAGCCGGGTTCGAACTCATTCACGGTTTTTACGTTCTGTTGGAGCTGTTCAACACGGTTCATCCCGGAACAGGCTGTGCTGACATCCGGATTCGCAAGCACGAAACGGAGGGCCATCTCCGTAGTCGGCAGATCCATTTTCAAGGCCTCTTTAAGTCGGTCGGATTCCAGTGAGAGTACGCCGCCCGCCACCGGACACATTGCCACCACGCCCATCCCCAGCTTTCCGGCCCGCTTGATTGTCGGTTCGTATGCCCGGTTAATCATATTATATGGGACAGTGATGCTGTCAAACAGGCCGGTCTCAATGCACTTTATGAAATTTTCAGGAGTGTCATGTCCGGTAAAACCGACATGTTGAATCAGTCCCTGGTTTTGCGCCTCGCGTATCGCATCCAGAACGCCGCCTCGTTTGAGGAGGTGCTGCATCATTCCCCATGAAAACCATCCGACTTGGAAGAATTTGAAGTGGCTCAGTCCCAGTATTTCGAGCTGTCTCTCGATTTCTTTGCGAAACCGGTAGGCGGTCTGATCCGGGCCGATTCCCTCCTTGCCTGAAACGATGACCCCCGGTATCTTGCCGACAAGTCCAGGCGCTGTTCGGTGCTGACATGTTCCGCCCAGATAATAGCGGGTCGTCTCGAAATAGTTCACGCCAAGATCAATAGCCTGCGAGATCAGCTTGGTATTATATTCTTGGTCGTCCGAAAGCCTCATGCATCCGAAAGAAAGAGCCGACACCGTCAGCCCGGTCTTCCCGAAAGGCCTGTATCTCATGGTATCGTCCTTGCGTATCAGCGGTTCACTGTTGGAAATAGACACAATGCTCATTTTTATTCTCCCATTGAATTTCATTTCATTGCAGTAACATATCACAGATGATAATTAAATGTAATGCCTTGAGTAATTCAACCGCAGGAGCACCTGTCTTTTCCGAGGCGCTCCGAGTCAAAGAAGCCTCGGCAACACCGGTTTGCAAGGTAAAAGCCGAATTCCTGCAATATTTGATTTGATTTCCCGACTATCCCTGAATACCGTACGCGCATACGAAAATCAAAACGCCTATCAGTAAACGCCTATCAGTTTTTGTGATCAGTAATCAGTGTTCAGTTATCAGCAACAAAATCCATTGGCTGATCACTGGTGACTGATTACTGGGCACTTTGAAATTCATATACGTTAAATTATTCCTTTCGGAAGGAGGCTGAAATGCGATACAAGGACACCGGGAATGTGCATCTTGATTTTCACGGGGCAGTCAACACTACTATCAATTATATCGTAAAAAAATTCGGTGTTGATGCACTGCACGATACATTCTTCAAGACAGGCCGAGATGTTTACAAAAGCATCAGGGAAAAGCTGTCAAATGGAGACAATTCGGAACTCATCGAACATTGGTCATATTACTTTGACCGCGAAAAGGGCAAATACAGGATTGTCACCGAACAGGACTGTGTAATTCTTCACGTTGACGAGTGCCCTGCGGTGAGACAGGTGAAAAAACTGGGACTTGACCTATCGCCTAACTTCTGCGACCAGACGGAATATGTAAACAAGGGCATGTGTCACAATACCGATTTTGAGATAGAAACCGTAAAGACCGGCGAATGCTCGTGCGTTCAGACATTGAGGAGGATCAAATATGATACCAAGTGATCATTTCGTAAGGTTCTACAATGAGGTTTTCAAGTTCCTTGAAGAACAGGGGGAAGAACACCTGAGAAACTACTGGCTTGAAATCAGCAGACACCAGGAATTGCACTGCCTCGAACTGTTCAAGACCAAGGGGCTGAAAGGCATGGTCGAATATTGGACTCATATCAAAGACGAGGAAAACTGTGACATGTCCATCAAGGAGTTCGCAGACCATGTCGAATTTGAAATGTACAAATGCCCCAGCCTCTCCAAGGTTCTGGACAATGACGCGACTCCGATGGAACGTTATTGCGACCATTGCGCCGGCTGGTGCGTTCCTCTGATAAAAAAAGCGGGCTTCTTTCCGGTTTTCGACATCATTTCCAGAAAAAAACCAAAATGCAAGTTTTTGGTTTTCAAGAACAGGGAAGATGCCGAGAAAGCGGAGAAGAAGGCGGTCCTTCTGGCGAAATAGCACATTGCTGAATATAGGATTTCATAAATGAAAAAAACAACTCTTTTCTCCGGACTGGCTTTACTGTCAATAACTTTTAATACGCTTGCCGCTGACAACATCACTTATGAGACGTCAAGGAATAAGATTATGGATATTGATGGGAAGAACAAATTCAAGATAGTCATGTTCGGCGCTTCGACAATTGCATTTCGCGGAAAACTCAAAGTTGCATCAATGCAATTACAACAATACATGGATGCAAAGGGCTATAATGTTGAAGTGATAAATTCAGGAGTGCCGGGGAACAATACAAATCTTGCATTGGCACGGTTCAGGAAGGATGTTTTGGACCATGAACCCGACGTGGTTTTCATCATGCTCGGGATAAACGATTCAGCGATAGATGTTAAATATGGCAAAAAAGATCCACGGGTAAGCAAAACAAAGTATATCGAAAACATAAGCAACATGGTGGATGAGCTGATTAAAAGGAAAATAATCCCAGTCCTGATGACAACACAGCCGCTGGTCATGACTAAAAACCTTGAACCTCTGTATAATTTTCCGCCTTATTCCGAGAAAGGTTTTAATTTTCTATTATCAGAATATGTTCAGGCGCTAAGGGATATTTCGAAAGAGAAATCAATAGACTTGATTGATGTTTTCAAAATCTTTCTGGATAAGTACAAGACCGATGATGAGCTGAGGAAAGCCTTGCCTGACGGCATGCATCCAGGAGAGGAAGGTCAAACCCTCATAAGCGAAGCAATAAAAGAGTTGCTCATGAATAAATTCAATCTGGAATAACTCGCACTGCTACGGGTGTTTCCGGACGTTACTCCTTCCTGGAAAGCGCCATTTTTGCGAGTTTCGCACAGACTTCCACAAATTCATAGCAGTCACATATCATGTATGATAATTAAATATAATAAACTGACAGTGATTTTTATTTCCCCCTTTTATCTGCTGGAATTTTTCCAGCTTCTGGGAAAATATCGACCGATGAGTTTCTTGCAAATCACGCCTGAGGAGGACAAGCTTCTGATTATAGAGGTACGGGGAGGTCTGTGCAATTTTCCTGCCCATTCTGTCCATGTCGTCCATTAAGTCTATTCTCTTTGCACCTCTCATGGGGCCTCACGCACCCATTCAGCGACCTCGTCTGTTGTCTTGCAGCGACGGGCGATCAATTCCGCGCGAAGAGGATCGTCCTTGTCCCATAATGCAAGATTCCTGTGTCTCAGAAAATCCTCGAAATCTAGTTTTAATTCTCCCAAGCTAGCTTTTCGGGATTTCCCTGTGATTGTTGAAACTCTGATGGTTTCCTCTGTTAATCTTCTTCTTCATTTGTCTTAGTTCAAGATTTCTTCTCTTTTCTTTTCTTCTTTTTTTTCTGTATTTGAGCGGAGGGGATTTCGATCTCCGAAGGAGACCCCGACGCTCATCCCTTTGGATTCCAGGTTTTAATCCATCATGCCGCCTTCTCCTGTGCTGGCTGATCCGGCTTTCTGAGCTTCTCAAGGAGCTTTTTGATGTCCTCGTATCCTCTCATCCTCCGGAAGCCCCTTTCAGCATCAAGGAGCCCGTACGCAATCCACCGTTCCGCTTGGTCAGTCTCTGCCCTCCATCTTTTCACCCTTCCTGTCTTCGCCCGGACGTTCCTGAATATGTTCTCTATGAAATTGGTGCTCAGAAGGGAGACGTTCAGGCTCGCAGGCGCATCAATCAGGTGTAGGGCAATGATGTCCTCTCCAGCCTCCTCAAGGCTATGGAGGGCGTTTGTATTCTTTGAAGCCAGGAATGCATGGAGCTCCCTGTAAATCTCCCTTGCCGCCTCCGGCCCCTGTGCATTGCGCAGCCGCTTGAAATAGCCGGAAACTTCGGAATAATGCCGCTTTGAGAGATATCCCCTTATGTTCCTCTCCTTGTGGATGAGGCAGCGCTGTGTGACAGCATCGGGATAATGGGCGATCACGCTCCCCTTCAGGGCATCCGATCCATCGAGGACGCAGAAAAGCCGTTCAACTGGCTTGAATCCTCGCCTGATAATCCTCTTGAGAAGATCATCGCACACCTCGCGGTTCTCGCTGCTTCCAACCTGGTAGTCCAGCACGATCTTGCGACCGTCGCAGGTCATCCCGACCGCCACCACGGCCGTCAGATCGGGGCTCAGCCTTATCCCGTCAAGGATTATCCCGAAGAAAAGCTCTCCTCCAAGTTCACGCCCACGGATCTCTTCGATCTTCCGGACTCCCTCTTTCACCCACAGGCGGCTCACGGAGCTCTTCGATGTCAATGGACTTTCAGGATAGACGAGCCGCTGATCCCTTCCACTCACATTGGCCTCAAGGGCACGCATCAAGGCCTCTCTCACGGCACCCGCATCCTTTGCGGCGGAGTAACTTCCAAGATGAACTTCCTCGCTTCCCTCTGGTGTTTTCCGCCTGACGCGCGGACGATCCACTCGCTCCTTGCGCCCCTCCAGGATGCAGATGCCAGGAGCACTCCCGGAACGATAGGTTTGATTGCCGGCAAGCGGCCGATAATTCGGCCCGCAAAGCGTCTCTACTTCCTTAATCATCACATCCATGAAACTCGATATTATCGCTCCGCGTATGTACTCCCTAAATATCACCCCGGCTTCTCCTTCTCCCACTTGACCCAGCGTCTCCAGCAATGTAGCTTCCTTCATGATGGTTTCCTTTCTTTAAGTTTTTGCTGCCGGTATTGTATACCGGCTTAAGGAAACCATCATGTTCCAATTTCAACAACGGGAGAAATTTTTCCTAGCTTTTGCGACATTAGTCAGTCTCAATTCGGTCTTCTTGGAAGTGGCAGATGCCAGACTGCCCTCGGCTATATTCTGGACTCCGCTTCTTGCAGCTTGAAGCATCGGATCATGCGTCTGGCTGCGTTTCTCGACATATTTGTCGCAGAATCGCACGGTCACATCATAAGAAAGCTGTGCAATCTGAAAACTCTTCAGTTTCCTGAATCCTGACTTCTGACTACTTTTGAAATTGGCTCGGGAATATAAAATGCGATTTCTTTTTCCAGTTTGCGGGTAAATGGGATATATTGCATGCACTATACAAAGAGGAGTTCACACCTATGGGCGATGTCATTGGGCAAATTGTCGGGCGTCTCAAGAAAGGGCAGCGGACACGCATACTCGGATTCGGTTCTTCAAACACGGAGCGTTTTCTGCCGGGCATGCACTGGTTTGACTGTTTTGACCTGTCGATAAGGAAATACGGCAGGGTGCACACCTGTATCAACACCGGCATAAGCGGGGACACTTCGCAAGGACTGCTTCAGCGTTTCGAAGAAGACGCTGCGATGTACCGCCCTCACTTGGCATTCGTCACCATCGGCTGCAACGACGCCAATCCAAACAGGAACTTGCCGGTTCGGGAGTTTGAATCAAACCTGATGGAACTGCACAGGCGTTTTGCAGTAATGGGATGCGGCGTGGTTTTCCAGACTTATTACGCGATAAATCCCGACGGATGCGATCCTGTCCACCTGAATTCATTTTATAAATACATGGACGTGGTGCGCAAGGTCGCTACAGTTTCAGGTGCGGATATTATAGACCATCTTGAGCGCTGGGAGCTGTTGAGGAAAACATATCCGGAAAAATATCTACCGCTCATGCGCGACGGTTTCCATGTGAACCATCGTGGCAACATGTTGATGGGAGTCGACATTGCCCGCCGTTTTGGCGCAGAGTTTGGCGATGGCAATCTTGATTTCTGGGGAGAGTCTCTCATATTGCAGCGGCTCATGGATGGATTGGAAAACGGATGCAAACATAAAGAGACGTGATGGTAATAGGCGGAAAGAATCATCTTTGCTACAGCATGAATGTTTTTCCGGAGAAGGCCTGGTTCGGAGAGGATTCTGTCATCCGGAAGAAAATTCTTGGACTGAGGCGCGAAGTTACGGGAACCGATTCTGCGGATTTCGCAATAGGACTCCGGTTTGACGCCGTGACAGCCTGCGGATTCCGCAAAAGTGGAAATCTGGAGGAACTGAAGAAATGGCTTTCCAGGAACAATCCCTGCTGATATTGTAACTGAGTTAAAAGAAATAAGAAAAGAGATCATGGAGAATGCTTCTGAAAAGGAGATTGTTGAAAATCAAAATTCCTATCAGTTTTCGAGCGCTTTCGCAGTATCTCCTCATCCTTAACGACGAGTAATTCGGAGACAGCTCGAAGAACCTCTTCAACCCTGACCCCTTTCTTCAATATGAACGCCTGCGGCTTTCGGCATCAGTCCCCCATGCGGACAGCACGGGTTCAATGTCAAGCCATTCGGAAACTTTCAGCCCGGATTTTCCCCTCAGACTGTTCATGCTTATGCAAAAGGAGGTGATCAACGACTGCATGAACCGGCTCAGGTTGCCTTGGCGTGCATAAACTATTGAATATCTATAAACCGACAAGCATATGACCATAACAACCGGTTTTTTGTATTTTGCAATCAGCTTGCTCCAATTATCCGCTTTCGAAAGAAACTTCGCCTTTTCAGTCAAGGCAAACCCTGTGTCCTCCGAAAAACACAGGAGATGGAATGCTCACCCTTTTTTAACAGATGTTTTTGTTGAGCTCTGGACCGAATCAATCCAGTCCCTGATTTCATCCTCGTCCGGAAATTCACTGCAGGCGAGAAGGTAGTCTGCTCCTATACGGGCGCTTTTGGATTTACCGAGGGGATGATAAGCGAGGATATTGATTTCAATTATGTTCGAGAGTCTGTTCGCGAGATTCGCAATTTCCCTGAAGTGGCTCTTCCTGTCGTTCATTTCCGGGATTATCGGACAGCGCAGGACGGTTTTCACCCCGAGAGAATCAAGTTCAATCAGGTTTTTCATGATTGAATCCTGTGGAACCCCGGTGCATTTCAGATGGTTTCCCGGATGGCTTTCTTTGAAATCGTACAGGAAGATGTCGACAAACTTCATGATTTTTCTGTATTTTCCCATGGGCGCGAAGCCGCTTGTCTCAAGGCAGGTGTGGAGCTTGTGTTTTTTTGCCTCTTCAAGAAGGGATTTTGTGAATTGGAACTGTGCCATGGGCTCGCCCCCGGAAACAGTCATTCCCCCGTTTGAAGTCTCGTAAAACGGAACATCCTTGAGCACCTCCGAAATGACTTCATCAACCGTCATTTCTTTTCCTATCACCTCAAGCGCCTTTGAATAACACTCGCTTGAACATTTTCCGCAGCGCTGGCAGAGCCTCCTGTTGTACACATGATTTTTTCCATCAATCGTATGGCATCTGTTTGGACACACGGCGACGCAATAACCGCAAAGTATGCACTTGTCGGAGATGAATGAGATTTCGGGCTTACCCTGTTTTGATTCCGGGTTATGGCACCATAGGCAGTTCAGCGGACATCCTTTGAGAAAGACGGTTGTCCTTATTCCCGGTCCGTCGTGGATCGAGAATTTCTGAATATCAAAAACTATTCCAGTTGTCCGAGTCATCTATTTCCCTTTATCGTTTTGTGGCATCTCGCCTTTTTTTAATTCCGTCCCTTCAGGACGAAATCATCTTGATTGCAGTGCCTATGGTTAAAACCATAGGCTGTATTACTATACGCTTTCAGCGACGATGGAAGGTCGGAGTGGAATGTTAAATGTTCAAATCTAGGACACGCTAAAGCCATGAACTCCAACTAATTCTTTCAGTCTTCATTCGTTAATAATTCACTCCTGAACTTTTCAAAGTTTTCTACTTTCTAAATTCTACTTTCTACTTCCCCTTCATCCTTGGAAATTCCGTGTTGGATATTCACCAACAGTCTTGATTAAATATTCCAATTTCATAGCAGTAACATATCATATATGATAATTAAATATAATGTTGAAATATTGTAATCGTTATACTCCATCCATTTCATATCAGACGCTGAAGTCATCAAGGGGAAGGCATTCGTATTTCAGGTATCTGGTGAAAGCTTCGTTAATAGCTTCCCCGAAAGTGACGCTGACATGATGTCGGTATCCGTTATATCCTATGGTCTGTAGTTTCTTCTGAAGCCTATCGATCTTCGCGACTCCGGCGCATCTGAAGAATTCCTAGGGAATGGAATTCTCGGTGAACTCTCCATTGCCCAGATCCTATAAGGGATTGCTTTCCGGGGCTGTCGGGAATGGCCTTAAGGTTGGGCGCACAACAACAGGAAAGCAGTTGAAGTCGGAAACAATATGTGCTAATCTTAACCGCAAGAACGTAAATCAAAGAAAACATTTTTTCCCGCTTTTATTTTTCAACAGACTCAATCAACAAAGCTCTTTATGATGAAAACAGATTATTTTTCAGGACTTGATTTTTTATTCTGGGGCGCCAAACCCGATCATACGGAATGGATATACCGCAACCTAGCTGATTATTATACTCTTCAATATGC
>CAMCYE010000041.1 GCA_945883805.1 Victivallis vadensis | reverse complement strand
GGGAACCTCTAAAAATTGGCATATGGCGCGAGACAGGAGATTATGGAGAGCCGGCAAGGAGCAAACGCCAGGAGCAGCCCCGTTGCGGGCTGTGACTGGATTTGCGACGATGGCGGAATCCATAAGAATCTGTCTCCTTTCAGGTTGCGGATCTTTTTGGCTCAAGAAAGAATGTTCCTCTCTCGGCGTATCGCTTGATACGCCTTCGTTCAGAAATTCTTTTTGAGCTTTCAAAAATCTTCCGCAACGCGCCAAATGCTAATTTTTAGAGGTTCCCTTTATTGTTAATTTAAAGAATATAAAAATAACACGTCTAATAAGATTATCATCCGAAGCAATTACAAAAATAAAGAATCTCCTGAAATTTAACCCCATCTCCTTTTGCAAATTCCTTCCATATTTTGAATATGGGAATTAGTCAAATAACTAAACCGGTATATCGTACTTCAATATTAAACCGGGTGAAAGTCAAATGTACCGAAGAGTCATACATCACCGTTACAGGCGGAAAAGGGTCGGAATACTTTTACTTGTCCTGACGGGTGTGGTCGCGCTGACATGGTTCCTCGGGAAAATGACATACGAGTATTTCTCCAGGAAAAGTGCATACGACACGATAATAAGGGAGGCCGCAAGGAAATACTGCGTTGATTCGTGTCTGCTAAAAGCCGTAATCTGGAAGGAAAGCAAATTCAAGCAGAACGCCAGGGGCTCCAAGGGCGAAGTCGGGCTGATGCAGATAAGGCCGACAGCGGCCGCAAAAGAGTGGTCTGATGTCAACCGTATCGATATTCCAAGCGAAGGTATGATTTTTTATCCGAGGCTCAATATCGAGATAGGCGCATGGTATCTTTCCCTGGCGATGAGAAAATGGGAGAAATACGAACACTGTGAAGAACTGGCCCTATCACAGTACAATGCCGGAGCCAGGGGAATGAGTTCATGGATCCCAGCAGACTACAACGGTGAAGTAATTGAAAACATCAAGATAAACTCCACGAAAAGATACGTCACGGAAATTATGGAAAAATATCGCGAATACGCGGAAAAAAGACCCGCGGAATAGCTGATATAGTTTTTCATTTAAATAAATTCAAAGAGGAATTTATTAAAATGAAAAACTATATAACAGGAATCAGGTACTGATTCCTGAGGGGGAATGTTTTAGCCTGATTAATTCATAAACATTTTATGTGTTTGTTTGTCGGCGACCTGTTATAAACAACCGGACAGATATCCCCGAGACAAGGCAAAGCGTCTGACGTTAAAGAGAACTGTTGCGAATCTCGCAGGGAAAACAGACTATTAAGATGGCGTTTTCACAATTCGCAGAATTGTGAAAACTTATAAATTTGCTTGGCGGAAGTCTTTCCGCATATATAGTTTTTCAGAAAAATAATGAAATTATTTTTCTGAAAAACTATAGCTGCGAGCTAATATCGGAGGACTGATGGATTTTAAAAAAATCGTATTGTGCATTGTCGCGGCAGGCTTCAGCGTCATGGCGGTTATCGCTGTTTCTGGCGAGATTTCGGCATGGAAAGAAAACTTCGCCTTTAGCGGAGCTAATGGGGGGAAGATATTGCCCAATGACTGGACTCTAAAAACCAAAATAGGAACTCCGGTAGCGGAATTTTATCTTGCAAAAGACGAAAAAGACAACACCTCTTTCCTTCACATGGACGCCAACAAATCATCCGGATCCGTCGTATGCAACCCTGAAAAGATAAATCTCAGGGAAACTCCCATCCTGCGCTGGCGCTGGCGAGTGAACGTCCTGCCCGAAGGAGCCGACGGCAGATATGACGCCAAGGATGACCAGTCTATTGGAATTTATCTTGGGACCGGAAATATGTTTTTAAAGAAAAGCGTTTCCTACAGATGGGATACCGAGACTCCGAAAGGTTCCGAAGGAAACTGCGCTTACGGTGCAGGCACGATCAAGATAAAATGGTTCGCCCTGAGAAATAAGGAGGACGCTTTAGACGAGTGGATTACTGAAGAAAGAAACGTTGCGGAAGATTTTTACAGGGCATGGGGTTATTATCCTGAGGATATTTATATAAGCGTATCATGCAACAGCCAGTACACCGGTGGAAAAGCCTCGGCCGACCTGAACTGGATTGAACTTGCACCAGTCTCCATACAATAAAGGATAAGAGATAAAAATGGATTTGATAAGGATATTTCTCGCATCACTGTGCGCGGGGATCATTCTCGGCGCCCCTGTCGGAGTCGCCGGAGCAATGGTTGCGGATGCGGCCCTTGCGCATGCGAGGAAAAGGCTCTACGCCACAATTCTTGCCGCGGCTTCCGGGGATGCGGCCCTTGCCGCCTTTTCAACTATATTTTCAAGTTCCTTTAAAAGCTTCCTCAAAAACTATGAGAAAATCGGGCTTTTTGCAGCTGGAATAGCCGTGATAATCGTAGGGGTCGGCACAATCATAGTCACTTTTATAACCCACAGGGGGATGATTTCCAGGGAGGAAGTGAAGAACCCGTCATCCAGGTGGATTATCAGTCATTTCGCCCCGGTGATGGCGGCATTCCTCACGGCTCTCCTCCATCCGGGGAACATCGCCGCATTCCTTACGCTTATGACCGTCTTCTCCCTTCTGTTCCCTGATTTTGTCGGCCACAAAATATCCTTCATATCCGGTATTTTCACAGGCTCCCTTCTGGCTTTCAGTCTGGCGGGCGTCCTTTTTTGGAAGATAAGGAAGAAAGCCGACAAGTATGTTCATTATCTCCGATACACCATCGCCGTGTTATTAATTGTTGCAGGTGTATGTTTAGTGGCATATAATTTCAAAATCATATAACATGTGGGAACCCGCAGTGATTCTCGACAAATACTCAATCAAATATATAATCTCACCACCCATACTGCTGGAGACGGATAACTTCCTTGTAAAGCTTGCAGAGAATCCGGAGGAAGTCGGGAAAGCACTCCGCCTCCGTTACGAAGTTTTCAATCTCGAACAGGGCAAAGGTCTTGATGAATGCGACAAGAGAGGTGTTGACTCCGATGAATTTGACGAGTTCTGCCTGCATCTGCTTGTGATTGAAAAGGAAGCAGGAAAAGTAATCGGAACTTACCGTGTCCATCTCGGATCCATTGCCAACACCGAAAAAGGTTTTTATTCGGCAAGGGAATATGAAGTCAAGGGTCTTAACGAGATTACCGACTGCTGCATGGAACTCGGCAGGTCATGTGTCGCCCCAAAATACCGGACGGGTGCGACAGTGGCCCTCATGTGGGGCGGAATCGGCGAGCTTTTGAACAGGGCCAACCTCAGGTTCATGTTTGGATGTGTCAGCCTTGAAACAACAAACCCGGCCGCAGGCTGGGCACTGCACAGGTATTTTCAGCAAAACAATCACATGTCCGAAATCCTCGAGGCTGAACCGCGCAGCAGATATAGGCTTGAAAGCGTTCCGGAACAGGAAACCGAAAAACTTCTTCAGGATGAAATCGCACTGAAAAAATTTTTGCCTCCGCTCTTCAAGGGATATCTCAGACTCGGCTGCAAAATATGCGGAGACCCAGCATTTGACAATGAATTTGGAACCATTGATTTCCTTATCATCGTGGATAAACAGAAAGTTCCAGAACGATATGTAAAGCATTTTGGACAGTAATGACCTTCATAAGACGTACAACCAGGCTTTTTCTTCTTTCCCTATGGTTTCCGGTTGCATCCATACTGGGGATATTTGCCGGTTTCGGAGGCAGTTGGAGCGGAATGAAAAGAGTAACGAAAATAACCAGGCTATGGGGATGGGGAATATCCCGGATAATAGGGATGAACATAAAAGTCTACGGTGATCCGGAAAAAATAAAGGGGGGAATCATTGTCGCAAACCATCACAGCTACCTGGACATAATTGCGCACGCGTCCATTTTTCCCATCCGTTTTGCCGCAAAGATTGAAATCTCCTCATGGCCAGTGCTCGGATGGATACTTGCAATCAACCGCCCGATCTGGATTGACAGGAAATCGAAACAGCGCTCGCATAAGACTCTTTCCGAATACCGGGAGACAATTGAGCACGGAATCAATTTAATCGTATACCCGGAGGGGACAAGCTCCGCCGGAACGAGGATTCTTCCTTTTAAATCCACTCCTTTTGAGGCGGTGTCCTCAGACAATTACAAAATCTACCCGGTACTGATCAGATACCTCCAGAAGACCGGAGAACCGACATTGTGCTGGTACGGCGACATGACACTCCTGCCGCATTGCTGGCAGATACTCGGAAGACCTTCGATAAATGTTGAAATACATATCCTCGATCCGCTTCTCCCGGAAGGCAGGAGCCGAAAGGAGCTCGCCAATTTTGTCCACGCCCACATGCAGGAGAAATACTCTGAAATCCTCAAAACCCTTGCTTTTACGCCTGTTTTGTGATATACTGTCGGCAGAGTTGGTGATGAATTGTTCTTTGAAATTGATTTCCGCTCCGGTTTTCATGAAAATTGACATGGGACTGGAAACCGGAAATCAGAAATGTAACCATGGGGGCGTCCCGGTTTCGACTGGTCTGACTGAGCGCCGATGGCATGCCGAGGATGATCGTAGGCCTCGTTAATCATTCGGTCACAATAGTAACTGCGAACGAAAATTTCGCCCTCGCTGCTTAATTGAAGCGACGTCTTTACTCCGACGGACACTAGGGGATAAGGACGAAAGCAGTGTTCTGGATTTCAGCCTTTTCGGTTCCGGGGCTGGAGTTGAGACAATACGGAAAATAGTCTGAATGCAGCCCGTTCGCCGGCAATGCACAAGGACGATAAACAATAAAGGCGGGACAAGCATGTAGAGGTCGTCGTAATGCCATTCTAGGACGGGGGTTCGACTCCCCCCGCCTCCACTTTTATTTTCCGGGAAAATAAAAGTGTCACGCCATAGCTTCTAAGCGAAGGCGGACATGGCATCCATTGAATAAAAACACCCCAAGCCTACCTGGGGGGCATTTAATTCAAAAACAATTATTCCAGCACCGTAAAGTTCAGCTCTTCAATATCCGCCATTCATAGATACTGATTCATACATGACAGACACCGGTATTTTCAAACTATCAGCTGACTTCAAACCGGCAGGGGATCAGCCGGAAGCCATTCTCGAGCTTTCTGAAAACCTGAGAAAGAACAAGAGATATCAGACCCTTCTCGGCGTGACCGGTTCCGGAAAAACTTTCACCCTCGCAAATGTCATTTCAAAATTTGACCGGCCCGTGCTGGTATTGTCGCACAACAAGACCCTCGCCGCCCAGCTTTACAGCGAATTCAAATCCTTCTTCCCTGAAAATGCCGTCGAGTACTTCGTCAGTTATTACGATTATTATCTTCCCGAAGCCTACATCCCCCAGACTGACACATACATTGCGAAAGACGCAAGCATCAACGAGGACATTGAAAGGCTCCGGCTTTCAACCACTGCATCCCTCATCGAAAGGAAAGATGTAATCGTCATCGCCAGCGTATCATGCATATACGGGCTCGGTTCGCCCCAGGATTACGAGGAAATGTGCGTGACAGTCGAAAAAGGAATGAAAATAGAACGCGACGACCTCCTGCTCAAGCTCATCTCCATCCAGTATGAAAGAAACGACACGGCTCCTGAAAAAGGGAATTTCAGGGTGAGAGGCGATTCAGTTGATGTCTTTGTCCCGCAGCGCGAAGAATTTTTCAGGATTGAGTTCTGGGGGGATTCCATCGAAAGCATCCAGAAATGCGACCCGCTCACAGGCAATGTCAAGGAAAAAGCCGCAAAGGCCGTTTTCTTCCCGTGCAAACATTTCGTGATGCCTGCGGAAAGAATTGAACTCTCATCCCGGAAAATCCTGGCCGAAATGAAGGAAAGAGTCAGATATTTCGAGGAGAACAATCTCCTTGTCGAAGCCCAGAGAATCCATCAGCGGACCATTTATGACATGGAAATGCTGAAGGAAATCGGATACTGCAGCGGCATAGAAAATTATTCAGTACACCTGTCAGACAGAATAGCGGGATCACGTCCATCCTGCCTCATTGATTTCTTCCCGGACGATTTTATAACCGTCATAGACGAATCCCATGTGACAATCCCGCAGATACGCGCAATGTTCAAGGCCGACAGGAGCCGTAAACAGACGCTCGTTGATCACGGATTCCGACTACCCTCCGCCCTCGACAACCGTCCGCTGACCTTTGATGAATTCACGGCCCTGACTAAAGATACGGTATTTGTTTCCGCAACACCCGGCGACTATGAAGTCCAGCTCAGCGGCAAGCTTGTCGAACAGGTTGTCAGGCCGACAGGCCTGATCGATCCGGAGATCAGCATACGTCCGCTCAAAGGCCAGATTGACGATCTGATCTGCGAAATTCGCAAACATGCGGAGAGAAAGGAGCGAGTCCTCGTCACCACCCTCACAAAAAAGAGCGCCGAACGGCTTTCAGACTATCTGTCGGAACTGGGGATGAAAGTCAAATATATCCATTCGGAACTTGACGCCCTCCAGCGTGTGAAAGTGATCTGCGACCTTCGCAAAGGCGAGTTCGACTGCCTTATCGGAATCAATCTTCTCCGCGAAGGCATTGACCTTCCCGAAGTTGCGCTTGTCGCAATCCTGGATGCGGACAAAGAGGGTTTCCTTCGCTCCGAGCGCTCCCTGATCCAGGTTGCAGGCAGGGCGGCAAGAAACATCAACGGAAAAGTCATCCTCTACGCCGACAAAATCACCGACAGCATAAAAAAACTTGTAACCCTGACGAATTCCCGCCGCAAGAAACAGGAACAATACAATCTCGACCACAACATCGAACCCAAATCCATTGTCAAGGCGATCCGCGACGACATTTCCATTTATTCCGCCTCGGACAGAACTGCAAGGCTGAAGGTGAAAACCGAGGAAACCGATCTTTCCGAAGACATACTCTCCGAACTTGAAAAAGAGATGCTGGCGGCAGCAGAAGCGCTGGAATTCGAACGCGCCGCCTATCTCAGGGACATCATCAAGCAACACCGTGTCAATAGCCAGATAGAATCGGAGAATGGGCGAATCGGAGAACCGGCGACTAAAAATAATAGAGAAAAAAAGACAAGTTCCAGACGAAATGGAAAGCAATAATCTCAATTTGCGAAGCACTTGGGATGCGGCATCATGCTAATTTTTCAGATACTTGTCCACGTTTACGGCGAGTGAGCGGCCTCCGGCGATTGCCCTGACAACCAAGGTGGCTCCGGAAACGGAGTCTCCTGCGGCGAAAACACCTTTGACATTGGTCATGCCTTCTCCATCAACGGCAACAGTTCCGTTCTTCGCGAGTTTTATTCCAATATCGCAAATCATTCCTTTTTTGTCTGCGCCGACAAACCCCATTGCAATAAGAACCAGATCGGCCTGGATTATAAATTCGGAATTTGGAACTTCCCTCATTGTTTTCGGACGTCCGGCGGGATCAGTTTCCCATTCAACCTTCACGCAACGGAGCTGTTTCAGTTTTCCCCCTTCACCCTCAAATGATTTTGTCATTATATTCCACATCCTCTCACAGCCTTCCTTATGGCTGCTCGAAGTTCTGAGGACATAGGACCATTCAGGCCAGGGATTTGAATCTGCACGGTTCTCCGGTGGTTTCGGCATTATTTCTATCTGGGTGACTGACAATGCGCCCTGACGTATGGAAGTCCCCACGCAGTCGGAGCCCGTATCTCCACCTCCGACGACAAGCACTTTCCTGCCTTTGGCAATAATTTCCTTTTCTGCAAATGTCTCTCCTCCGACACGCTTATTCTGCTGGCTCAGGAAATCCATTGCCATGAAAACTCCATCAAGTTCGCGTCCCGGAATCTTCAAGTCCCGAGGTTCACGAGCCCCGCAGGCAATACATACGGCATCAAAGCGGCTGAGAAGATAGTTGGCGGATATGTCCCTGCCTATGGTGACGCCGGTTTCAAAAACCACTCCTTCGGCCATCATCAGGTCAATCCTCCTGCAGATCACCTTTTTATCCAGCTTGAAATCGGGAATTCCGTAACGGAGCAAGCCTCCAGCCTTCTGGTCCTGCTCATAAACAGTGACACTGTGCCCCATGTGGTTCAATTGATCGGCAACTGAGAGACCGGCGGGTCCGGAACCAATGACAACCACCTTTTTACCGGTTCGTTTCTCCGGGGGTTTAGGAACTATATGACCTTCCTTGTATCCCTTTTCAATTAAGCTGATTTCAATTTGACGGATGGATACGGGTTCATCATTCAGGCCTACGGTACAGGCAGCCTCGCAAAGTGCAGGACAAACCCTGCCAGTGAATTCCGGGAAATTATTGGTCGAGTAAAGCAGGTCCAGCGCTTCTTTCCAGTGCCCATGGTAAACAAGGTCGTTCCATTCCGGAATCAGATTGCCCAGAGGACAGCCGCACCCGTGGCAGAACGGTATTCCGCAGTCCATGCAACGTGCAGACTGTTCCTTAAGTTCATCGTCACTGAGTCTTTTTTCAACTTCATTGAAGTCGCGGATCCGTTCTTCCTTTGGCCTATATCCAGGATCCTTCCTTGGTATTTCAATAAAGCCTCTCGGTTTTCCCATAAATCACTTTATTCCTGCTTGACTTCGCGTTTTATTTCTTCATCTTCCTTCATCATTTGACCGAGCACCCTGCGATATTCCATCGGGAAGACCTTCACAAAAAGCTGAAGTGAATTTTCCCAGTCCCCAAGGATTTTCCTGGCTTTTGCGCTGCCGGTGAGGGTTAGGTGTTTTTCAATCATTTTCCTGAGCTCAAATATGTCCTCGGAAATTACAATCTGTTCAAGGTCGACCATGGACAGGTTGCAGAACTCGTCAAACGTATTGGTCTCGTCGTAAACATATGCGATTCCGCCGCTCATTCCGGCGGCAAAATTAACTCCCACCGGACCAAGAACTACAACCCTGCCTGCGGTCATATATTCACAGCAGTGGTCGCCGGCGCCCTCGATTACCGCCCAGGCCCCGCTATTCCGTATTGCAAACCTTTCGCCAACCTGCCCGTTTATATAAACTTCCCCGCTGGTCGCCCCGTAAAGCAACACATTCCCGGCAATTGTATTTTCTGAAGCGTCATACCCGGCTGTTTCAGAAGGCCTGACTATTATCCTGCCTCCGGACAATCCCTTGCCAAGATAATCATTTGCCTCACCGACAAGCGTAAACGTGATTCCATGGGCAAGAAACGCCCCGAAACTTTGTCCGGCACAACCTTTAAATGTCACCTTAATGGTGTCTTCCGGAAGTCCCGCATTCCCATAAAGCTTCGCTATTTCATGGGATATCATTGTCCCAACTGTCCTGTCAACGTTGCATATCGGCAGTTCGGTTTCAAAAGGCTTCTTATCTGTTATCGAGTCCTTTAACCTGTCCATCAGTCTGACATCAAAAAATTTATCTACTCCATGATCCTGTTTTCTAGAGCATCTTACCGCGAGTCCGGACTCGGCAGGTTTCTGAAAAATAGATGAAAAATCAAGGTTCTTTGTCTTCCAGAAATCAATGGCCGTATTGGTCTCAAGCAAATCGCTTCTTCCTATGATATCGTCAAGTTTCCCGAATCCCAGTTCCGCAAGGTATTCCCTGACTTCACCGGCGAGCATCATGAAAAAATTAATCACATGCTCAGGTTTACCGGCATATCTCTTGCGCAGTTCGGGATCCTGTGTCGCTATTCCGACAGGACATGTGTTCTTGTGGCATTTCCTCATCATGACGCAGCCGCAGACAACCAGTGCGGATGTCGCAAATCCGAACTCTTCAGCTCCGAGCATCGCCCCTATGACAACATCACGTCCGGTCTTCATCTGCCCATCGGCCTGGACACGGATTCTGTCCCTGAGATGATTCATAACCAGAGTCTGCTGTGTCTCAGCCAGTCCCAGTTCCCATGGAAGACCTGCGTGTTTTATTGAGGTCAGGGGAGAAGCTCCGGTTCCCCCATCATGCCCGCTTATGAGCACAAGGTCCGCATGCGCTTTCGCGACACCTGCCGCAATGGTGCCGACTCCGACCTCGGAAACAAGCTTTACTGAAATCCGGGCATCCCTGTTCGCATTTTTGAGGTCATATATGAGCTGTGCCAAATCTTCAATTGAATAAATATCGTG
Organism: Victivallis vadensis; assembly: GCA_945883805.1. GTDB lineage: Bacteria > Verrucomicrobiota > Lentisphaeria > Victivallales > GWF2-50-93 > GWF2-50-93. Next base: position 16,154 of record CAMCYE010000041.1, on the reverse strand, counting down.
ATGCGGCGGCGGTGAAATGAGGGTGACTCCCGGAGTCGAGTGCCTCACCCTTGCAATAACCTTGTTCACCTTGTATCCGGGGAGTTGTCCACCCTCGCCGGGTTTTGCGCCCTGTGCAATTTTAATCTGCAATTCCTTGGCGTTTGCGAGATACTCGATGGTGACACCGAATCTTCCGCTGGCAATCTGTTTGATTGAACTGCAGAGGCTGTCTCCGTTCGGAAGAAGCTTGTATCTTGCCGGATCCTCGCCACCCTCGCCGCTATTGCTCATTCCGCCGAGCCTGTTCATCGCAATGGCGAGAGTCTCGTGGGCCTCCTTGCTTATCGACCCGAACGACATCGCCCCGGTAACAAACCTTTTGACAATTTCCGACGCCGGCTCAACTTCATCCAGCGGAATCGGCTTGGATTTTTTAAATCTGAAAAGTCCGCGCAGGGTGCAGAGATGTTCTTCCTGATTGTTGATGTACGAGGAATATTCCCTGTAAAGCCCGTAGTCATTTGTGCGTGCCGACTGCTGGAGTTTCGATATGGTCTCAGGCGTCCAGAGATGTTTCTCCTCACCTTTCCTGAAATGATACTGGCCTCCGGCGTCAAGAAGCCTCAGGGCGCCCGGCGCCGGACTGAACGCTTTTTCATATCTGGAATTCGCCTCTGCGGCAATCACATCAAAACCTATTCCACTTATTCTGGAGGCCGTGTCTGTGAAATACCTGTCCACTACCGTACTGTCAAGCCCCACAGCCTCAAATATCTGGGAACCACGGTAACTTCTAAGGGTTGAAATACCCATCTTAGCCATGATTTTCAGGAGTCCATGACATATCGAATTTATATAGTTCTCCATTGCCGCAGTGACGCTGATATTCACTTCAAGAATGTTTTTATTGACCAGATCCGCAATCGTTTCAAGGGCGAGATACGGATTGACGGCCGTCGCCCCGTAACCGACCAGCAATGCGAAATGCATTATTTCCCTGGCTTCACCTGTCTCGATCACAATGCTGGAATTCGTCCTGAGCCCGCATCTGATGAGGTGATGGTTGACTGCGGAAACCGCCAGAAGCGACGGAATAGGCGACTTGTCCCTGCCTATGTTCCTGTCGCTCAAAACTATAAGGGATTTTCCTGATTTGACAGATGCCTCGGCGTCAACACAGAGTTTTTCGACGGCTCTTTCAAGGTCATTCTTCTTTCCGTGCGCCGGAAAAGATATTTTCAGGGTTGTTGACTGGAAAGATGAAATCTGCGAATTCCGCAGACGCTCGAGATCCTCGTTTGTGAGTATCGGGTTTTTAAGTTTCACGAGGTTGGCATGCTGGGGAGTCTCCCTGAGCACATTGCCGGAATTACCCAGGAAAGTAGTAAGGCTCATCACGAGTTCCTCGCGGATGGAGTCTATCGGCGGATTTGTGACCTGCGCGAAAAGTTGTTTGAAATATGCGAAAAGAAGCTGCGGTTTTTCTGAAAGCACGGCAAGAGCGGCATCGTTCCCCATGGAACCGGTCGCCTCATGCCCGCTTTCAGCCATCGGTTTCAGAATCATATTCAAATCTTCGCGGGTATATCCGAAAAACATCTGCCTTTCGAGAAGAGTCTCTTCGTCCACCCTTACCGGAACTATTGAATCAAACAATCCGTGAAGGAGTATCTTATTCTCGTCAACCCAGCGTCGATACGGTTGCCTTCTCGCGATATGCGCCTTGATTTCGGCATCAAAAAGAACCCTTTTCCGGTCAAGGTCGACATAAATCATCTGCCCCGGACGGAGACGTCCCTTTTTGCTGACCTGGTCATCTGGAATATCAAGCACTCCGGTTTCCGATGCCAGCACCATGAAGTTGTCTTTTGTGATGCTGTATCTCGCGGGCCTCAACCCGTTCCTGTCAAGCATGGCTCCTATTGATTTCCCATCGGAGAAAGCCACCGCGGCCGGACCGTCCCACGGTTCCATAAGCCCCGCATGATACTCGAAAAACCCCTTCAAATCATGCCCGAGCCTGTATTTTTCACCCCATGCCTGCGGAATCAGCATCATCATTGAATGGGGAAGCGAACGCCCGCAGGAGACAAAAAGCTCAAGGGCGTTGTCCAGGCACGCCGAATCACTCTGGTTTTCCTGGATTATCGGCAGAAGCTTCTTGATTTCGCTTCCGAAAATCTCGGATTCAAATCCTTTTTCCCTGGCCCTCATCTGATTGATGTTCCCTCGGAGGGTGTTGATTTCCCCGTTGTGCGCAAGATACCGGAACGGTTGGGCGAGAGGCCATGTCGGGAAAGTATTCGTGCTGTAGCGCTGGTGAATCAGGGCAATTGCGCTTTTCATGTCCTTGTCCCTTAAATCGGGATAATAAAGGGGAAGCTGTGTCCCCATCAGGAGACCTTTGTAGACAATAGTGCGGCACGAAAGGCTTGATATGTAGAAATAGTCCGCACCCTCCCCGGAAACTTCCGCGACGACAGCCTTGCTCACGCAACGGCGTATGACATAAAGCTTTCTTTCAAACGCATCGGTATCAAGCCCGGCTTTTTCACCGCAGATGAAAAACTGCTTTATAAGGGGCTGGGTATCCTTCGCAAGTTTTCCCAAGGAGCTGTCATCGGTCGGGACATCCCTCCAGCCGGAAACCTCAAAACCCTCCCCCTTGATTATCCTCTCCATCACGGAAATGCATTTTTTTGCGAAATTCGCATCCCTTGGCAGGAAAACCATCCCAGCTCCATACTGGCCGGACGGGGGAAGTTCAACGCCCCGGGACGACATTGTCCGCCTGAAAAAATCATCAGGTATTTGAATGAGGATTCCAGCTCCGTCGCCAGTGTTTGCATCCCCTCCCACTGCGCCACGGTGCTGCAGTTTCACAAGCACCTCTATTCCCTTTTCGACTATCTTGTGGGACTTTGCACCGTCAATATTCACAACAAAACCTACTCCGCAGGAATCGTGCTCGTTCGCAAAATCGTATAAGCCCTTTTTAGCAGGATAATACCTGTTCTTATAATTTGACGGCATAGCCTTCCCCAGTGTGGAATTAATGATGGAAACAAAAAGTCTTTTTTTTACAGCCCGTTAGAATACATCAGAGCGATATTTTATCAAGATTATTTTTTATTTTATGCGGTTGCCCGCTCGAGATGAAAACGAATACGGAAATCAGTTCGCCGGATATCCTACTGTCTGGGCCAGTATTATCTTTTTACCGTCGGAAAGTTTCAGTGCATCAGCAAGCGCTTTTTTGTCCCCGATCAAACCGCGGACCACTGTAGCCAAACCTTCCGATGCACAGAAAAGATAAACGTTCTGACTTATGAACCCGACATCGGCGCCGGCATAAAGGATCTGGTCGTCCGAAGATACCCCTTTCATCTTGGCCGTATCCGCAACAAAAACCAGATTAATCGGGGCTGTCGGAACAAAATCCTGAGTTCCGGTCATTTTCCTGAGATCCTGTTTTGAGACGGCTTTCAAACTGTTCTTCTTCGCGTCAAAAAGGAATGCCCCGTCTTCCAGGACAACATATATGTCAATTTCCTGCCAATTCATAGTTGAAGGGGCTGTGCGCTTTCCGGAGTTTGCACGGTTTATGCCGTCCGCCGCCCAAAGCAGGTCTGAGACGAGCTGGAGAGGCAGTTTTTTCGGACTGTATGCACGGGATGTCTGACGCTCCTTGAGAGTCTGCATAAGAGGTTTTCCCCCGTCCGTTTTCGGGACTGGCAGAGAAATGTCCCTGAGTTCCTGCGCTTCTGCGAAATACGCAATTGAAAACATCATTACAGCGACTGAAAACAACTTCATCCTCATTGTCACTCCCTTTTTTTAGGCTTGTTGCCATTTCGAGTGGGTAAACACACAAAATATGAAAATAATTGAATATCCAATATCCAACACGGAATATCCAATGTCCAAGTAAAGATTATTTTAAATTCAATTCCGATGGAAATTGGAAATTGAGTGTTGGATATTGGGTGTTCAAACTTTGAAATTCCTATACTATTAAATTCATTTTAAGATCAGAACAGCCACCATGCCGTCTGAGACATAATGCACGTTGAAAGTCTTACGCGACGATTCCGGCATTTTTAATTTTTCAACAGAAACATGGCGTATGAGACCTGCGGCGTTAAGGTCATCAATCACCATGTTTCTTTCACTTGCAATATCCAGGCTATCCCATCCCTCAGTTTTTCCGGATGCGCCAAGGTACAAGACATTTTCTCCGGCATCAACCAGATCAGTTTTCCAGAAACGCACACAGTGCCTCACCGGATGCGCGGGGTCAGTGAATTTTTCAAATGTAAAGTCGTTTGTGTCATTCAACCAGAAAACCGGCGTGATTGGAGCCGAGCTGTAAGGCTGTCCGCTAGCCACGGCAAACGCCATTCTGAAGAAATTCCTGGCAGAAGGCTGATCGGGCGCCTTCCAGCCCCCCCTCCCGAAGGAATCTTTTAATTTGCTGTCGTTTTTAGCCCAGACCAGAAATGAAACCGGCTCATGCTTTCTTCCGGTAAGGCCTACCGTGTATTTCGGCCACTTGTTGAAAGAAAATATTTCCGCCGGAGATATCTTGGAAGTCAAAACCCTGCTGGCCTGCAACTCCCTTCCCCGAACCGTTTCGGGCTTATAGATGTAAGTCCCGTAAAAAATGAAAAAAAGAACTGGGATGAATATAAAAAGATAAGTCAGTATCCTCTTTTGTCCGTTTTCCATCAAAAAATATGGACTTTTCCCTCTGTTTCGCTGCAAAACCCACTCGAAAAATCCGATTCCGGAAAGAAGGCAGATTCCTCCAATCAAATATCCGCATAAGACATCGCTGAAATAATTGATGCCCAGATAAAGCCGGCTGAAACCGATAAGTGTCACCATAAGGAGGGCGATAAAAATCGTCCATATTGAAAGATGCGGACGCCCTTTCAGCAGAATATGCACAATGAAGTAGGCTATGAATCCATAGAGCATGACGGAAAGTGCGGCATGCTCGCTCGGAAAAGAGAATGTCCTTTCAAAATATGCTGGAATATCACCTACTGGGCGGGGCCGGGTAAAGGCTTCCCTCATGATAAGGACTGTTCCATTGCAGACCGCCATCATTGTGATGAACGGCCATATCATGTGGCGGCGGTTCCATATCAGCATGGTGGCAATCAACGCCAGAGATGATAACGACACGATTTGAAATTTACCGAGAAGGGAAATCCACAGGGAAATCCTTATCAGCGAGATGTCACGGAAAAAAACAAGGAAAAGGGCGACCCGTTCATCAAAATACGTCACCGGATCGGCGTCAAGTATCCCGTTCGCCAAGAATATGAACAGAACGATAAAAGCCGATGCCGTGATTGCCATCAGGGTCAGCGGCCAACCGGAAAAAACCCGTGTCTCAAACCGTTTACCCATGAAGAGGGAAACCCCAGGAAACCGATTCATGCATTTGATTGCCCAGCGGGTAGCCAGCAATTTATCAATGTTTGACTGGAACATTCTGCCGATAAACAATGCCGACGGGGAAAAAGCCTTCGCCATGAGCCAGAACAATACTGTCACGGCCGCAAGAATCAAAAGTATGACCGAGACTCTGGAAGACCAGGATTCAATCAATTTGAATGCGCTGCCAAAAAAATAACCGATGTATATGTGCGAAACACCCCAGACTATTCCGCTCAGCACATTCCAGAAAACAAATGCCTTGTAATTCATTCCCGACAATCCTGCGGCGAATGGAATCATGGGTCGGATTATCCCGATAAACCTACCGAAAAAAATACTTTTATTGCCATGTTTTTCGAAGAATTTCTGCCCGGCGTCAAGATGTCTCGCCTTAAGGAATCTGTTTTCCTGTTTGAAAAACTGGGTTCCCTTTGAACCCAGCCAGTAGCTTGCACTGTCACCCAGAACCGCGCCCAGCACGGTGACAGACATCAGGACATAGATATTCAAATAGCCGCGCGAACACATGAAGCCTAGAAGGACAATGGCAGTTGTACCGGGAATAAAACCTCCGACAATGGCGAGAGACTCCAGAAAGGCCAGGGAAAAAGCCAGCAGATAGCCCCACAATCCGAAACTTTCGGAAGCCTTGACAAGTTGATGAATGAAATCCATAAAATTCCGCCAAAAATTTCCCTTTAATGAAGCAAAGCCAATAGAGGATTGGGTTTCCCCTGCCCTTAGCGGCTCGCATGGCGAAGCAGAATACCCGCCAGTTGAATTAGGTGGCCAAGGGCCGCAACTTTAGTCATCAGTCATCAGTCGTCAGTAATCAATAATCAGTAAGAAAATCCATTGACTGATCACTGGTGACTCCTTTGAAACTTGCCTTTAAAATAGGTCGGGTTTTCTGTGTCCGCCGTCCTGTCCTTCGTAGCTTCTTAGCGAAGCAGGAAGCTTCTCTGCGAAGGGGGAAACCCGACACAGAGTTGGCGGTTTAAAAACCGCCCTACCTTTGCGGAAACAGTTTCTTATTGATAAAACTGCGCCCTCCGCAGTAGACCGCTGATTACTGGTCACTTTGAAATTGGCTCTATTGAATTAGACGGCTAAAAGCCGTACTTTCAGTCGTCAGCAATTAGAAGTCCTTCCACACAGGAAAAGAAACAGAGCCGACCAGACGGTCAGCGTTCCCGGGAACACAGCCGTCTGCCCCGAGCTCATGATGAGACTCGGGATCTGAGACGTATTGGCTTAAAAAATGTTTAAAACACCACCCCTAGTCGCACGACTGAGGCGGGTAAATACGCCATAGGCGCATAAACCGTAGGCGTCGCCGGACACCGAGGGCATACCGTAATTGAGCCAATTTCAAAAGCATTCAGGATTCAGAATAAATCCAGATTTGAGTTTGAATTTCATTCTGAATTCTGTCTTCTGAATTCCTGCAAGACTCGAGTTTTGCAATCACCTCAATTACTTTCCGACCCCGATGCCCAGCAGTAAAAACACAGCTTTACTTGCCTGCTTTTTTAGCCTGTTTCTCAAGCCGTTTCTCTTTCAGAGTTTTCGTCGGTGCCTTTTTTACATCTTTTTTAGCATCATGTCCCTTGCTCATTGTGTTTCCCCTTTGTTTTTTCAGAAACGCATTATTGCGTGTTTCTGTCATAATATATGTCCTGAAAACATAAAATTTCAATGGCCGACTCAAGATCCCGGAAATCATCGCAAGCACATTACATGATATAAAAGCAATAATTACTCTTGCATAATATGATATTCGCAATATTATATGCAAAATATTACGAATATCGCAATACAAGGAGTTATTTATGAAGATCGGATTGGTGAAGGAAATTAAAAAGGAAGAATACAGAGTCGGGCTTACACCTCTCAGCGCAAAGGAATACATTGACAACGGACACTCGGTGATGATTGAATCGGGTGCGGGGTTGGGGTCCGGATTCACAGATGACGAGTACAAGGAGCAAGGATGCCGGGTTTTCACCGACAAGAAAAAGCTTTTTGACGAATCTGACATGATTGTGAAGGTGAAGGAGCCTCTCGAATGTGAATACGATCTTTTCCATGAGGACCAGATTCTTTATACATATCTCCACTTGGCGGCGGACCTTAAGCAGACAAAAGCGCTGCTTTCAAGAAAAATCAAGGCTGTTGCATATGAAACAGTAATGGAGAAGGATGGATCTCTTCCGCTTCTTATTCCGATGTCTCAGATCGCAGGACGTCTTTCGGTTCAGGAAGGTGCAAAATATCTTGAGAAAAGCTATGGTGGAAGAGGAATACTTCTTGGTGGCGTACCAGGTATCAAAAAGGGCAATGTCTTAATCATAGGCGGCGGAATATCCGGTGCCAACGCATGCAAAATAGCAATGGGCATGGGAGCGGATGTCACAATCATGGATATTTCCGCAAAAAGACTCTCCGAACTTGATGATATTTTTGGAAATTCAATAAAAACCATATATTCTAACTCATATAATATTGATGAGATGGTCAGGACCGCAGACTTGATCATAGGTGCAGTTCTGATTCCGGGTGCTGTGGCGCCAAAAGTCATAAAGCGAGGCGATTTGAAGAAAATGAAGAAAGGGGCGGTCATAGTCGACATTGCGGTGGACCAGGGGGGCTGCACTGAAACAACGCGGCCTACTGACCATAGCAATCCGACATACATAATAGACGGGGTTGTCCATTACTGTGTTGCCAATATGCCAGGCGCTGTCAGCCTGAGTTCAACATACGCACTTACCAGCGTGACAAACAGGTACGGACTTATGATTGCCAACATGGGGCTTGAAAAAGCGGCGGAAGTATCTGATGCGGTTTTGAAAGGCATCAACTGTTACAAGGGGAAACTTACAAATAAACCTGTTGCGGAAGCGCATGGAATGAACTATGAAAGATTCTAAGGGAAATTTTGACAATACCGACAGGAAAATCATCGCCATGCTACGCGATGACGGCAGAATGACAAATAATGAAATTGCCAGAACCTTGGAAATTTCAGAGGGAACTGTCCGGAATCGCATAAAAAAATTGACTGAGGATGGAGCCATAATGATCACAGGGCTTGTCAATCCTGATTTCCTGCCTGAAAAACATTTGGTGCTTCTCGAGATAAAAGTGGCGGTCAGCAGGGACTTGAAACGCATAGCCGAAAAAATATCGGAACTTCCGGGTGTCATTTCCGTTTACATCATCACCGGAAGAATGGATATCATGGCCGAAGTCTTCGTCGAATCAAAATTCGGGCTGATTGAATTCATAGGAACCCATCTCGCCTCAGTTGACGGCATAGCCTCAACCGAAACTCATGTCATAATGAAACACTACAACAAGTGGATCGACTCTTTGCATTCCCAAATAAGTGGCTGAGGCATGCCCCATGCGTCAAATTTTAAGAATCCTCGCTATGTTTTTCATGTTGTCGGCGATATGGTACATGCGTGGGTGTGGAATTATTGCACCATTTGCAGCAATGCATTAACTTTAAACTTGAACACAAGGATTCCGTTCACAATGAAAAAAATATCTGGGATTCTCGCAGTTTCAGCAATGGTACTGCTTCTGACAGGATGCAACAGCAACACAGTTGAAAAAGGGTTGCCGGCAGACTTGAAATCGTCTGAAAAAACTGTCACAATGAATGAACTTAACACCATAAAAGCGTGCAGGGCGTTTGTCAAAGCACAGCAGGATTTCTCGTATATGACGCGTATCGATGACAGCACTTCTGTCTATGCGTCAAAGATTCAGAGCGAGAAAGGGAAAAGGGACGGCCTGTACTGGGAATCCGACGATGGCAAGCCAAGTCCCCTGGGCAAGATGTTCGCTGCGGCGGTGGCAGATCAAACCGACAAGAGCCTAGTGACTCCGCACAACGGATATTTATTTAAAATTCTCCTTGCACAGGGAGAATCGGCTCCGGGCGGCAAGATGGATTATTCGACAGGGGGAAGCATGACCAAGGGATTTGCTGTTGTCGCATACCCAGCAAAATACGGGGAGAGTGGAATCCTGACATTTATCGTGAGCCACCTCGGAGTCATATATGAAAAGAACCTCGGCGAAAAAACTCCAGAAATCGCCCCAAAAATGGACGAATACAATCCCGATGACACATGGACTCCAGTATCCAAGGATTGAATTAGGCGTCCAAAGGACGCAACTCTTTAATGTGGTACAGGCGTCTCGCCTGTACTTATTTCTTTCTTCTGGAAGAACAGGCGAGACGCCTGTACCACACTCCGTGGAATGCTTCCGCATTCGTAACAAACCCATAAACAGCTCACAACTAGCTCATAGGTCAGAGCTCACAGCTCGTAGAGAACAGGGACCAAACTTCCGCACTTTAGAACTTTAGAACTTCCCCTGGCCTTCGCTTCATCGGTTGGATATTTCCGCCGTGGCGGATTGGATATTGGATATTCATAATCAAGGTACCCACTCGATCTGAGAAAGAGCAGATTTTCTAGCCTTTATAGCCTTTCTCCACCAGAAATTCCTTTATTATCCTGCTCAGGTTGTTTTCCTGGATTTTTATGATTCCCATTTCCCTCTGGGCGTTCTCTGGAGAATCCGAGGCATGCGCGGTGTTCACCATGACATCCTGTCCGTATTCCTTCCTTATCGTGCCGCTCGGGGCTTTTGTAGGATCCGTGGGGCCGAGGACATCGCGGATTTTCTTGACCGCCTTCTTGCCCTCATAGACAAGAACCATCGTCTTCACAAGGCCCGGATCCTTGAGTTTTTCTTTCGGGCAAGTGTCCGGTCTTACCCCGGACATGAATTCGACAATCTGGAAGAACTGGTCATCCGCAAACGGGACTCCCGCCACTTCGGAAAGTTTCGAAGCGACATTCTCCCCAAGTTTTATTTTAAATTCCTTTTCAATCATATCCTTGATTTTATCGCCTATTTTGGGGGCGAGTTTCTCCCGGAGGACATCTTGGACCGGCCCGTAAAATTCAAGGGCGTCGGCAACGGACATCTGATATATTTTCGTTCCGATTATCCTCAATCCCGTCCTGCTGAACATGTCGATTATATTACCCGGCTTGGAGCTGGGATAACGCCAGTTGTCGGGCTTGATGATCACAAGGGTTCGTTCAAGATCTGTCTTGTCGTCATAGCGGAGATCGGCAATATTTTCCTGTGTGTCTGCGAAATCCGCAAAAAGTTTCAATTTTTCCAAAGCGAATTCCTGATCTGTAGGGAGAAGGACTGCCGGCTCGAAATATCTCAGACTGCCATCCTTATCGAAAACAAGATCGGCATAAGTGTCACGGACCGTTTCACCGGTGATCCTCATTTCGCCTGCCCCTCTTGATTCCGGCGAAAGCCTTCCTGCGATAGTGTAAAGTTTTGAACAGGCGTTTTCCCCCTTGAAAAGCAGCATCAGCACCCGGCGTTTTGCGCCGTCTTCAGAGGGCATAAAATTATTCAGGACGTAATCTGAAATCATATCGGCGGCCTTTGAAGATACGGTTTTCTTCAAAAGCACGGCGTACTTCTCGGCGAGTTCGCGTGTAGGAGTGAGCATCTGAGCACCCACCAGTTCAAGATCGGTTCTTGCAAGAAGGCGCGCAATCACGCCCCCGGTGCGGGATTTCAGAATAGTGTACGGCGTGATGAGAATATAGGAAAGTTCTAAAGCCATGATTTGTCCTCCAATTTTGACTTCTTTGAAATTATCAAGCGTTGGAACATAGCCTCTTTGCGCGGAATTTCAAACCGACGGTGAAACACCCAATTCCTTGGCCTTAAGCTGAATCTCCATGACTTTTCCGCGGTTTTGGGTTGAGCCATATTCTGAAGGCCAGTTGTCCTTTGCTGTTTTCTCAAATACCGCGCCTCCCAAGAGGGGCGAGTATGCGAATATCACGGCTTCAGGAAGAAGACGAGCCAATGTTTATCTCATCTCAGGATTGAGGATCACCAGTTTTCCGAAATCGGCATCTTTCACCGGGTCAATGACAGAGTATTTCAGTTGCACAAAGTCAATGGGGGCCAGCGAATATTCAAGAATGATGTGCGCCAGCTCCGCCATCCGTTGCGGAGAATAGTTTGATATCCCTACCTTTTTGACTTTACCGGTTGATACTAAATCGCTAAAAGATTTCCATGTATCCAAAAGCGGGGTATTCCTGTCATCATAATCCCTTATCTTCGCGCAAATATACATGCAGTTGCGACAGCAAAAGCCAGAGGGAATTCCTATTACGCGGACAAGCGTTCCTTGACCTGTTCCCTGCTCTTCTGTTTTTTCTTCAGTTCCGGGGGGGAGCCTTTGACCGTTTCCGCAGTGATCGTGCATTCAGTGATATCGTTTTGAGAAGGGACAGAATACATGATTTCAAGCATGAGCTCTTCAAGAATTGACCTCAGGCCACGTGCTCCAGTGCCTTTTGAAACTGCCTTTTCGGCCAGCGCGGACAGGGCATCCTTCTCGAAGACCAGTTTCACATTTTCCATTTCCATGAGCTTTATGTACTGCCTTATAAGCGCATTTTTGGGCTCTGTCAGTATTCTTATGAGGTCTTCTTTCCTGAGAGGGGAAAGTTCTGTAACTACGGGAAGCCTTCCGATGAATTCGGGAATGAATCCGAACTTTACGAAATCTTCAGGTTCCGCAAGCTGGAGAATTTCTTCGCTGGTTACGGAGACTGGCTTTTTGTGTTCCTCCTCCATCTGCCTGAACCCGAGTATGTGTTTCCCGACTCTTCTGCGAACCATCTTGTCGAGTCCGACAAAAGCTCCGCCGCAAATGAAAAGTATGTTCGAGGTGTCAACCTGTACGAATTCCTGATGCGGATGCTTGCGACCACCCTTCGGAGGTATATTCGCAACGGTTCCCTCAAGAATTTTCAGAAGGGCCTGCTGAACGCCCTCCCCGGACACATCACGGGTGATGGAAACATTCTCCGTTTTTCTGGCTATCTTGTCTATTTCATCAATATATACAATCCCGATCTGAGCCTTTTGCACATCATAGTTTGCCGCCTGGAGCAGGCGCAGGATTATATTTTCAACATCCTCTCCTACGTATCCGGCTTCGGTCACGGTCGTGGCGTCGGATATGCTGAAGGGCACATCCAGAAGTTTTGCGAGCGTTTTTGCGAGAAGGGTTTTTCCAGAACCGGTCGGTCCCATGAGAAGCACATTGCTCTTCTCTATTTCAACGTCGCCTTCAGCCCCGTCAAATGTTGACTTGTTCTTCTGGCAGACAAGCCGCTTGTAATGGTTATGCACGGCAACTGAAAGAACTTTCTTGGCATGCTCCTGCCCTATCACATATCTGTCAAGATCTTCTTTTATCTTCTGCGGATTGGGGATTTTCAGCTGAGGTATGCTCTGAGGCACTTTCTTCTCAGGGGATTTCTCATCCTGTTTATACATTCCCGTGCATATCTCTATGCAGTTCTTACAGATTGTCGAACCCGACGGACTTGAAACCAGGGCTCCGACCTTTTCAGCCGGCTGTCCACAAAAGGAACAGCGCGTCTTTATATTGCCTGTGCGTTTTTCATTCATATTTTTTATTTCCTGACAAATACGTGGTCTACGATTCCGTATTCCTTTGCCTCTTTGGCTGACATGAAGAAATCACGGTCGGTGTCAATGGCTATCTTGTCCAGACTCTGTCCGGAATGTTCCGACAATATCCCCTGCAGGATCTCGCGGAGCCTCGTGATTTCCTTCGCCTGTATGTTAATGTCAGACGCAGAACCCTCGGCGCCACCCCACGGCTGATGAATCATTATCCTCGAATTCGGGAGGGCATATCTTTTCCCAGCTGTCCCGGCGCAGAGAAGAACGGCCCCCATGCTGCTGGCCTGTCCAAGGCAATAGGTTTTTATCCCGCACGTGAGAATCCTCATAGTGTCATAAATCGCCAGACCGGCGGTAACCGAGCCGCCGGGAGAATTTATGTACAGGTCTATGTCCTTCTTGGGATCTTCGGACTGCAGGAATAAAAGCTGGGCTACGATCAGGTTGGCCACATTGTCATCTACAGGCGTACCAAGCAGAATGATCCTGTCTTTCAACAGGCGGGAATATATGTCGTACCCTCTTTCTCCCTGCCCTGTCTGTTCAACCACCATGGGAACAAGCATTGACATAAAAAGTCTCCTTATATTATCTTGAATTAAGCAGCAGTGGGCTGCGGTTATCAGTTATCGGTTATCAGTTATCGGTTATCAGTTATCGGTTATCAGTTATCAGTTATCAGTTATCGGTTGTTCAGGTTAAATCCAAACATGTCTTACTGGTTACCGGTGACTGACCACTGACGACTATAAAATTCAAGCCGGCTTCGAGGTATCCGCATTTTTAATGAGGAAATCCGTGACTTTCGCCATCAGCATATCCATCTGCAGGTCTTCCATGCCGCCTGAAGAATCAAGCTGACTCCTGAATTCCTGCTCTTTCACACCGTAATATTTGCTGATGCCACTGATATGGCTGTCCATCTCGCCCTTTTCAATGGATATCTTTTCGGCACGGGCGATCTTGCGGAGCACAAAATATCTGCGCATCCTCTCGGCGGCCGTCTTTTTGGCTTCTGCGAGATGCTTATCTTTTTCAATTTTGAATTTCTCCACATCCGACTCTTTTTTCACTTCCCTTGACGCGATATGGCGGAATTCCTTATTTTCAGCTTCAGCAAGTACTGACGGAGGAAGAGGGAATTCGCCAGCCTCTGCAATCACTTTTTCCAGAATATGTTTTTTCGCTTCGCCTTCCAATTTCTGCTTCTCTTGGAATTCAAGGCTGCCCCTGAGCCTTTCACGAAGCTCATTCATGTCTTTTGCATTCACTTTTTTCACAAGATCCTCGTCGGAACTTACTGGCATGCGCCTCTGTATTTCAATGGTCTTGATGCTGTACTTGACCTTTTTGCCGGCAACCTGTTTTTCCCTGAAATCATCAGGGAACTGAGCCACGAGCTCGTAATCTTTTCCGGCTACGGCACCTTCGAGTACCTTGTTGATGCCGGGGATTATTTCAGGGTCTGAAAGCCAGGCCCAGGTTTCCGGAGTTTCAAGAAGGATCTTGAGCCTGCTGTCGGCGCCTTCCGGAATTACAAAATCAGATTTATACGAGATCTTCACCATATCGCCTTTGACGGCCGAACCTTCAACCTTGCCGAAGTCACCATACATCTCACGGAGGTTTTTCAACTCATCATCGATTCTGCCTTCCGCCAGCTTGACTTCCGGAACCGATATCTTGATACCCTTGTATGCTCCGAGCTGTATTTCCGGGGAAATATTATAGACTATCGTGAAGCTGTAGTCTTTCCCAACCTCCAGTTTTTCCGGTTGGACATCAGGGAAGTTGTAACCGATGACATCGAATGTTTCATCGGATGCGATTTTTTCAAAGGCCGCAGTGAAAAAACTTTTGACAGTTTCAGCCTCTATCCGGGGAAGAAAACGGTTTTTTATGAGGGAAATGGGGGTTTTCCCCGCCCTGAATCCGGGAACCTGCGCGAATTGCGCAAACTCCTTAAGCATGGAATTGGTTTCAGTTTCAACCGCTTCGGCGGGAACTGTGAATTTGACACTTTTCACGCATGGTTCCGAACCACTCACTTCGGTTTTTATCAGGTCTTTGAGATCTTTCTTACTTGCTTTCATGTGATTTTTCAATCCTATGCTATCTGTTTGTTTATATTGACATCGCAAAAAACGACACGGACGCACTTGCCTTCTTCCAGTGCCGTTTCAACAATACTTTATGATTGACACGACATTGGGCTCTGAGCCCGTATTGAGATTCAAGGAACGCGTACTCTACCACATGAACCATTAAATTCCAGTGGCTTTGAACAAGGACTTTAATAATTCCAATTCCATTTCAAGGGCATGCAATTAAATTTTTAAAATACTTTTGACTTTTGCCCGCTTTCAAGATATATTCGTTCTTTATTCAAACTGAAAAAATATATTTATCAGGTTTTGCATAATGGCAGGTGTACCAAAATTAATCATATTGTCGGAACAGTTCCGGGGCAAAAGTTTTGAACTGACTACCGATAAATATTCCGTCGGACGTGTCGACCAGAGGGAAATATGCATCAAAGACCCCACCGTCAGCACATATCACTGCGAATTCATTAAAAAAGGCGGCACCTACATCCTCAAGGACTGTGGCAGTACCAACGGAACCAGGGTCAACAATATCCCCATATCCGGCGAACAGGAACTTCAGAGCAGCGATATCCTTCAGGTCGGAGGAGTTGAAATCCTATATGACTGCGAAGACAAGACAGTCACTACCGCCCTCAAAACCCAGACAGGCATAAACCTCCAGGGTGCACAGGTTGGAATATCAACCATAAAGGAGATGTCCAACTTCTCCCCTTTCGCGTCCGACAAGAAGAAAAATGCAAAAAACCAGAAAATAATAATCATATTTGTGATAATACTCATCTTGGTCATTATCCTGTTGCTTGCCTATCTGGGGAAAATCATGTTTTTGAAAACCCCCAGTCAGTCGCACACCGAGAGTTCACAGCTGGTCGAGAAGGTGGTTTAGCTGCGATGATTTAGATTCAGCCACGATGCCCATGGAGACACTCTCCTCGGGCTCATTATACTGTCACCCGGAGAATTTACCATGAACGAGAACAGCAGTAAAAATATCAACAAAGACGAATACAAGAAAGAAGAAGAGAAGAAGAAAAAGAAAAG
>CAMCYE010000040.1 GCA_945883805.1 Victivallis vadensis | reverse complement strand
CAGTCAGGCGAAAACACCAGCAAACAGTTCATTTCTTTCATAGAAAAAATCATCGTCGGGATAAAAAAACTTTCGGACAACAAGCTTGGAATCACCCTTTCCCTAGGGGAGCAGCTTGATTCTGTGTATAGAAAATGGTTGGAAGCGGGAGCCCACAGGTATCTACTGAGGATTGAAACTTCCAATGAGGAACTTTACGGCAAGCTGCATCCTGAAAAACACAGCTTCAAGAAGAGGTTGAACTGCCTCAAACACATCAGGAACGCAGGCTACCAGATGGGGACAGGCGTTATGATCGGACTTCCGTTCCAAACGATCGACGATCTGGCAAAAGACATTCTTTTCTTTAAGGATGTTGATGCGGACATGATTGGAATGGGGCCATATATCGTTCATAAGGACACCCCCCTCGCCGATTCGCTTCCCGGTTTCGAAAAAATAAAAGAGTATCAGCTCAATCTTGCGCTCAAAATGATTGCAATCACCAGAATATTTTTAAAGGATGTTAATATAGCCTCGACAACCGCGCTTCAGTCCCTGAATCCGACCGGAAGGGAAATGGGACTTCTTGCGGGCGCAAATATCATCATGCCGAACATAACTGAAACAAAATACAGAGCCGCCTACCAATTGTACGACAACAAACCGTGTCTGGATGAAAACTCCTCGATGTGCCGCGGCTGTCTTGAAAAAAGAATTTCCTCGATAGGTGAAACTATCGCCTACGGAGAATGGGGCGATCCGAAGCATTTCAAGGGAAGGAAATAGAGGGGCCGCATTGTGGCGACATTTTCCTATTTTTAAAAAATGTTGCCGACATGTACGCTTTTGAATCCACGCTTCAATGCTTTGCCCTTAATGGCGTGAAGGGTTTCCGGCGGAGTGGCAGGACTTCCGTCATATTTGTAATCCGGATGATATGCGGAAAAATGGAGCGGTACGGAAAACCCGAGATTATCCCGGGTCCAGTCAAGAAAACCGTCAATCATCTCGTCCGAATCGTTTTTGCCCGGAATTACCAGGTTTGTTATTTCAAGATGCTTTCCAAGTGAAAAGAAATATTTAATCGCCTCAAGTACCGGGGCGAGCCTGCCACCGGTCATTTCCGAATAGAATTCTTCGGAAAATCCCTTCATGTCCATGTTGGCCGCATCAATCCAGGGGTAGAGGTCGCAGGCTGCCTCTGGAGTTATGTATCCGTTTGAAACAAGGACGGTTGCCAATCCCCTTTCTTTTGCGAGTCTCGCAATATCTATCACGTATTCGGCCCAGATCAGCGGCTCATTGTATGTGAACGCCACGGATTTGCAGTCCTCGTTTTTTGCGAGATCCGCTATTTTCTCCGGAGTGTAAAAAACTGATTTTCCAGTTTTTTCATCATCATAAAAATCCCTGGACAGATGATGGTTCTGACAAAAGGAACAGGCAAGATTGCATCCGTAGGTTCCAAGAGAGAACGTCCATGATCCTGGCAGGAATTCCGCGAGCGGTTTTTTTTCTATGGGATCGACATGGATTGCCACTGGATGACCGTATGCGAGAGAATAAAGTTTTCCCCGTATATTTTTCCTGACACCGCAGAAACCCGTTTTTCCATCAGAGATACGGCAGTTGCGTGGGCACAGGAGACAATGAATCCCCCCCTGCTCCGCTTTCCACCAACCGGCCTCATGGAATTTTACTTTATCCTGAATCATATTTGCTCCTGTAAAACAAAAGGGCATCGGAATGAATTTTCACGATGCCCTTTTCCGATACGCTGATACCTGTCGGCTAAATCAACTGTTAGCCTTTTCAAACGCATTCATGAAATCAATGAGTTTTTCAACACCTTCCAACGGCATCGCATTGTAGATGCTGGCCCTTATTCCGCCCACGGAACGGTGTCCCTTAAGTCCGACAAAACCCTTCGCCTTCGCCTCCTTGACGAATTTTTCTTCAAGGGCTTCCGATGGAAGACGGAATACGACATTCATTTTTGAACGGCTTTCCGGGTCAACCGGATTGTTATAGAAATTGCTCGCCTCTATTGTTTCGTAAATCGCCTCGGACTTTGCGTCATTTATTGTCTCTACTGCGCCGAGTCCACCTATCTTCTTCATCCAGTCAGTGACCAGGCGGATCATGTATATCCCGAATGTCGGAGGCGTATTGTACATGGACTTGCCGTCGATATATGTCCCGTATTTAAGCATCGTTGGGGTATTGGCCGGAGTCCTTTTTACGAGATCCTTGCGCATAATGACAACAGCCACGCCACTTGGGCCTATGTTTTTCTGCGCGCCGGCATATATGAGTCCGAAATTATTCACATCGAGCACCCTTGACATGAAATCGCTGGACATGTCGGCAATCATCGGGACTTTTGGTTCCGGCAACGTGTGGTACTGTGTGCCGAAGATAGTGTTATTTGTGGTGATATGGAGGTAAGATGCCCTGGGATCCATCTTCCAGTGGCGCAAATCCGGAATTTTATTGTAATTAGTATCTTTGCTGGAGCAGGCAGATTTGACATCCCCGAAAAGCTTGGCCTCCTTCATCGCCGCGGACGCCCAGTGCCCAGTGTCGGCGTAATCCATCGAAGTTCCCGGAACATGCAGGTTCATTGGGATCATTGCGAACTGGAGGCTTGCACCGCCCTGTATGAAAAGGACGGCATAGTCGTCGCTGATGTCCATGAGCTCCCTGATGTTCTTTTCCGCGGCTTCAATAACCTCGGTAAACTCCCCTCCCCTGTGGGAAAGCTCCATTATCCCGCATCCGCTTTTGTGATAATCGCAAAATTCGCGCTGAGCATGTTCCATGACTTCCGCCGGGAGCATGGCAGGACCTGCATTAAAGTTGAATACTTTCATTTTTGCCACTCGCTTTCTGTGTGTTTTGCTAAGATGTTCCGGATTCTTGAAATAATAACAATCGACCTTAATTATAATAAGCCCAAGCGGAAATTTCAATCTTTAAAACCTTTTTTTTTTAATTGAGATGAAAGACTTGATTTTTCATTCCTGAAAAATAGATTAACAGGCTGTTTGATAATCTGTCACGGAAAAGACGAATTGCCTGTGTCCCGAAAACTCATAACTGGAGATTTCACGGAAATGTATAAGCTGATTTGCCTAAGCGGAATGGACAAGGGCGGGGAATTCGTGCTTGCAGAAGGGGAAAACTCCATCGGCAGGAGCGAGAAGAACAATATTTGCGTTTTTGACAAGAAAGCCTCGCGCATACATTGCCGACTCCATGTTTCTGAGAAAGACGTAGTCCTTGAAGATTTCGGGAGCACCAACGGCTCCAAGGTCAACAACGTGTTCGTTAACGGAAAACAGGAAATCAAAGCAGGCGATCACCTGAGGGTCGGACAAACCGTATTCCTCCTGAGCGACACCCCCGTTTCAGAAACCGCCGAGAACTGCGGTCATTACCAGAACGATGACGGGGAATGCGATGCCTCTCCGGGAGCGACCGGCTTCCATATTACTAAAACCACAGCTTTCAGGAAAATGAAGACAGACAAGTCCGGTGGCAGCGTCGGCTTCCTCTCATTTTTCGAGAAAGAAAGAAAATAAACAAGAGAGTGTCTATGGAAAAGAAAAAGAGAAAATTCGCCCCCTCTATACGAAAAGACGAATGCAAAGGCTGTGAACGTTGCGTTTACTCATGCCCGCAGAAAGTCCTGAGCATAGAAAATACGCTGAACTCTCATGGATACCGTTATGCGGTATACGCCGGAGACGGTTGTGTCGGCTGTGGCTTCTGCTTCTACAGCTGCCCTGAGCCCGGCGCAATTACCATTTTTGAGGAGATTGAAGATAAATGAGTGAGAAAAATAAAATAATGCTCCGTGGAAATGACGCTGTAATATATGGTGCGCTCCTTGCCGGTTGTGACTGTTTTTTTGGATATCCGATAACTCCGGCAAACGAAATAGCCCATTCGGCCGCCGCCCTCTTCCCAATGCTCGGCAGGATATTCATCCAGGCCGAATCCGAAATAGCCGCGATAAACATGGTACTCGGAGCTTCAGCCGCAGGAAGAACCGCGATAACCGCATCCTCCGGACTCGGCATAAGCCTCAAGCAGGAGGGGATTTCATATATAGCGACAATGGATCTCCCCGCCGTCATAGTGGACATAATGCGCGGCGGCCCCGGCCTCGGAAACATCGGCCCCGAACAGGGCGACTACAACCAGGTTGTCAAAGGCGGAGGTCACGGGAACTATAAGTGCATTGTCCTTGCCCCGAACTCCCCGCAGGAAATGTGCTCCCTCACGATGAGGGCATTCGAACTGGCGGACACCTACAGGACTCCGGTTTACGTATTGGCAGACGCCGTAATAGGACAGATGATAGAATCCATCGCCCTCCCCGATCCGGTGGATAAGAAACCGGTTCCGGACTGGGCCATTGACGGCACTAGAGAACACAGGGGGAATGTCATCACATCAATCTATCTCGACCATGATGATCTTGAAAACATAAACCTCAGACTCCAGGAAAAATACGCACTGATAAGGGAGAAAGAACAGATGGCGGAATCATACCTCACCGATGATGCCGAGACCGTCCTGATATGTTACGGCGTTGTGAGCAGGGTTGCGAAATCCGCAGTGAACATGCTACGTGAAAATGGTGAAAAAGTCGGCCTGCTCAGGCCGAAAACCCTTTTCCCTTTCCCGGAAAGGGAAATCAGGCGTCTCGAAAAAACCGTAAAATCTTTCATCTGTATCGAACTGAGTAACGGGCAGATGCTCGACGACATCAGGCTGTCCATGGAATCTCGGACCCCTCTTCATTTCCTATCCAGGATGGGCGGTAACCTTCCGAACGAGCAGGACATAGTTGAAAAATACATGACTTTAAAAGGTAAATCCAAATGAGCAGGAAAATAATACACGGCAGACCCGGAGGCTTTTTCGACGAATACCACAGGAAACCCGGCAACAAGACAAGTACCCATTACTGCCCGGGTTGCGGACACGGCATACTTCACAAGCTCATCGCTGAAGCCGTTGTAGACCTCCAAATGAAGGACAATACTGTCTTCATCTGTCCTGTGGGATGCTCGGTATTCGGATATTATTATTTTGACCTTGCGTCAATTTCCGTTCCACACGGACGCGCTCCAGCCGTGGCAACAGGCATCGTGAGGTCGAATCCGGATTGCTGTGTCATTTCATACCAGGGCGACGGGGATCTTGGGGCAATCGGCTTCAACGAATTCATACAGGCCGCAAACCGGGGCGAAAACATCGCCGTCTTCTTCGTAAACAACGGTGTTTACGGAATGACCGGAGGCCAGCTTGCGCCCACCACCCTGCCCGGCCAGAAAACAGTGACATCGCCTTACGGCCGTTCCGTTGAAACCGAGGGTTATCCACTCAAGGTCTGCGAAATGGTTGCCGCCCTCGACTCCCCTGTCTATGTCGAAAGGGTTGCCCTCACGTCTCCTAAAAACATCCTCGCAGCAAGAAGGGCCCTGAGAAAAGCCCTCACCTACATGAAGGAGAAAAAAGGGTTCTCATTGGTGGAGTTCCTCGCCGGATGCCCTGTGAATCTCAAGAAAAACACGAGGGAGACCGACGAATGGATTGAAAAAAAGATGATCCCATATTTCCCTGTCAGGTGTTTCAAGGATATTGCGTCTGAAAGGCAGCCGAAGTGCGCCCCTGTCGGAATTTATGAGAAGGGGAAAGTCAAGGAAATGCTTCTCG
Organism: Victivallis vadensis; assembly: GCA_945883805.1. GTDB lineage: Bacteria > Verrucomicrobiota > Lentisphaeria > Victivallales > GWF2-50-93 > GWF2-50-93. The sequence goes on along the minus strand of CAMCYE010000040.1, from coordinate 20,706 downwards.
CCACTGAAAAACTGCATCCATTCAATGAGTCTGAAATTCCTGTTCCGGACCTGAAAGGTGAACTGAGGGTCAAATGCGCCGGGTTCGGCGGACAGGGCATATTGAGTCTGGGCATGCTTATAGCGGAGGGCGGACATCTCCAGAATCTAAACGCAAGCTGGCTTCCCTCATACGGGCCGGAGATGCGCGGAGGCACCGCGAACTGCTCCGTTGTCCTGAGCCGCGACTCTATCGGTTCACCCATAGTGAAATCTTCCGATATTCTGATTGCGATGAATCAGCCCTCGATAGACAGGTTCAGCGCAGACATTTCAAAAAACGGAATCATCATATATGATTCGGTCAATATAGAATTCGACAATAAAAACAAATGCAAGGCCTATTCCATAGATGCATCGTTGCTCGCGAAAGATGTCGTCGGCGACGTCAGATGCGCAAACAGCGTAATGCTTGGAGCCTTCTTCGAAATAATAAAGGTCTTTGATGAGCGCGCTTTCATCAATTCCATATACAATAATTTCCAGAACAGGGAAAAAGTCATCGAACTCAATATCAAGGCCTTCAATGAAGGCAGGAAAAATGCCAGGACACTCTTGCGATAATGCTTGCTAAAAGAATAATCCCATGTCTCGATGTAACCGGTGGACGCGTTGTCAAAGGTGTAAAATTCCTGGACCTTGTAGATGCCGGGGATCCTGTCGCGGTCGCACGGGAATACGACCGGCAGGGTGCGGACGAATTGGTGTTCCTCGACATAACCGCCAGCAGTGATAACCGCAATACCATGGTTCATGTGGTGGAAAAGACCGCCGAACAGGTATTTATCCCACTTACCGTGGGCGGAGGAATCAGAACCGTTGAAGACATGAGGATAATGTTAAGCTCCGGTGCGGATAAGGTTTCAGTGAATACCGCCGCAATAAACGATCCCTGTCTTATAAGCAAGGGCGCGGAGAAGTTCGGAAGCCAGTGCATTGTCCTTGCGATTGACGCAAAACGGGATCCCCGCCGGAAAAACAAATGGATGGTTTATACGCACGGCGGAAGAAATGTCACGGTTCTCGATGCCATAGAATGGGCGGAGAAGGGTGTCGCCTTGGGTGCGGGTGAGATACTTTTGACCAGTATGGATTCGGACGGGACGAAAAACGGGTATGACTGCGAGCTTACAAAATATGTTTCCGAAGCTGTCGGCGTCCCCGTCATCGCGTCGGGCGGTGCAGGAACCCTCGAACATCTCTTCGAGGTGCTTGACCGTGGAAAAGCCGATGCCGTCCTGGCGGCAAGCATATTCCATTTTGGCGCATTCACAATAGTACAGGCAAAGGATTTCCTCTCTTCAAAGGGAATTCCCGTTCGTGCGAAATTCGCTTGAATTCGGATTTCACATGCGGCTTAAAGCATAAAAACAAATAAAGGAAAAAAACAATGGCTCTTGATGAAACATTAAAAAAGGCGGCATGCGATTATCACTTCGGGAAAACACCCGGAAAAATCTCCCTTAAAATAACCAAGCCATGTGACACACAGCAGGATCTTTCCCTAGCCTATACGCCGGGAGTCGCCGCACCCTGCCTTGAAATCCAGGCAAACCCGGATGACATCTGGAAATACACCGCAAAGGGAAACCTTGTAGCTGTTGTCAGTGACGGCACAGCTGTTCTCGGCCTTGGCAATATCGGACCGGGAGCCGGACTTCCGGTAATGGAGGGAAAAGCCATCCTGTTCAAGAAATTCGCCGATATAGACGTCTTCCCCCTTTGCATAGGTTCTGTTTTCGACAAGGACGGGAACTCCGATGCTAAAAAAATAATTGAAACTGTAAAAAGGCTTGAACCCACGTTCGGCGGCATCAATCTTGAAGACATCGCGGCTCCCGCATGTTTCAAAGTTGAAAAGACTTTAAAGAAAATGATGTCGATACCGGTCTTCCACGACGATCAGCATGGAACTGCGATTATTTCACTTGCTGCGGTCATGAATGCATTAAAGCTGCTCGGCAAAGACATAAGGAAATGCAAGTTTGTCGTCAACGGAGCCGGTGCGGCCGGAATAGCATGTGCCGAATACTATATAAAGGCGGGCGGTGCCAAAAGGAAAAACTTCATTCTCTGCGATTCAAAAGGCGCGATTTACAAGGGACGCACCGAAGGGATGAATCCTCAGAAGGCGAGATTCGCCGTTGAAACCGATGCAAGGACCCTTTCTGACGCAATGAAGGGCGCAGACCTGTTCATAGGCCTTTCAAAGGGGAACTGCGTGACCGAGGAAATGGTGAAACTGATGGCTCCGAATCCTGTAATTTTCGCCATGGCAAACCCTACGCCGGAGATCATGCCGAATCTTGCGATTTCCGCAGGTGCCGCCGTTGTCGGAACAGGGAGGAGCGATTTCCCGAACCAGATAAACAATGTCCTTGGATTTCCGGGAATATTCCGTGGTGCGCTTGACGTCAGGGCTACGGACATCAATGAAGAAATGAAATTCGCCGCATCCAAGGCCCTCTCCGAAATCGTCACGGAGAAAATACCCGCGCATATATATGAAATTTTGAAAAAAGCATATCCGGATGAAGCATCCGCCGGTCTCTTTGAGGGAGACTGCCCGCTTAAAAAGAATTTCGTCATCCCGAAACCGTTTGATCCCAGAGTTGTTCCTAGGGTTGCGAGATACGTTGCGGAAGCCGCAATGAAATCAGGTGTGGCGAAATCCCCCATAATCGATCTCGACAAGTACGAACAGGAGCTTACCGCAAGAATCGGCATATCCAGTTGAGAAAATTTTTCCGTCGCGGAAAAATTGACAGGGAAACCAGAGTGCACAATCTTGGAAACATCATATTGCCTGGATGGGCCATCGGAACAGGACATTATTCGGCGTTATCCGGACATCCCGAGATTTGCGACTTCGGTTTTTTCTCGGAGAGATTTTCCGGGTTGCCTCCATTATTTGATTCTGAAATGGAAAACATGTGCGGTTCCCCATGCATAATTACGGCGCATTCCCTCGGTTCAATTCTGGCGTTCGGGATTATTTCAGACCTGCATAACGCGAAAGCACTGATTGTCTATTCCGGATTTGCGAAGTTCGCAAAGGCCGACGATAATCCTTACGGGCAGACCGTGGAAACAATTCAGGACATGAAAAAACAGCTCATGCTCAATCCTTCCGGGCTTTTGAAAAGCTTCCACCGGAATATGTCGTTTCCGTCAAAATACGAATTAACTGTTCCCGAGACACTCAATGTTCCTGCGCTTTCCGCCGGTCTTGATATTCTTATCAATTGCGATTTCCGCAGTAAGCTTGCGGAAATAAAAATCCCCGTCCTGATCATCCATGGAGCACAGGACAGGATCGTAAATGTGGAAATGGCGGATGAACTTGCCGGAAATATCAGATTTTCCAGACTGCATGTGTTTAAAAATGCGGGGCACGCTGTACCTTTTACGCATTCAAATGAATCAAAGATAATAACAGAAAAGTTCCTGACTGATTATGATATACACTGAAATAATAGAGAAAAACTTCTCAAAGGGCGCCGCCAATTACGACAAGACCGCGACTTTTCAGAAATTCGCCGCAGACGAACTGGCAAAAAAAATTCTTTCCTGCGTGCCCGAACTGCCTCCAGGCTCAAAGATACTTGAACTCGGATGTGGTACAGGCTTCCTAACTAGAAGGCTTTTTGCGCATTTCCCTGAAACGGAAATCACCGTGACCGATATTTCCGGGCAGATGCTCGAACTTTGCAAGACAAATACAAACGGGATAAAGGTCTGGAAAAAACATTTCGAAAAATGTGATTTAGAGAAAAATCTCCCGGCCGGCAATTATGACCTTATAGTCTCTTCACTCTCATTCCAATGGGTGTTGAACCTGAGGCGTCTCGCCGAACGCATGAATATTCTGCTGAGGCCCAGTGGCACAGTTTTCTTTTCAATGCTTATCGAGCCCACTTTCGGAACTCTCAGGAAAAGCTTTTCCGATCTCAACATCCCCTACCCCGGCCCGCGTTTTCTAACTGAAAGCGATATCGAAAAAACCTTTATGGTTTTCAACGACAACATCTTCGGATCTGATCTACACAGGGAATATTATCCCTCGACAATCGCCTTCCTGAAGCATCTTAACTCAATCGGCTCAGGAAACGCCACAGGAGAGATACTGCCTGTCGGAACACTGAGAAAAGTCATTGATTACCACACCAGGAAAAATCTGGTTTCCAGGAAAATCCGCGCCGACTATAAACTGCTCTATGGGATCTGCAGGAATAAACCGATCGAGCCGGCAACTCCTACTCCGGTGTAGTTTTTGCCGTACGCCATAGGCGTATGAATCTCGGCGAAGATTCTAATCTTAATTCCCCTTGCCCAGGGATTTACGCGCCATGGCGTGCGGACAACTCTACGTTCGCCTATCCGATTTCCAGGACGGTCGGAAAAGATGTGATTGTATCAACGGAATCGTCTTTTACGATGACTGTATCTTCGAGTCTGATTCCTCCCCATTCGGGATAGTATAGTCCAGGCTCGACTGTAACTACATTTCCAGTTTCCAGAGGAACGCTGTTTTTCGGAGAAAGACGCGGGTTCTCGTGGATTTCAAGGCCAAGACCATGCCCCAGCGAATGAAAAAAACCGTAACTCCCCTTTGGCGTCTTACCTGTTGCAAAACCATGCTTTTCAAGAATTCTCATTGCCGCCGCATGAACCTCGCATGGAACAGCACCTTTGCGCATGACGCTTTTTGAGAAATCTCTCGCTTCCTTGACAGCATTGTAGGCTTTTTTGACTATTGACGGAGACTTGCCCTTTACAAAAGTCCTTGTTATATCGCCCCAGTAACCGCAGGATTTGAGCTTGGGAAATATGTCGACGACAATTGGCATTCCCGCAAAAATTTGCCCCGTCCCCCTATTGTGGGGCTCCGCACCCTGCATTCCGCAGGCTACAATTGTATCATCGGCTGAGGCGCCGGTCATTGCCATCTCACAGTCTATCTGACCCTGCAGGAATTCCGAAGTCAGAAGCTGCCCGTGCGCGACAAGTCTTTTCCTTGAATCAACGGAAGAGTCGGAAAGTAGCGTAACCACCCGGGCCATTGCCTTCTCGGCAAGCCTTGAAGCTCTGACAAGATTCTTTATTTCCGCCGGTGTTTTAATCAGACGCTCCGGAAAAAACAATCCATCCTTAAGACTGACCGATGCGCCTGCGGCCCTCATGTGCTCGGCCATGGAAAACGGAAAATCGTCTGGAACAACCCAATCGGCATCTTTATGTTTTTCCAGTATAATGTCAACTGTTTTCTTTATCGAGGCGTCGACAAGTTCACAGACATTTATCCCCTTTTTGACCTCTTTGACGGCCCTAGAATATTCGAGGGCGGAAACGTACATGGTCTTCCCGATCCCGCACGAGACGAAAATAAAAGGGTCAGGCGCAGTAAACCCGGAGGCGTAAAGTATGTCCGCGCTTTTATGGGAGGAGGCTACTATTATGAGTGCTGTCATGTGTTTGTTTCCTTCTTATTTGAACATCCAACTTCGAACTTCGAATCAAGACAAGTCAGATAAGATCACTTGTTTTTCTCTGCCGTTTTATTGCTGCTTTTTTGTTGGATTCATTTTTATTCGAAGTTGGATGTTCGATGTTCATCTAAAGAAAAAGGGCGGACCGGAAAGTCCGCCCTCGCTCTTTTTCAGCTCCAGGATAAATCTTTTCATTAACAGGTTCCCCTGTTAATGAAAAGATTTAGTCCATTTTGATTGCTTCGACAGGGCATTCCTGAACACAGGCGCCACAATCAACACATGCATCCGTAATATTAGCCTTGCCATTTTTCATTACGATGGCTTCAGTAGGGCACGCGCTGACACAGGACTCGCATCCTGTACATGTTTTCTCGTCGACTTTTGCGGGCATATCAACCTCCATTATTTTATTGTTTGAGTTTTATTTAAAAACTTCGCATTAATCTAACAATTTTAAATGATTATGCAAATCAAGAATACCCGTCACGGATGTTTTTATTGGGTATAGTCTGATTTTTTCTTATCAGTTTCCATGCCGGCATCGAAAAAAGGAGAACAGTCACGAAGTGAAGATGAATTAGAGATATCTGCAGATTATCCTGCCAGGGCTTGAAATGCGAAACCCTGAGGTGGGATTCGGGATACAGTGTTCTTACAGGAAGGGATTTGAATTCCAGTCCGGCCCACGCCGCCCGCACAAGCACCTCGGTTTCAAAATCATATCGGTGGCAGAGGAACTTCATCTGAAGAAGGAGTTTTACTGGATAGGCGCGATAACCGCTCTGGCAGTCATGAATGCGGATTCCAGTTTCAACTTTCATCCAGAAATTGGACATCCATCTCCCGATTCTACTGGAATTGGGAATATTATCTACGGAAAAATCACGACAGCCGATCACCATAGTGCGGTCGTTATCTGCAATCAGCGGAAAAAAAGAGGGGATATCCTCCGGGTAGTGCTGTCCGTCGGCATCCACTGTAATCATATAGGCGGCATCATGTTTACTGAGAAAATCCAGGGCGGAAATTATTGCCGCCCCCTTGCCCCGGTTGGTCTCATGGCGAACTATGTGTATGTCCGAATCTATGAATTCTTCTTTTATGTCAATATCACTGCTTCCATCATCGACAAGCAGGATATTGTCAATCTGCCGGCGGCAGCGTCTGACCACGTCGACAACTGTGGATGCATTGTTGTAAACCGGTATGACGCACCAGACTTTTGAAAGATCCTGGTTTTTATTAGATTCATTCATTGGTTTCAATTTTCCGGTTTTAATTTTCAGGATCGAAAGCAACCTGCCGGCAGATGTTTAATCGGGTCGATAAGTTGTCGGCGTTCCATCCCGCTCTCATCGAATCGCCCTATACAGGTATTCCAGTTCAAAATCTTCGTCAAATGTATTATTGTAGAAACCCTTTACGGTCTGGAGTTGGTTGCGGCTGGAAAGGCTGCCTTTTATCTCCCTGCTGTCCGTTTTGATACTGTACTCGATCTTGCTGGCGACGGCAATGTCTTTCATATCCGGAACCGGCACTGCCAGTTGGATTTTCTCCTTTACGACATGTTTCTCATCCATAATCAGGAAATCGCTTTCCCATCCGGAAACGTCGGTCAATTCAAGAACCCTGCCACCGTCAAGGATAAGGCGCATCTTCAAATTGATGCATGTGTCGGATATCTCATTATCGCAATCACGAAGATATGTGAAGGCGAAAAACACGGAATCAATTTTGTTTTTCCTCACATATACGATCCCCATGTCAATGACACTGTACGCATCGAGTATCTCCTCCAGCCTTATGGCGGTTTTGGTTTTGCCATGCCTGAACAGTCCCCATTCCTCCTCCTCGGTTATCTCTGCAAATGAGCCACGGACTTTCTTCTTCATTTCGGCGACTGGAACCGATTGGGAATCCGAATGTACGGCGTGGAATTTTGAATCAACAGGTCCCCCTCCATCGTCACCGGATCTCTTACCGGCTTGCAATGCACCGGCATGTGCAGGCATTTTCCGTATTGCAATCTCCCTGCCACATTCGGAGCATTCACCAGTCTGTCCAACCCATTCGTCTTCAGCCTCAAATACGGCCCCGCACAACGGGCAATTTAATTCAAATGTCGGCATGATTGCAAGAAACCTTGATTTTACAGTTTTAAATTTCAGGCTTGAAAAATTCCCGGACTTTCGGATTCCATAACTTCCGAACTTTAGAGGTTCCCTTTATTCCTGCTTCCTCACCTTGGAATCCGAATCATATTTTTGAAGGAATGCCTCCAGTACGGCATTCCCGTTCTTCGCCATATTTGAAATATAACGATAGCCCCCGCCGTAAACATCCGAGGGATTCTCCTCCATCCGCCTGTTCATGTAATCTCTGCCATAAAGTGAATTAACACGAGATGCGACATACTCGGCCCACCCCTCTTTGATTTTCAGGTCGGTTATGTTCTTGTAATTCATCTGCATGCAGTCATGCGCCATTTCATGGGCCAACACTTCGATCAGCTTGTTTCGCGTCATCCCGTAAAGCAGGTAGACCGTGTATTTTTTAGAAACCCTGTCATCTTCGGTTTTTGTAACGGTTCCACCTGATATGGTGCTTCTGGTTGTAACCGTGCGCTCCGTCGTTTCTTCAAAAATATAGAGTCCGAGTTCTATGCCCTCCTGTCCGGTTGGAGATTTCCGGGAGAGTTCAGCCATATCCGTATGCTTGAACAATATGCTGTGATCTGTACCGAGATTAAGGTTCACCTTCATTTTATCCCTGACCTCCCTGGCGATCGCCAGCATTTCCGCATCATCGGTTACTGATGTTTTTGCGCATTCCGGGCAAATATGGCGACCATCACCAAGCCTGCCACAGTCTGCAGGCATGTCGCAGCAGAAGCATCTTGGTTTCGAAGCGCAGAGATTGCAGAAAAAAACTTGTCCGCCTGTGGCTCCAGATATATTCACGCCTTCAGAAAAATTTTTCCCACACAGGGTACAGGCGGGCCATGTGGTTGAAAGGCATTTCTTCGAACAGTAGAATTTCTTACCGTCTTTGCTTTGAAACCCTGAGGTTGAAAGAATCTTGCCACATACGGCGCATGACGGTAATGACGCCTGAAAGCATTTCTGACTGCAGAACGTCTTGCCGTCCTGGGTTTTCATGACAGGTTCAAAGGGCTTTATTTCCTTTCCGCATTTCACGCAATATGCTTTAACCGCCAACACTGGCGTCGTTGCGGAAACAGAACTGCAAAACAAATCAGCGATTTCGGTATTGAGGAGCGCAAATCCCAGTATCAAAAGGGCTAAAACAGCACTTTTCAGTATATTTATCGGCATTTTTATGATTTCCCTGGCAGTGTTTCGGAAAAATATTATATTTCTTCAGTAACTTACTGGATAAGAATATAAAAGTAAAGCAACTTATGAGCCTTTAATTTAGTGCGATCCAAGATATAGTATTTGTTATGACTGAAACTATCAACCAAATATGTGTTTCCCTTGAAATAAGGAATTCGCTTGGCCTGCATGCCAGGCCCGCTTCGCTTTTTGTACAGATAGCATCCTCCTTCAAGTCTGAAATACTTGTTGAAAAAGACGGCGACGTGGTCAACGGCAAGAGCCTCATGGGGTTGCTCATGCTTGCTGCTGGCTGTGGCACGAAAATTAATCTAACTATCAGCGGCGAAGATGCTGATGCCGCCCATCTTGCCATTGCCGCCCTCATTGAAGGCAAATTTAACGAGGAATAAATTTTATGGCATCTCCTGCCAAAGAATATGTATTCCACGGAATACCTGCATCACCGGGCATAGCTATAGGCACAGTTCTCATTCTGAAGAAAAATGAATTTTCCGTGGAACAGAGGAAAATCCTGCCATCGGAGGTCGAAGGCGAAATAACACTTTTCAGGGATGCCCTGAACAAGACACGCGGGCAGACACAGGAGCTTCAACTTAAAATTCTCAGGATACTCTCCGAAAACGATTCGAAAATCTTCGACGCCCACCTCCTCATCCTCGATGACAAGCCCCTCATGGAGGAGATCGAGGAAACTGTCAGGAAAACATTGACGAATATCGACTATGTCTTCAGCAAGACCATCCAGCGTTACATCGTCGCCATATCCTCAATTGAGGACAAGTATTTGCGGGAAAGGGCGGCCGACATAAGGGATGTGTCTGAAAGATTGCTGAAAAACCTCCACGGCAGGGAGGATTACTTCCTGGATCATCTTCCCGGACAGAGGGTGATAATAGCCCATGATCTGACCCCGTCCGACACTGCGGGGCTGGACCGGGAGAACGCACAGGCATTCGCAACCGAGTCGGGAAGCCGCACTTCGCATACCGCTATCATGGCCCGTTCCATGCAGATTCCAGCCGTTGTCGGCATCCAGGAGGACATCCTGACACTGATAAACAACGGAGATCTGGTAATCGTTGACGGGCATGCAGGCAGCGTAATAGTTAATCCGGGACAGTCAACGCTTGCGCTTTATGCGGAAAAGGAAACCAGGGAGCAGAAGTTCTACGATGAAATGCTCAAGGAGAGCAATCTCAGACCTGAAACCCTCGACGGTTTCCGCATACAGCTTGCGGCAAATATCGACAAGCCCGAGGAACTCGCCAATGCAAAACTTAACGGTGCCGCAGGCGTGGGTCTTTTCAGGACCGAATATCTTCTTGTAAACAGTCGCAAAGTTCCTTCCGAAGAAGAACAGTATTCGGTTTATTCCAAACTTGCATCTGGGATGGAGGGGCATGCAGTCATCGTCAGGACTTTTGATGTCGGCGGCGACAAACTTTCGGATGCAATAACACAACATCATGAGGCCAACCCTTTCCTGGGCTGTCGCGCAATAAGATTTTTTCGCGAACACAAGGACATCATAACCGCCCAGATAAGGGCGATAATCAGGGCTTCCGCGCACGGAAAAATCAAAATAATGTTTCCGATGATAACATCTCCGGATGAGGTCGATGAACTTAACATCATCGTACAAGAGGTCAAGGAAGACCTGATGAAAAACAAAATACCGTTCGACCATAAAATAGAAATCGGGATCATGATTGAAATACCGTCAGCCGCCATAATGGCCGATTTCCTCGCCCCCAAGGTTGATTTTTTCAGTATTGGGAGCAATGACCTTGTCCAATACACAATGGCAGTAGACAGGACGAACGAAAAAGTCGCATATCTCTACCAGCCTGCCAATCCCGCAATTCTCAAACTTATAAAAATAGTGATGATTGCCGCAAGAAAACACAAGATATGGGTCAGCGTGTGCGGTGAAATGGCGAGCGATCCGAGATACACTCCGCTTCTTGTCGGGCTTGGGATACACGAACTGAGCATGACGCCTGCGTCAATCGGCCCAGTCAGACGTCTGATAAGAAGCCTGAAGATGCATGATGCGCACAAGCTTGTCGAGAGCGCCCTGCTCGCGGGTTCTTCAAAAGAAGTTATGGATTTGTCGGCTGAACTTATTTCCCGAATGGCTCCTGAAATTATAAATATCACAGGCACGGGAGACTGAGGCGGGCTTTTCCCGTAACCCCAAGCGTGAATATCCAATATCGAACACGGAATGTCCAATGACGAAGCATAGACAAGGGAAACAATGGGAATTAATTCCGTTGAATGTTGAAAATTCATTATTGGATATTGAAATAAAAAGGAACCAAACATGTCCGAACCAGACAAGAAAATAAAAAGACCGGCCTGGGATCGTTATTTCATGGATATAGCGGAGGTCGTGGCGACCAGAAGTAACTGCATGCGCAGGCACGTCGCAGCGGTCATCGTCAAGGACGGAAGAATTATCTCCACAGGCTATAACGGTACTCCGCGCGGAATCAAAAACTGTTATGAGGGCGGATGCGAAAGATGCGCCTCCACAGCCCCTGCCGGCACGAAACTGGGCGAATGCCTCTGCAGTCATGGCGAGGAAAACGCCATTGTCCAGGCCGCTTACCACGGAATCGCAGTCAAGGATTCGACAATATACACAACCTTCAGTCCATGCCTCATCTGCTCGAAAATGATAATCAATGCCGGAATAAAAGAAGTGGTTTACCAGAACCGCTACGCCCTGGATGAGAGCGCACGAAAAATACTGAGGGAGGCGAAAGTCAAAACTAGGGCCCTGAAGATTGGGTGATGACAAGACTGGATGATTGGATGGATGGATGGGGCGCATTGCTGTGAACTTAACCGGTTTTGCCGGAACTTAAGATGTTCTGACAGGATAACAGGATTCTAAGGATATTTACAGCAAATTGCATTCATCTGTAAAAGAACGCGTCAGCGGAGTGCCGCGGTTACAGCTTGGATTTATTGTAGCCACGTCACTCTGCTGACGTGCTCTTTGATTTAGTATTTAAATCCAGTTTAATCCCTACGATACAATTTCTTGTATGATCAAGTTAAGGATTTATTTTGAACAAAACAACTGACCATATACCACTGACGACTGACGACAGAGCTTTGAAATCGAAACCGTTCCCCCTTCCGATGACCTGCCAGGAAATGAACCGGCTCGGATGGACGGAGCTTGATATTCTGCTCATAAGCGGTGACGCCTACGTCGATCACCCGTCTTTCGGGATTGCGATAATCGGAAGAGTCCTGCTTTCAAGAGGATATAAAGTCGGAATTATCGCCCAGCCCGACTGGAAGGATCATTCATCGTTTGCAATCCTGGGCCGTCCCAGACTCGCCTGTGCCATAAGCGCCGGAAATCTCGATTCGATGCTGAACATCTATACCGCCGCAAGAAGGATAAGGAAGGAAGACGCTTATTCACCAAACGGAAAAACCGGACTGAGACCTCCGCATTCCTCCGTGGTTTATTCCCAGCTCGCACGACAGGCATTCCCAGGCGCAACCATCATATTGGGCGGTATTGAGGCCAGCCTACGCAGGTTCGCCCACTATGACTACTGGCAGGACAAAATCAAACCTTCCATACTCACGGAAAGCAAGGCGGATGTTCTCGTTTATGGAATGGGCGAAAAGGCTATCATTGAAATCATGGACAGGATTAAAGGGGACAGACCGTTGGATTCGATAAAGGGAACGGTAAGATTCCTAGGCAAAAACGCATCTCAGCAGTTTAATCCCGGCAGTCAATATGTCGAGATACCCACCTATGAAGAACACCTCGAAAATTCCGAAGCCCTCCTGAAAAGCATTACCATGATAGAAAATGAAATGAATCCGTTCTGCGGAAAAGGTGTTTTCCAGCGGCACGGAGACAGAATCGTAATTCAGGAATCCCCTCCCCCTCCTCTGACAAGAGAGGAACTTGACGGGGTATATGCCCTGCCTTTCACAGGAAAACCGCATCCGTCATACAAGGAAAACATTCCCGCATTTGAAATGATCAGGAATTCCGTCACCGCAGTCCGTGGCTGTCCCGGCGGATGCTCCTTCTGCGGACTCGGAATACACCAGGGCAAATTCATAAGCTCGAGAAGCAGCAACTCAATAATCTGCGAAGTTCGCAGACTTGCGGAAAACCCTGATTTCCATGGGACAGTCAGCGATGTCGGCGGACCTACGGCAAACACTTACGGCAATAAAACCAGAGATCCCGGATTATGTAGAAGTTGCAGACGTCCGTCTTGTCTTTTTCCGGAAATATGCAGCAATTACGACGCCTGTGAAAATGAGTTCCTCGGCCTGCTCCAGGACTTGGATAAAATCGAAAAGGTCAAACATGTTTTCATCGGCTCCGGACTTCGCCTGGATCTCGCGCTCCACCAGAAAAACCTCCTGAAGAAGATAATAAGGGATCATGTGTCCGGACAATTGAAGATCGCGCCTGAACATGTCGACGGTTCCGTCTTGAAGCTGATGCGCAAAAACAAGCCCGGAGATTTTTTCAAGTTCATGCAGATCTTCGAAGAGGAAAGCGCAAAAACCGGAAAGAAGCAGTTCATTGTCCCTTATTTCATCTCAAATTTCCCGGGATGCACTGAAAATGCGATGAGAAAAGTGGATGACTTTTTAAGTTCCAGAAAATGGACGCTCCAGCAAGTGCAGGATTTCATCCCCCTGCCGATGACGCTGGCGTCTGCAATGTATTACTGCGGGAAAACTGCAGACGGAGAAATACTGGAAGTGAACCGTGGCCTCAAAGAACGCCGCCCCCAGATGAAGATGCTGAAAAAGGCGCGATAGGGTTTGATATTTAGCCCTCGCAGAGGGCGGCATATTGTAGCCCAATGCGACAGCCTTGGGAAAAGGAATGGGAAGAAATCAACAGCCCCCGCAGGGCGGCGACATGGAATCAATCCAGAAAATGCTTTTCATCAAACGTGATTTTATTCTTCCTGAGAAAATCTTCAAGTTCCTTTTCAAATGAAAATTTTCTGTGATGTTCTTCCTGTCTGTCAATATATCCGGAAATTACACCAGCCTGTGATTCGCTGACACTAAAAGACGAAAATCCTCCCTGCCATTGAAAACCATAGCTTAATTCAAAGTTTTCTGAGACCCATTTTGACGAATTGGATTTCAATTTGCATACAAAATCGGAAACTGACATCGACGGCTTTATTTTAACAAGAATATGGACATGATTGTCTATTCCATTGATTTTCAGGATTTGCGAGTCTTCTTTAGCTATCCCTGAAATATATTTGTATAGATCATTTTTAAAATCGGGCCGGATTATGCCGACCCTGCCTTTTGTACTGAATATGATATGGAAAAGATTATTTGAAAATGTATGGCTCATATTATTTGTGCCGCCGCCCTGCGGGGACTTGTTGGATTTTTATTTAATTCGAATAATCCCAAGACTGGCGCCTTGGGCTACAATATATCACCTCCTGCGGAGGCTCAAATGCAATACAGGACTCTCTGCAACTATTATTTCAACCTGTTAAAAACCCGTTCCAGCTGTTCGACATGTTTTGTCCAGTTGTAGTTCAGGGATGTCATGTATGCGCTGTCTGAAAATCCAGTGCGCTCCGCTTCACTTAAATTTGCGAATTTCGCAATGTATCGCGCCATCATGTCCTCGGCCGAGGCGGCGGGCACAATGAATCCATTCACGTTCTCCCTGACTATTTCAGCCGCACCGTTCAAGGACGTTGTCAGCACCGGCAATCCGCATGAAAAAGCTTCCAGACAAACATTTGCAAACGGCTCATAAAGTGTCGGATAGAAGAGAAGATCCGCTGACGCATAATATTCCCGCATGTTTGATTTACGCCCTACAAACCTGATGTTTCCGGAGACACCGAGCTTTCCGGCGAGCTCCCTGTATGGTTCCTCCCTGTCTCCGCCTGCAACAAGAAGCAAAGTGCGGTTTCGCAGGGTTTCATCAAGGAGCGAAATAGTCCTGATTGCGTTCTCAAGACCCTTTATCTTGAAATTGGCGGCAGGGAAAAGCAGGACGAACTTCTTATCGTCAATATTAAGGATATTCCTGATCTTGGAAAACTCCTTCCTGTTTTCAACCGGATGAAATCTTGCATGGTCAACGCCGTTGTAGACAACCGTTATCCTGTCTTCCGGAAATCCGAAATTCTCCACGGCCTGCCTTTTGGTCAGTTCGGAATTAGTCACCACAAGTTTAGTGTTGCCGGATTTGAAGATATCCCTTTCAAGTTTCAAAATGCCCCTGTGCCGGGGATTCAACCTGTTCCATTTATGATAGCGGATTTTCATCCATTCGGCATGAAGGGATTCGGTAACTCTGAAAACGTCCGACGGCCATGTCCGGGAAAGGGCAAAGACCAAGTCGAAATCGCCACCATATTTTTTCAGGCTCTTCTGGACTTTCCTGTGAAAGGATGAAGTCCTGCTGAATCCGGAAAGAAAAGAGCGTTTGATTCTGACATGACGGATGTCCTTATTGGTTTCAGCCAGGAAGGTTTCAGAGAAGACAGTGACTTCATGCCCCCGTTGGACAAGCGCCGAACACATGTTTGCGGCATAGACTTCAGCTCCGCCGCCGCGGGTGTTGTAATCTTTTCTGAGAATTGCTATTTTCATAAAAATTCCCCGCAGCGGCAAAGCGTAGGTTCAATATTTATTTTTTCAGGTTTTCAACAACCAGATCACCGAGCTGGCTTGTCGAATATCCCATCTTCCCGGCGGCCTGCGATTTCATCTTGTTCCCGGTGATGTAGATCACGGCTTTCTCTATCGCCGCCGCGGCTTTCGCCTCGCCGAGGTTGTCAAGCATCATCATGCCGGAACAGATTGCAGCCATCGGATTGATCACGCCGAGACCGGTATATTTCGGGGCGGACCCGCCGATTGGCTCGAACATGCTGACACCGCCCTTGTCGGGATTGATGTTTCCGCCTGCGGCAATTCCCATTCCGCCTTGGGTGATTGCGCCAAGGTCGGTGATGATGTCGCCGAACAGGTTTCCGGTCACAATCACATCAAACCATTCAGGGTTTTTAACCATCCACATGCAGGTCGCGTCAACATGGCAATAGTCAAGCTTCACGTCCGGGTATTCTACGCCGACTTCGTGCTGGGCGCGTTCCCAGAGATCATATACATAAGTGAGGACATTGGTTTTGCCGCATAGGGTGAGCTGTCCGATCTTGCCGGCCTTCACGTCTTCAGGCTTGAGTCCGCGCCATGGATTCTTGGTGCTGTGGCGTTTGCGGACGAGGTCGAATGCGTAGCGGAGACAGCGTTCCACCTGGAAGCGGGAATATATCATAGTCTGTTCGGCAACCTCCTGGGGTGTGCCTTTCATCATGATTCCGCCGATTCCGCAGTAGGCATCGCCTGTGTTTTCACGGACAACGACGTAGTCAATATCTTCCGGCCCCTTGTTTGCGAGCGGAGTTTCAACTCCGGGATAAAGTTTAACCGGGCGGAGGTTGATGTACTGGTCAAGATCGAAACGGAGTTTAAGCAGGATTCCTTTCTCGAGAATTCCAGGCTTCACCTTGGGATGGCCGATCGCGCCGAGAAGAACTGCATCGAATTTCCTGAGTGTTTCAGCCGCATCATCGGGAAGGACGTTTCCGGTGGCAAGATATCTGTCGCCGCCCCAGTCAAACGTCTCCATCGTAAGCTTGAAATCAAACATCTCGGCGACCGCTTTAACGACTTTTACCGCTTCTGCCGTGACTTCCGGACCTGTCCCGTCTCCAGGAAGAACCGCAATTTTGTAACTTTTGCCAGCCATTTTGAATTCCCTTTCCATAATTTAAATATTTGCCTTAAAATAAAAGCTCGTAATATACTCGACTTATATGATTTTTCAGGGAAACAATGAAATTATTTACCTGAAAAACAATATGTTCAATTCTCAGCCGCCTGAAGCGCATATAATTTCCCATCCTCCTTTGAAATTGTCAATGTATTAACTTATTATATCAGGACAAGACTATGGATATTGGACATTCCGTACCGGATATTGTTTTTATATTTTATGCATTTCCCAACCCGAAATGAAAACGAACCAAATTAGTTTCGCGTTTCATATTCCTTAGTTTTACAAAAAGGGACATATACTTATGAGAAAAGTCAAAATACTTTCACCGATGGAAGCAGTGGGCATGGTGAAAAACGGTTCAACTGTGGCCACCGGCGGATTTGTCGGATGCACTCATCCCGAGGCGCTGACAGCCGCCCTTGAGGAACGTTTCCTGAAGGAAGGCGCGCCCTGCGACCTCACTCTGGTATATGCGGCCGGACAAGGCGACGGAAAAGGGAAAGGGGTGAACCACTTCGGACATGAGGGAATGCTCAAGCGCGTGATCGGCGGCCACTGGAATCTGGCTCCGGCAGCGGGCAAGCTGGTTCTGGACAACAAAATAGAGGCGTACAATTTCCCGCAGGGGGTCATCAGCCATCTCTTCCGCGAGATTGCGGCGGGCAATCCGGGACGAATCACACATATCGGCCTGGGAACGTTTGTGGATCCCAGGCAGGACGGCGGCAAACTCAATTCCAAGACGGTAGAGGATCTTGTCGAACTTGTCACACTCAATGGAAAAGAATGGCTGCTTTACAAGGCGTTCCCGATACATTTCGGACTTCTGCGTGGAACTTCAAGCGACTCATTCGGCAACATTTCATTCGAGAACGAGGTGATAACGGCCGAAGCCCTGTCGATTGCCCAGGCCGTCAAAAACTGCGGCGGAAAAGTCATAGTGCAAATCGAACGGCTTGTTGACGATTATTCAAGACACCCGCAGAACATCAAAATCCCGGGCATTTACGTTGATGCCGTAGTCATTGCCGACAAAGGACAGCACATGCAGACATACGCAGAAAGTTTCAATCCGGACTATCTGCGGCAAGGCGACATCCGTCAGTTACAACTTCCCCCAATGGAGAGCGGTCCCAGACGGTACATATCAAGGCGCGCGTTTCTGGAGATAGTCCCTGACGCCATTGTCAATCTGGGCATAGGAATGCCGGAGGGGATCGCCCAGGTGGCTCAGGAAGAAGGGAAGCTCGACAAAATGACCTTGACAGTCGAATCCGGCCCGATCGGCGGGATTCCGGCATCGGGTCTGAGTTTCGGCGCATCCAGATTTCCGGAGGCGATCATTGACCAGCCGTACATGTTTGACTTCTATGACGGCGGCGGCCTAGACATCGCGTTCCTCGGACTGGCGGAGTGCGACAGGTTCGGCAATGTCAATGTGAGCAAATTCAATGGAAGGATTGCCGGGGTCGGCGGTTTCATGAACATCACGCAAACCGCAGGGAACGTCGTATTCACAGGCACATTCACCGCAGGCGGGCTGGAGGTCTGTTTCCGCGACGGAAAACTGCGGATCGACAAAGAGGGGAAGTTCGACAAGTTCGTCAACAGCGTAGAACATGTCACCTTCAGCGGCGCCTATTCCAAACAGAAAGGACAGCGGATAATGTACATCACGGAGAGGGCTGTCTTCGAACTGACGGATTCAGGGCTTACGCTGATTGAGATCGCCCCAGGTATTGACATTGACAAGGATATTCTAAGCCACATGGCGTTCAAGCCGGAAATCAGCCGTGACCTGAAGCAGATGCCCGAATCGGTTTTCATGAACGGTAAACTCGATTAAACAACAGGAGATAATCATGAGAAAGGTTTTTATCGCCGGAGCGGCCAGAACGCCCATCGGCAGTCTAAATGGCTCCCTTTCCGGACTCGGAGCGGTCGAACTCGGCAAGATATCTGTCAGGGAGAGCTTGAAACGCGCAGGCGTTGACGTAACCACGGTGGATGAATTCATCATCGGGAACGTCCTCCAGGCGGGGCTGGGACAGAATCCGGCAAGACAGGTCGCCATTGGCTGCGGTGTGCCAAAACAGATTCCCTCGTTCACCGTGAATCAGGTATGCGGTTCCGGTTTGAAGGCGATTGACCTGGCGAGACGCGTGGTCATGGCAGGTGATGCGAACGTCGCAGTCGCCGGAGGAATTGAGGGCATGAGCGGAGCTCCGTACATCCTGCCGGCACTGCGTCAGGGCGCCAGGCTGGGTGAATGCGTTGCACTGGATACTGCCGTAAGCGACGGGTTGACGGATGCGTTCGGACGGTATCACATGGGGCTCACCGCAGAAAATGTCGCCGTCAAATATGCAGTCTCACGCGAGGCTCAGGATCGTTTTGCGCTTGAGAGTCAACAGAAATGCAAAATTGCGGTTGAGAAGGGGATTTTCAAGGATGAAATTGTTCCGGTAACTGTAAAACAGAGAAGGACGGAGGTTGTAGTTGGATCCGACGAACACCCCAGGCCTGACACCGCTTTTGAAAGTTTGTCGAAACTGAAACCTGCTTTCAAGCCGGATGGCACGGTCACCGCAGGAAACTCATCTGGGATTAACGACGGAGCCGCCTCGGTAATACTGTTCTCCGAAGACAGGGGGGCTGCCTGTAGCACCGGAAAAATGCTTGTCAGGGACATCGTCTGTGTCGGCTGTGAGCCGGAGTTAATGGGAATGGGGCCGGTCATGGCGGTCAAGACACTGCTGGCAAGGCAGAAAATGCGGATCGGCGACATTGACATATGGGAGCTGAACGAAGCTTTTGCGGCGCAGTCAGTGGCGGTCCTGAATGAACTTGGAATCAATCCCGGGATTGTGAATGTCAATGGCGGCGCAATCGCACTCGGACATCCGATCGGTGCGAGCGGGGCGCGGATTGTCGTTACGCTGATGCACCAGATGAAAAGACAGAACGCCGGAATGGGAATCGCCTCCCTATGTGTCGGGGGCGGCATGGGGCTGGCCATCCTTCTGGAAAATGTGTGAGATGCTATTTTTTATCTAATTTCTAATTTCTAATTCTTAATTTCTAATTCCACAGGTGTTTTTATGAAAAATGCAATTATAGGCGTTGTCGGTTCCGGAGTTATGGGCGGCGGCATCGCACAGATGTTTGCGGAGAACGGATTTCAGACAATGGTATGGGACACGAAAGAGGAATTCGCGGTAAAAGGCGTGGCGAATATAAGAAAACGCCTCGACAAAAGTGTGGAAAAGGGAAAACTTTCCACCTCCGATGCGGAAGAGATAAAAGGCAGGATTAAAATAGTCAAAGACCTGAATGATCTGGCTTCGGCAGACCTGGTGGTGGAGGCGGTCATTGAAGACATTGAAACCAAACGTGCGATTTTCAACCGTCTCGAAAAGGTTCTGCGACCGCTGGCGGTCCTTGGAACCAATACAAGTTCATTGAGCGTGACAGAACTGGCCCAGAATCTCTCTAACCCCGGACGTTTCCTCGGAATCCATTTCTTCAATCCCCCCACCAAGCTTGAACTGGTGGAGCTGATTACGCCCCATGCCCTGAATCCCGAAGCGCTGGAAAGGGCAAAAGACATTTTATCCGCGTGTGGAAAAACGACAGTCACCGTGAAAGACTCTCCCGGTTTTATCGTTAACAGGCTATTACTGCCGTTCATCAACGAGGCGGCGAAGCTGGTGGATGAAGGAGTCGCATCTCCGGAGGAGATTGACAAGGCGATGTG
Source organism: Victivallis vadensis (assembly GCA_945883805.1). Lineage (GTDB taxonomy): Bacteria > Verrucomicrobiota > Lentisphaeria > Victivallales > GWF2-50-93 > GWF2-50-93. The sequence continues at coordinate 220 of CAMCYE010000040.1, read as the reverse complement.
CCTTGGCGCATTGCATCCCGCAGGCCCGCTGCAGGTGGCGGACCTGATAGGGCTCGATGTCTGCCGACATATACTCGAGACATTGAGCAGGTCGCTTGGAAGCCAGATGTATAAACCGGCGAAGTCCATTGTCGATTTGGTTGATGCAGGCAAGCTGGGACGGAAAAGCGGACAGGGATTCCACAGCTATCCCAAGGGATGACAGATAAATTGACAAAAA
>CAMCYE010000039.1 GCA_945883805.1 Victivallis vadensis | reverse complement strand
ATAAAAAACTATTTTATGCCATGGAAAAGGAAGAGGCCGTCAAAGCGTTAAATTCAGACACGCTTTCGGGTCTAAGCTCGGACCAGGCGGAAATCTCCCTTAAGAATCATGGCAGGAACGAGCTGAAGGAGACAGGCAGGAGAAGCCTGATGTCAATCCTGTGGGAACAGCTCCGTGCGGTCATGGTGCTCATCCTTGTATTTTCCGCCGGACTCGCCGGCATAATGGGATCATACAAGGACTGCATTGCGATATCCGCAATTGTCGTCCTCTTCGTGCTTCTGGGAGTGATCCAGGACTACAAGTCCGAACGCGCAATCGCCGCCCTGAAAAAACTTTCCTCCCCGCTGGTGAAGGTTCTGAGAAACGGAAAAATAGGGGAGATATCATCCCGGCTCCTTGTCCCCGGAGACATAATCATCATTGAAACCGGCAATATAATTCCGGCGGACTGCAGGATAAGCGAAAGCGTAAACTTGAGGATTCAGGAGTCAATCCTGACAGGCGAATCCCAGCCGGTGGATAAAACCGATTCAGCCCTGTCAGGAACCGAAATCCCGATACAGGAACGACTCAATATCGCATATATGGGCACAACCGTCACCATGGGGCGCGGAAAAGCGATCGTCTTCGCCACGGGAATGGGAACCGAACTCGGGAAAATAGCCGAACTCATGCAGAGCACAAAAAATGAAATGACCCCGCTCCAGAAACGCCTCGACCGCGTCGGAAAAGTCCTGGCAATATTGGGGTTTATCGTGGCAGGAATCGTCTTTGCAATAGGGCTCCTGAAGGGCAACACCCTCTCCCACATGGCGCTTACCGCCATAAGCATAGCGGTAGCCGTCATCCCGGAAGGCCTTCCCGCACTCGTCACCATCACATTGTCAATCGGCGCACAGAGGATGCTGAGACGGCACGCCCTCATACGGAAATTGCCCGCAGTGGAAACTCTCGGCTCCGTCACCGTCATCTGTTCCGACAAGACCGGAACCCTGACAGAGAACCGCATGACCGCCGTTTTTATCGGTGCAGGGGGAGCGCAACTGGATCTTTCGTCGGCTGAATTTGAAAAGGATTCCATTCTTTATGAAGATAAAGTAACATCAAGGATTTCCGAATTCAAAATTGTCCTTGCCGGAGGCGCCCTCTGCAACGATGCCGGAATTAAAAGCTCGGCCAAAGGAAAATTTGAAATTATCGGAGATCCTACCGAAGGGGCGCTGATTGCAGTTTCGGCCAAGTTCGGAATAGGCAAAGACGCACTTGAAAAGGAGTTTCCAAGAGTTTCCGAAAACCCTTTCGACTCGGAACGCAAAAGGATGACAACCATCCATGAATTCCCTCAAAATTCATCCCTCCGACAGCTCATCCCGGATTCAGGAGGCAATAGTTTCCCATACATAGCCTTCACGAAGGGATCTGTTGACGGACTTCTTGAAATATCCGACAGGTACATGGACGGCGGCGGCATTTCAGCCATGTCCGCCGAAAGCAGGAAAAAAATTCAGGACGAAAACGACACCCACGCGTCAAAAGGCATGCGGGTTCTCGGACTGGCCTTCCAGCTGCGAAATTCGCAAAATGCCGGATCGAAGGATGAACCTGTGGAAAAAGGACTTGTTTTCGCAGGCATCTTCGGGCTGATTGACCCTCCCAGAAAAGAGGCCGCATTGTCCGTGGAGACATGCAGGGAGGCGGGAATACGTCCGATAATGATTACCGGGGATCATCCGCTTACCGCAGGATACATTGCCGGACAGCTCGGAATAACATCTTCGATTGTAGTCACCGGAAAGGAGATGGACGGAATGACGGTTGAGAAACTTGAGTCTGTCCTCGACAAGACATCAGTCTTCGCAAGAGTATCTCCCGAACATAAGCTGAAAATAATAGAGGCCCTCCAGAGGAAAGGCAATATTGTTGCAATGACCGGCGACGGCGTGAACGATGCCCCGGCCCTCAAAAAAGCCGAAATCGGGGTGTCAATGGGAATAACAGGCACAGATGTTGCAAAAGAAGCCTCCGACATTGTGCTCCTCGACGACAATTTCTCGACTATTGTTTCAGCCGTCGAGGAAGGAAGGGTCATCTATGATAACATAAAGAAATTCGTGAAGTTTTCCGTCGCAGGCAATATCGGCAAGGTCCTTGTAATGCTGGTGGGTCCTTTCCTGGGCAGTTCCATACCTCTTCTTCCGCTCCAGCTTCTCTGGCTCAATCTGCTCACCGACGGGTTGCTCGGACTTGGCCTCGGGCTCGAACCCGCCGAGAAGGATATCATGAAAAGACCTCCATGTTCGCCGAAGGAGAATATTTTCAACAGGGCGATGGGGATTCAGACGGCAATCACTGGAACAGTAATCGGACTGATCTCCCTTGCCATAGGAATGTGGTATTATCATGCGGGCGATTCCAAATGGCAGACAATGATTTTCACAGTCCTTGCAGTTGCGCAGATTTTTCAGGCGCTCGCATCCAGAAGCCTGACAGTTTCATTCTTCAGGACCTGGCTTTCGGGCAACAGGATTCTCCAGGGAATGATCGCATCTGTCATAGCACTCCAGCTGATTGCGGTTTATGTCCCTTCCGTAAGCGTTTTCTTCCGTACGGAAGCCTTGTCAATAGCTGACCTTGCAATATGCGCCGTCGCCGGGATTGCAGTATTATTCAGCATTGAAATCCAGAAATTTCTTTTAAAACCCAAGATTGAAATACAATAATTGCATTATAGAATATCGGGTCCGTATAATTAGAGGCAATTGCAGCATTGCCAGATTTTTTGCAATATGAAAACTGAAAGTAGACACAAATTGATCTCATTCAATAAGAATTTTCCAGCACTGTTCATCTCCGCGACGACAATCCTATTTTCCGGATGCTACAACTATCCGGCCGTTCCGGACGCCGTCAACCAGAGCACATACACCGACCTCAAAAACGAGCAGCAGAAGCTCATTCCCGAGGACTGCAGGGTGCTCTCCCTTGAGACATCCGAACAGATAGCCGTGGCAAACAATCCGAACTACCTGTCAATGAGCCATTCGGTGAATGCCGCATGGTCGAGGTTCTACGCGTCCCTTTCAGCCTACTTCCCGACGATTGACGCGACATACGGCATAACAAACAACAGACTGATCCCCTCATCCGGAGAGGGCGGCGGAAATACCCCCTCATTTGCCAAGGGCGGCGGCATCCAGGGCCAGTGGCTGCTTTTCGACGGACTCGTAAGGGAGATGAACATGCTCATCGCCAAACACACCGCAAAGCAGGAGGAGGCCCTTAACCGGGACGCGAAAAGACTCCTTCTCCAGTCTGTCGCATCGGCATACAACAACATCCTCCTCGCCAGGGAGAACATAAGGATCGCGGAGTCTGACGCAGACTTCAATGAAAAGCTCTACAATGAGACCGAGCTCAAGTACAGGGTCGGCGAAGTCTCGCTGAGCGAGCCTTTGAATTTCAAGGTCAAATACAACCAGGCGAAGAACCAGCTGATCATTTCAAACTACAGCTACATAACCTCCAAGTACATCCTGGCCGCCCTGCTCGGGCTCACCGAATCGGACATACCGGCGAACATCGAATTCCCGCCGCTCTCCCCTAAAAACGAACAGTTCTCATCAGACATAACCGTCTACCTCGACACCGCTCTGGCAAACAGGCCAGACCTCGACGCCTTCAGGGAAGCCCTCCTGTCCGCCAATTTCAACGTATGGGCGAAGTGGGGCGCGTTCTCCCCGACCATTTCCGCAAACGGATTCTACGGCTACATGAGGACGGACACCGGTTCCGGGAAATACACGAACTGGGAATCGAGATCCCAGGACAGGAGCTACAACTATGGATTGACCGCCTCATGGACGCTTTTCAACGGCGGGCAGAACTGGTTCAACCTCAAAACGGCACAGGCGCAGCTTGCACAGGGTCAGCTGGCGGTCGTGAACAAGTGGATACAGGTGGTTTCAGAAGTGCGGCAGGCGCAGGAAAATTATAAACAGGCGATTGAACAGGTCACACTTTTCGAGGAGACCCTGGGACTTGTCACGAAGACGCGCGACCTTGTCGAAGAGGAATACAAGGCGGGAAATGCCAACCTCACAAGGGTCAATCAGGCGCAGTCGGATCTTGTCAGGGCCCAGGGGGATCTCGCAAGCTCCCGCGTAAACCTCGAAAACGCCAAAGCCCAGATGGAATCCGCCATCGGTTCCCGGTAACCCAAATATTTCATAAAACAAAACACTGAATTTGAGACGAATTTGTTGATAGTTAATCCGCCTAGACGGATGTTTTACTTATACCCTTTCTAGGAGGCTTAAATCAGGCGGCTGAAAGCCGCAAATCTTGAACAATCGAATATCCAATAGCCAACACGGAATATCCAATGTCCAAGTTAAGATTATTTTGAATTCCATTCCGATGGAAACTGGAAATTGAGTATTGGATATTGGGCGTTCAGGTTTTTCTAAAATCTTGAAGCTATGAAACAGATCCACTAAACTGGGAGAGAATTAAAATGCGTTGTGATTTTTCAAGATCAACACCCGGCGGATCTTTTTCAGGATTCATCCAAAAGATTAAATTCCGCAGGACTCTGCATTCGATTTGCATTCTGGCCGTGGCTGTGACAATTGCCGCAGTGACATACGGTTGCGGCAAGGAAGACTCCGGCAGGAAAAAAGAACAGTCCGTTCCAGTGGCTGTCACAAAATCAGTGTCGCGGAATATCCCGTGGAATTTCGACACGTTCGGGGCGGTGGAAGCTTTTTCCTCGGTCAACATCAACACCCTTGTGGGCGGGAAAATAATAAAGGTCGGTTTTCTCCCCGGACAAAAGGTGAAAAAGGGAGATATTCTCGCCTTGATCGATTCAAGGGTCTACGAGGCAAACTTCAAACAGATTGAAGCGAACATGGAACGGGATACGGTTCTTTCGGTTGACGCGGAAAGACAGGCAAGGGTAAAAGAGGAACTCCACAGGAAGAATGCCGTTTCCGAAGATGACATGTTCAAGACAAAAGCCATTTCGGAGTCACTTAAGAGGGCTGTAAAAAATGATGAGGCCAACATGGACAAGGCAAGGCTGGATGTGGAATACTGCACTATAAAGGCGCCGTTCGACGGACGCATCGGCGACATACTCATCCATGAAGGGTCCATAATAAAGGCGAATGACAACACGATTGCGACGCTTTCGGCGACGACTCCGGCCTATGTCGCATTCTCCCTGCCTGAACGTTTCCTGCCAGTGGTGCAAAAGCTGATGGCCGACGGCAAAAAAATCGAAGTCACTGCAAAAATAGAAGCCGCCAAGAATGTAGTCACCAGCAAAGGGGAACTCTGCTTCATCGACAACACCGTGAACCAGAATTCGGGAACCGTCAGGATGAAGGCTCTCTTCCCGAACACCGATGAAACACTTTGGCCGGGCCAATTTGTTGATGTTTCAATAGAACTTTCCGCGGGCGAGACATATACCGCAATCCCATCGGACGCCATACAGAACGGACAGCTCGGACAACAGGTGTTCGTGGTGAAAAAAGATTCGACCGTAGAACTCAGGCAGGTTGAAGTGGAGAGAAACGCCTCCGGCCTTTCCGCAATTTCAAAAGGGCTACAACCCGAAGAGACAGTTGTACTCACCGGTCAGTTCAGACTTGTTCCAGGCGCAAAAGTGTCCATCATTGCTCCGGACACGGAAAGGAAACCCGAAACGGCGGCGGAGAAGAAATGAATATTTCCGCTCCATTTGTCAAACGTCCGGTCATGACTACGCTCCTTACCTCGGCAATACTGCTGTTCGGTGTTCTGACTTATCCGCTTATTCCTGTCAGCGACCTGCCCAACGTGGATTATCCGGTAATCCAAGTTTCCGCAAGTTTACCGGGGGCAAGTCCTGAAACGATGGCGTCAGCAGTCGCCACCCCGCTGGAAAAACAATTCTCGGTTATTGCCGGGCTGGAGTCAATGTCTTCTTCCAGCTCACTTGGCAATGTGAGGATAACACTGCAGTTCACGCTGGCCCGGGACATCGATCTGGCGGCGCAGGATGTTCAGGCCGCCATTTCAAGGACTTCCAAACAACTGCCTTCAGACATGCCGTCCCCCCCCTCGTACAACAAGGTCAATCCGGAAGATCAACCCATTTTATTTCTGGCACTCACAAGCCCGACATTGCGCATGTCTGAAATAGACAGGATTGCCCAGAACATACTGGTTCCAAAAATATCCATGACGTCGGGAGTGGCGCAGGTGAACGTACACGGTTCCCAGAAATATGCCGTCAGGATACAGATAAATCCGCAAAGCCTCGCCGCATACGGGATAGGAATGGACGAGGTTCAGAAAGCCGTGGATGCCGCAAACGTCAACATCCCCGGAGGAATATTGGACGGCAGGACCAAGACATTTACGATTCAGCCAAGGGGGCAGCTCCTTAAGGCGGAAGAATACAGAAAAATCATAATCGCCAAGCGCAACGGTGAACCAATAAGGCTTGAAGACATAGGAACATCCGTCGACAGCGTGGAGAATGACAGGTCTGCCGCCTGGTACTGCACAGGCGATTCCCAGCAGCGCGCCATAATACTCGCAATACAGAAACAACCGGGCGTCAACACAGTCAAGGTTGCCGATGATGTGAAGGCCATTCTTCCGGATCTTCAGGCGGCAATACCCTCATCGGTATCCATCAAGCTTTTATTCGACCGTTCAATCACGATCAAAAGCTCCGCTTCCGAAGTGAAGTTCACAATGATGCTCACAATCTGCCTGGTCATCATGGTCATCTTCATCTTTCTCCGGAATCTGCGTGCGACAATCATCCCCAGCATGTCACTTCCCCTGTCGCTTCTCGGCACATTTTCCGTAATGTATCTCCTGGGCTACAGCTTCGACAATCTTTCATTGATGGCCCTCACTCTGTCCCTCGGGTTCGTGGTTGACGATGCGATCGTCGCACTTGAAAACATCTTCCGTCATTATGAAATGGGAAAAAGTCCCATGGACGCGGTGCTTGACGGCTCCAAAGAAGTCGCCTTCACTATTGTTTCCATGACACTTTCCCTTTCCGCTGTTTTCATACCGGTCCTCTTCATGGGCGGCGTCGTGGGGCGGCTCTTCAATGAATTTTCAATGACGATAGGCACGGCGGTATTGGTGTCGGGAATCGTCGCATTGTCCCTGATCCCGATGCTCTCGTCGAGGTTCATGAACAGGCAGATTGCACATGACATGGAGAAAACCGAGCAAGGGAAGGGGCTATGGTCACGCATCGTGCTCTCCTATAAAAAGACCCTTACCTGGAACGTCAATCACACCTGGGTTACACTGGTGATATCAATCGCAGTGATATTCGCGATGTTCTGGCTCTACACTGTAATTCCGAAAGGTTTCGTACCAAGCGAGGATCAGAACAGGATATTGATTTCAACCGAAGCCGAGCAGGGAATTGGATTCGAAGCCATGAAGGAACGACAGAACGCCCTTGTGAAAATCATCCAGAAAGAAGTACCTGAACTCAGCGCGTTCATGTCAAGATGCGGAGGCGGCGGAGGCAGTAACAGCGCCTCTAATTCCGGAAACATAAACATCACACTCAAACCGAAAAGTGAAAGAAAGAGAGGCGTCGAGGAAATTATCTCCGTTCTCAGGAAAAGCCTTTCAAACACCCCCGGGATCAGGGTCTTTGTGCAGAATCCCCCGCCAATCCAAATTGGCGCCAGGGGCGGCAAATCACAATATCAATATTCACTGCTGAGTCCTGACACCGACATCCTCTACAAATTTGCAATGGTGGCCGAAAACAAGATGTCAGCCATGCCGGAACTGCTTGACATCTCGAGCGACCTACAAATATCGACCCCGCAGATAGATCTTGAACTGGATCGTGATCAGGCTTCAAAACTCGGAGTTTCCATAGATCAGCTTGAGAATGTCCTTTACAGCGCCTACGGGACAAGGCAGATTTCCACGATATTCGCAGCCGACGACCAATACAAAGTGCTGATGGAGATCCAGCCGGACAAACGAAGCACTCCTGAAGCCCTGTCCCTACTCTATATACGTTCGGATTCGGGACAGCTTGTGCCTCTCGACAGCCTGCTGAAGAAAAAACTCGTTGCCGGCCCGCTGTCCGTAAACCATACTGGACAGCTGCCCTCGGTCACAATATCTTTCAACCTTAAGCAGGGTGTTGCGCTCGGAGAGGCGGTGGAAGCGATCGAAAAAAACCTAATCCCGCTTTATCCGGCCGGAGTTTCAGGCTCGTTCCAGGGTACGGCCCAGGCCTTCCAGAAATCAATGAAAGGGATGAACCTCCTTTTCATACTGACCATCTTCATAATTTACATGGTGCTGGGGATCCTCTACGAGAGCTTCATACATCCGCTGACAATACTCACCGCCCTGCCCTTCGCAGGATTCGGAGCGCTGTTCTCCCTGTGGATATTCAATATCGATTTGTCGATATATGCATTCATCGGACTCATAATGCTGGTCGGCATAGTGAAGAAAAACGGCATCATGATGGTAGACTTCGCAATCGAGGCGAGACGGAAAGGCATGTCACCGGAGGATTCAATAATCCAGGCATCCGTGCTGCGCTTCAGGCCGATCATGATGACATCCCTCACCGCGCTCATGGCAGGAATCCCCCTCGCCATCGGCACCGGGCTCGGATGCGAGGCAAGACAACCTCTTGGCGTAACAGTGGTCGGGGGAATCCTGTTCTCCCAGATACTTACCCTCTACGCCACCCCGGTATTCTACGTCTGGATGGAAAAACTGCAGACCTACCTGAGAGGAACCGAAGGGGGAAGTTCTAAAGTTCTAAAGTGCTAAAGTTCTAAAGTGCTAAAGTGCTAAAGTGCGGGAGTGCTAAAGTGCGGGAGTGCGTAAGTTGGAAAATCAGGGAGCATGGAAGTTTTGATGCACGTCAATTTAAAAACATCCGCCTGATCACTGGTTAGCTGTCACTTGGTCACTGATCACTGGTCACTGATTATCAGGTATTTGACAATGTCTCAAAAGAAATTAAGTTACCTGCTTTCAAAACTGACGGAAAAAAAGATGAACAACACGAAAAAAATGACAAATGACAATATCGGAGCAAATCTCCTGATTGTCGATGATGAAGTGAGCATCAGGAATCTTTTAAACCAGTTTTTGTCTCCGTACTACAAAGTCCGGACGGTCTCTTCAGCGGACGAGGCTCTGGACCTGCTGAAAACCACCAAGTTCGACCTTGCGATCTCAGACATAAACATGCCGGGGAAATCCGGCAAGGAATTTTTCAGGATATGCCAGAAGGAATATCCGGACATGCACATAATACTGATGACCGGCCTTCCCGAATTGAGCGACGCGGTCAACACTGTCAAGGAAGGCGCATATTATTACCTGCCCAAACCCATCGATTTAAAATTCCTACTTTCACTTCTGAAGCAGGCCATCGCCGAAAAAGAGAAGAAGTATGAAAGTGACGACATGGGCAAAATGAGAAACCTCGCTTCCGATTACAAAGTCATCCGCTCCATCGGGACCGGTGCGTCCGGAGTTGTTCTGCTTGTTGAAAAAAACAATGTCCAGTATGCGATGAAAGTCCTGCGCAACTGGAATGAGACAATCAACAAAAACAGTGAAAAAATGCAGCGCTTCATCCGGGAGGCGGAAACCCTCAGCAAAATCAACAACGACCATGTCGTCAAAATTTACGATCACAATCTCAGCAAGACAGAGGACAGCCCATATATCATCATGGAATATGTCAAAGGCAGCTCCCTCGTAGAATGTTTAAAGAACAATACTTTCAACATCGAGCAGAAAATTTCGATAATACTCCAGATTGCGGAAGCCCTAGAATGCGTACACGCCTACGGAGTCCTGCACCGCGACATAAAACCCGAGAATATTTTAATCACCGAGGACATGAAAGTGAAAATAACCGATTTCGGAATATGCCATATTCCCGAGTCCTCCCTCACAATGGTAGATGAAATACTCGGTTCACCTGCATACATGGCTCCGGAAAGCTTTGACGCTTCGCAGAAGGTAGATGCCAGATCGGATATATTCTCCATGGGAATAATAAGTTATGAAATGTTCACCGGAAACAGGCCGTTCGACGGAGATACCGTACTGCAAATCATGGAATCCATCAAAAACAGGAAACCTGTAGCTCCTACAAAACTGAACCGGGATATTCCGCCATGGATGCAGGATATCCTGGCGAAAATGCTTAACAAGAATCCCGACGAAAGATACAATAGCGCCGGCGACGTGGTAAAAGAGACAAACTATTCCCTGAAAAAATACGGCACAAGGGCTTTCACCTTTTCAGCCATCTTGAAAAGGATACTGTTCAAGAAAATAACCGTAAAAAGCAATGTCTGGGAATAAAAAACCCCGCTGTCGCGGGGTTTTTTATATACTTTGGATCTAGATATTCATCTAAAACGGGAATTCCGTCAAATCACTTCTTGCCCGACGCCTGCTCTATCGCCACTGCGACAGCCACTGACGCACCGACCATCGGATTGTTGCCCATTCCGATCAGCCCCATCATCTCCACATGCGCGGGAACTGAGGAGGAGCCTGCGAACTGGGCATCGGAGTGCATGCGCCCCATGGTGTCTGTCATGCCGTATGATGCGGGACCGGCCGCCATATTGTCGGGATGAAGCGTACGGCCCGTTCCGCCACCGCTCGCCACGGAGAAATACTTCTTGCCCTGCTCAATGCATTCCTTCTTGTAGGTTCCTGCGACAGGATGCTGGAAACGGGTGGGATTTGTGGAATTGCCGGTAATGGAAACATCAACGCCTTCATGATGGTTTATAGCCACGCCTTCACGGACATCGTCGGCACCGTAACATCTCACCTTGGCGCGGTCTCCGGTAGAATAAACCGTTTCCTTGACAATGTTAAGCTTGCTCGTGAAATAGTCGAACTTGGTCTGCACATACGTGAACCCGTTGATGCGGGAAATGATCTGTGCGGCATCTTTGCCAAGACCGTTCAATATCACCTTCAAAGGTTTCTTGCGTACGCGGTTTGCGGACTTCGCAAGACCAATCGCCCCTTCGGCGGCGGCAAACGACTCATGCCCGGCAAGGAAGGCGAAACACGCGGTCTCCTCCTTGAGAAGCATGGATGCGAGGTTGCCGTGCCCGATGCCGACCTTCCGGTCATCAGCCACCGATCCGGGTATGCAGAACGCCTGAAGACCTTCGCCCAGTGTCACCGCAATGTCGGCGGCTTTGGTCTGTCCCTTTTTCACGGCGATCGCCGCCCCGAGAATATAGGCCCAGCACGCATTTTCAAAACATATCGGCTGAATCTCCTTTACAATGTCATATACATTGACGCCCTTGTCTTCACAGACCTTCCTAGCCTCCTCAAGAGACTTCATGCCGTACTTTTCAAGCACCGGGGTGATCTGCCTTATCCTTCTGTCGTAACTTTCAAAAAGTGCCATTTCAGTGTCGTCCTTTCTATTCGTGCCTTGGATCAATGTAAGATTTCGCATCCGCAAAACGTCCGTATGTGCCTGTCGCTTTTTTGAGCGCCTCGTTGGCATCCACGCCTTTCTTGACGGCATCCATCATCTTGCCCAGACTGATGAACTCATACCCGATGATCTCCTTGTTTTCGTCAAGGCCGATCCTGTTGACATAGCCTTCGGCCATCTCAAGGTATCTCGGCCCCTTCTCCAAGGTGCTGAACATCGTACCGCACACGCTGCGCAATCCCTTGCCCAGATCCTCGAGTCCGGCCCCGATGGGAAGTCCCCCTTCGGAAAAAGCGGTCTGCGTACGGCCGTAAACAATCTGCAGGAACAGCTCCCTCATCGCCGTATTTATCGCATCGCATACGAGATCCGTGTTCATCGCCTCAAGTATTGTCTTGCCTGTGAGGATTTCCGCCGCCATGGCTGCGGAATGAGTCATGCCGGTACAGCCAATTGTCTCAACAAGGGCCTCCTGTATGACCCCGTCCTTGACGTTGAGGGTCAGTTTGCATGCGCCCTGCTGGGGGGCGCACCAGCCCACGCCATGCGTAAGCCCGCAAATGTCCTTGATTTCTTTCGCCTGTGTCCACTTGCCCTCCTGGGGTATCGGGGCTGGCCCATGATTGGGTCCCTTGGCAACACAAGTCATCTGTTCCACTTCATGCGAATACATCATGCCAAAACTCCTTTCTGAAACTTACAGTTTAAATTAGGCAGCCAGGGGGCCGCAGTCATCAGTCGTCAGTCGTCGGCCTGCCCTTCGTAGCCTTGGCGTAGTAGGGTCGTCGGGTGTCAGCAACCAGATACTCATTCCACACAGAAAAATACATAGAGCCGACCAGACGGTCAGCGTTCCCGGGAACGCCAAGCGTCTGCCCCGAGATCTTGATGAGACTCGGGATCTGAGACGTCTTGGCTTAAAAAATGTGCCAGAAGACTTCCGCCAAGCAAACCTATTCACCTGATCGAGACAATTTCAAAATCGCCGAATTTCAGGTCATTCTAAAAAAACAACTCCGGATTCCGCACCACCTCATTGGATTAGATGAAGAACGTTCGGAGTTTACGCGGCGAAATTATATTGGAATAAAAAAAATGCAAGAGGAATTCTACAAAAAGTTGAAACAGGATGATTTTATCAATTGCGGGGGTATGTAATTCCTGAGGCAACCTACTAAAATTATTTAGATATTTTCAAAGGGGCAATTGATATTTCATGCAAATTCAGATAATATAAATAAACAAAACATGGCATTGCACAATGAACCTCAACATTCCATTTGAATTCAAAAAATCGACACAGGCATTGAACTATCTTGCCCATCTTAACCATGGCAGCATCAGCAAGCTAAGGGCCATGAAGCTTATTTTTTTTGCTGATAGATTCCATTTGAGGAAATATGGGCGTTTCATCACAAATGCAAATTATGTTGCAATGAAACTCGGACCAGTTCCATCTGAAGTCCTCAATATTGCAGATTCAAATTTCGATACGGTCGCCGAACGCGAATATGCCAATACATTCATTTCGACTTCAAATACAAATATCAAGACCGTCAACAAGGTGCAGACGGAAGTTTTTTCCGAAACTGATCGAGAAGCATTGCTTTACGTCTGGAAAAAATTCGGGCATTGCACACGTCTTCCTGATTTAACCCACCGCTTTCCTGAATGGCGGAAGCATGAGGCCGATTTCAAGTCAGGCATAAAACGCAAACACATCAAAATTGAAGATTTTCTTGAAAATGCCCCTGACGATCTGGAATACTGCCCGAAATTATCTGAAGATGATAAGTCTCTTCTTCTTGAACAGATAAGATATGCCGCCTCCATATACGCCTCTTTCCGGAGGTAATTAATGGCTCCACGTTTCACCGAGGAAGAATTCAATAAAACCATCCATCAGGGAACTGTCTATTATTTCCAGGACAGAAGACTTACATCTCCTGAATCCCATTATTTTGTAGTTATCAATAGGAATCCAACATCTGACGAATTAATAGCCCTGCTTGTAACATCTTCAAAAGTAGAAAAGGTTAAAGCATATTGTGAAAGATTCAGAGGAACCTACGTTGAGCTCTCTCCAAATGATTACAAAGTCCTCTCGACCAATTCGATAATAGACTGCAACTCCGTCTTCCCTTTTGCCAAAACAGACCTCCTGAAAAAAATAAATACCGAATCGGTAAAACTTCCGCTGGGCATGCCAAAATCAATAATGGACAAGATACTCAAGGCCGTAAAACAGAGTCCTAAAGTCGAAGAAGTCATAAAGAAACTGTTATAGGCGAGAATTCCGATTCCGGAAAAACACATGAACCGATCAAAGGATTTTCTTTGTTTCATCGTCCGATATATTATCTTAGAAACTAAATCATTAAGGTCTTTTGTAAACTGTGATCGGTAAAAGTATCTTATCCATGAATCTACACGATTCTGTTTCCAGAACTGCTTTGAACGTTAGTTAAAGCACAATGGGTTTATTTTATAGCACTATACTCAAAGGACTTATGCATTATATCATCTCAATAGATGAAACCGGAAATTTCAGCCCAATCCAGCGTGTTTCAGTGGGTGGATATGTAGTCGCAAATACATCTGACAGTTCTTCCCTCGACAAGGAAATAAGTTGTTTTTCCCAAAAAGCCGACAACACTTTCAATTGCCCTGGTGATTTGCACTTTTCGGAATTATTCGCAGGTAAGAAGAAAACTACTGTGGAATATCCTGGGAGAACTGTCACGCATAAATATCTGCATTCATTGTTGTCTCAGTTCACTCCCAGAATCAAGTATGTTTTCACCACTATCAACACATCGCGCATTCATGTTCATGAACAACACAACTATTTTATCCATCTCGAAACTGCAATTTTAAGCCTTGCTGAATCTCTGGATTTAAAGCCTGCCGACAAGGTCGATATTTACATTTCTTCACGACGAGGAAACTTTGAAACAGGTCCTGCAATCATGGGGATTTGGGGATATGAAAACAAGGAAGAGTACGAAAACAGAATGGCCCAGCATATTTCGGCTTGCTTCTCGATTCATAGCGGTTTAAATCCAAATAACGTTAGAGCAAAATTCCTTGTAAATGCAAAATACGCTTTCCTTTGCATGGCCGACATACTTGTCTCGTCATCGGTCCGAAATGATACTTCTGAACTCACCAAGATTTTTGCCGATAAGCTGTTATGCTTTGACGTTCGGCAACACCAATGGATTTCTGCTCCCGACCTTGCCGAGCAATACAACCATACCCCTCAAGAGGAGAAAACAGAGGCGTTGTTTGATTTGCTATGCCGGGTGGCAAAAATTTCCGAATCTTCAGCACGGCATGTCTCAGGTAAAGAATTTTTCATCAGGGAATTCGCAAAACTTGAAGACAGACAACGCTCCTCTTTCGCTCTCACCATGCGAGAGCGGTTTGCTTGCGTCATGACCAGTCGCGGCACCTTTCCGTGCGCTCTAACCGACGCATCTCGAAGACTTACTATAATTAAACCGTGCTTGAACTTGCAAGATGGAAAGCCCTCCCAAGGCTTGGATCAGATAATGAAGGAGTTCCTGTGGGAGAAGGTGCAACTGATGTCTCATGGTTTTTGGCCTCATTCTTTGACAGGTACGGATGATATAGACAGAACTATAAACGAACTTAGGCAATTTTGCGACACCCACTATCCGCTCCTATACGACACTCCTTTGGATTTCCTCCGTGACAAGGCTGAGCATGCATTGATATTCGTACAATCTGGAGCGTTTGACCGCTTCCGTTTCGAAGATATAGAACGTTTCCTCAAAAAGGATATCGAACCTTATCGCGAGACCATAAACTTTATCACCAATCTTCTTGCCATTAGCGATTCACAAGATCATTTTCTCGGCAAAGCGGCTGGAACCATCGGGCAGGCCCATGGTTTTCTTATGTGTACCCATGGACTTGGCAAAGAGGAGAAAGAATTCCATTTTGAAATTGCCCAGGAGCAACTGCTTGAAGATCTCAAGCATTTTGAAAAAGGTACCAAAGACTGGCTGCAAGGAAATAATTACCTTGTCACGCTGTATTGGCAGAATAGGCAGATCGAGAAAGCATGTTTCAATCATTTGTGGAATTATTCATCAAAAACCGAGCTGGATTTGAAAACTCTGCTATTTAGATTTGATAATAAAATAAAGGAATATTCACAGGGAGCCACAGAGAATTGGGATGGTTTTATCCTTTGCAATCATCTGCGCCTCGGAGCATTAGCTATAGAATCCTGTTCTGACAAAATAGCATACAAAAATTCAATCATAGGCACACTGTCAAAAATGGATATTGGTTACCCTGGAAATATTGCAGCAAAATGGGGCGCGTATATCCTCGACAGGCTCGGTGCAAGAGATGAAAGCGTAAAACTACTTCAAAAGGCCGGAATTACCGGCGCAAATCACACGACGCTCAAATTGATGGATATTTTGAATAAAACATTCATTTTTAAGTTGAGCAACAAAATATCCGACAGAGAGTCAGAGGAACTCCGAAATCAGTTGATCTTCATCATGGAGCAAGGGGATGGCTACAAGATTTACCTCAAAAACAAAGAATGGATAAATTTCGTTTTAAAAAAAGATGTTTTATCATGCAACATAGATGACATTGTCATGGGATTGCCCTATTATTACACATGAGATTTCTTTCAAAAAATGATTCCCAAATCAACATCAATTTGAAACTTGGTAACGGTTACCAGATCGTCTCCTCGACATAAGCGCCATCACCCCTGCCATTTGACTGATATTTGAATCTCGTCTTAATTGATTCCCGAAGCGCCCTATAATGGGGGCTGGCGCGTAAGGCGTTGGAATTTCCAACTACTATAACCTGCTCTTTTGCCCTAGACCATGCAACATTGAGCTTGCAATCAATTTCCGGCTCGTTGACATCCGGATCCGCAGGCATTATAGCTTGTAGCGTTTTCAATTTCGAAGAATCACATATCCCTGTCGAAATTATGATTATATCACACTCTCCGCCCTGGAATCGCTCAACAGTGTCGATACGCAAATGATCTTTTTTGAATTCTTTCATGTCATTTTCCCTGCTAAGCGATTGCGTAAGTCTCTGTATTTGCATTCGGAATGGCATTACAATACCAATCTTAATTGAATTTTCATATTCGTGGTTGAGCAATTTCAGGAGGTCTATCACAACATTGTTTTCTTTTTCTCTCTGATCCGCTTCATTAGTCTCAATAACATCAATCCACAAAGTCCGATTGTTTCTCACGCCGAGAGAAAGAAACATCGTATTTTGTAGATTATTACATTCCCCAATCCCATTATGTAATAAAAAGTCCGTATGATGATGGCGCTCATGTCCACACTGAAGCATGTTATTGTAATATCGGCTGTTGATAAAAGTTTGAATCTGATCATGCATTCGATACTGCTTATTAAGTGTATGGCAAGCCCAATTCCATTTCTTATGCTGGAAAAGACGCCATAAACGTTCCATGATTGATGCCCCCGGGCGCGTGGCAAATCCGATTCCGGAAAGGTCTTCCGGCAGCAGGTCAGGAGACAGTTCAATTTCATGTACAGGGGGCAATTGCTTGTGGTCTCCTATGAGAATGACTCTTTTGGAATGTGAGAGAACCGTGAGGAGCTGGCATTCGTGTAATTGTGAAGCCTCATCCACAATAAGTGTCCCCGAGGTTCTGAATTGGAATATTTTCTCGTCAACTGAAGCAACAGTTGAAATCAGAACAGGAGCAGAAATTAACTTGTCGTGAATTACCCCAATTCTGTTGAACCTTTGCATAAAGGGTAATTTTTCAGCATCACGGAGCATACGCTTCAGGGAATGAGAAGAAATCCATTGTGCTCTTGATGTTTCTGGTTCTGCGCCAATATGTATAAAATCGATTTCCTTTGTATGAAGAGACTTGGCAATTTCGTATACCGCCTGATTGGACATTGCAACTATAAGTATCTTCTCATTGTGGCGTTTTATTAGGCACTCACCGATTAGAGAAGGTATCAATTCCCTTGTTTTCCCACTTCCAGGCGGACCTTGCACCAGATAAATTGAATCAGTATCCGCTGCTTTCTCAATGTCATTACTGCCATTTCCTCTACTGGGAGGAGTCAATCCCAAGAAGACATTCTTAACGCCTTCTTCCATATTGACCAAATAATGGGAAACTCCCTTAAATTGGGATTTGTGTGATTTTTCACTGTATGAACGTTCAATCGCAAATCTTGGCAGATTACCCCCTCCGTTGACCAATTTATCTTTCCACTGTTTAATTTCTGGAACATAGGATGAAACCGATACATCAAGTTCGATTGGCGGAAAAAGATCGCCTTGTCCTGTGACTTCCTTGTGCCCTAGCCGTTTGATAAAACCTTCTAATATCACAGGGGGAGCACCTATCACAAGGGGAGCACCTGAAGCATCAATGTTTACAGGATAAAGCATCACGAAATCATTTTCACGGAATTTAAAATCATAGCCATTAGATGAATATTCCAATGACAGGATGTGTTTACCGTTTCCGTATGCAATTTCTGTAAGCTCAAGATTATTGAGCATAACGCCTTTCTCCATCTTTTCCTCAGGTCTCGCCAGCCAGATATCTGCAAATGAACCATTTCTGCCTGACGAATACCATCCAAGACGTGCCGAAAGCATAGATTGGGCAATAAATGAAACCATGAATTCTGCATAAGAACGTACCAGGGAATTACTGTTTTCGATTACGTCATTCAATTTGCAACGTGTAGTTCCTTCGAGGGACTGTATCCAAAGATTCTCATTCGTTGTAATCTCTCTTAGAATCCCCCAGACATTTTCACGAGTTGCAAACTTGACGATAAAACTCAACGCTTTGTTTCTCAATCTCATAAGGTGAAACGTTTCATCATCAGCAATCTCAGACACCTCTCGAATCCAGTTTCTTCTTGCTCGTGGATACCAAAGTTCCAAGCGAGTTGCACCAAACCTTTCTTCTGAAAGTTTCTTATACATCTGAAGTTGTTTGGCATGCTGGGGATTCAAATAATTTAGCCTGCCGGGGTCATTGCCGTAGACTTTACCGGTTTTCAATTCGACATACTTCATCATTTGATCGTTTGTTGGCGACTGGAGCAGTAGATCTATCTTGCCGGTAATTCCCAGATCGGAGCTATGGACTGGTACTTCCCAGTAAGCTACGCCCTGCTCTTGGCTCATTTGAGCAAATATCTTTTCGTTTAATCCGTTATACCCCACCAATCCTGTCAAGTTTTCTGTTCTATTGCAAGCAGGATAATTGACACATCCATAAAACTGACCATTTGGTCCATCGCACAATCTCATTTCCGTATTGTGATCAGGGCAACTCGGAACCTGGCCTTTCTTGAGATTGCTTATTTTGTCACGAAAAGCTTGGTTACTTTCTAGTGATGCAATATCAAGTAAATTATCGGAAATAGCATCAAGGATTATAGATTCCCTGTCTATCGCTTGTCTGTCATTTCTGCATTGCAGTGCGCGATCCATGACATTGGTTACAATCTGTCCTACGATCGTAGGCATGCGCGAAGCTCCACGAGGAGCAAAATACGATTTAATGATGTGCAGTGGAATGGGCTTCAGGGTATCTCCATCTCTCACATAACCAGGATAACATTCGCTAAGATCGGTGACTGCCAGCATGAAGTCTGGATGATGGACAAGCAGAGCGTTCTCTCCAGCGACAAGTGCCCCATCGACAAGAGTAAGGCCATATATGAATATTATGTCGTCATCTTTTATGTCAGCCAAGAGATTCCGGTTAGCTTGATTAAATTCAATAGTTCCATACCATGTTCCCTGTTCTAGGCAAGCCATAATGGAAGGATTGTCATCGGCGGACGCATCCTCTTTCAAAACTATAAATCGCCCCTTGCAAATAGGCCTGTTGATGAAATCAGTAAATTCAATAAGCCTTCTAGATACCGGACGTGCTGAAATCAGTTCAATAAATTTTATCATACGATAAACAATTTGCTCTAGGACTTTTTCACCAGCGTTCCCCTGCCAGGAAAAATGGCGCATTCCATCGTGATGGCTTCGATTCATGAGTTCCAGAGCAATACGTAGGTGGTAAAGTGCAATGCCAATAGAATCATTTGCAATACCGTGATCCAAATTTCGCCCGGCTCTGCGAATGCGGTTTTCCCAATCCCTCATGTCTCTGACCCTAAATGGCTCACCGGCAGCGATAAGCTCTGGAGAAGCTGATACTAACTGAGCATAAATCCAGTTCTCAAAGCATACCCGAAGTTCATTAGCTTTAGAATGTGAGAATCTTAACCGTGGGTCTTGTGAAAAAAGGATGGATTCCATCGCGCTGATCAGCTCATCCCAATTAATCCTCGCCCTGCAAACACCATCTTCTTCGATTTTTCGGAGTGTTTTAAAAAGACAAAAAATCAGGTTGGGCATGGATACTCCTCTGCATGATTGTGAAGCTTTTCAATATTATTTTATCTAAAATATTTAGCCGACAGACACATGCACAGTTTTGACAACAAAGATAGTAAGAAAAAAGAGATGGTGCCGACAATAGGATTTGAACCTACACCCCCTTGCGAGGACTACGCCCTGAACGTAGCGCGTCTGCCAGTTCCGCCATGTCGGCACTCTGAATAAATTGGATGATTGGAAGATTGGATGACTGGATGATGGGCTTTGAAAAACCATCAATCCGGAAATCAAATAATCCAGCCGCCCATTCTGGCAAGCCCTTATGTTATTCCAATTCCCTTTTTTTGCAAGCGGCAATTCTCTCAAAAATCATTTTCATGCTTATCGTCGCTTTTATGATTTGAATTTCACTTTCATGGTCTATTTTATAAAAAACTAACAACGGTCATGGAGTGATGGGTAAATACATATGGAAATTAGCTGATATTCCCGAAAAAGAGATACAAGAACTGATGAAAAGCCTCAGCTGTTCTAGGCCATTGGCTCTCTTCTTCGCAGCAAGGGGAATAAATCACAGCTCCGCCGAACAATTCTTCAAACCCCCTCTTCAGGGGCTTGGGGATCCTTACATAATCCCCGGAATGGAAGAATCCGCAAAACGGCTCTGGGATGCCGTAATGTCAAGGGAGAAAATCCTGATCCACGGAGATTACGACACGGACGGGGTGACCGCGGCAGCCCTCCTCCACTGGGTGCTTTCCGAAAACGGGGCGGACGTCTCGTGTTTCCTGCCCGACAGGATTGAAGATGGCTACGGATTCACCGTCGAGTCACTAAAAAAGGCACTTGCGGAAAACAACTACAAACTGATCGTCACTGTCGACTGCGGTATGTCGAGCATAGATACGGTCGCATTTGCGCAATCCAAGGGGGTTGACGTAATAGTGACAGACCACCACGAACCCAAAGCCGCCATTCCAAAGGCGTTCAGCGTAATCAACCCAAAACTCTACTCCTCCCTGCTCGACCTTCATGTTCTCGCCGGAGTGGGGATCTCGTTCAAATTATGTCATGCGTTCATAAAATACGGCAGGGAAAACCACTCCCTGAATGACACGTTCGATCTGAATGACGGGCTCGATCTTGTCGCGCTTGGAACAGTTGCCGACATCGTCCCCCTGACCGGTGAAAACAGAATCCTTGTTTGCAACGGGCTGAAAGTCCTGAGCAGGCAGGTTCGTCCGGGCATCCGCGCCCTCTGCGAAATCGCCGGAATAAATGCGGAAATAAAAGCATCCGACATAACTTTCTGCCTCGCACCCAGGCTCAATGCCGCAGGCAGGCTTGGAAATGCGAAAGTCGCATTCGACCTCCTCCGCACAGGAAACATCATCGAAGCCTACAGATACGCCGAACAGCTCGAGGGATTCAACCATAAAAGACAGGCAAAAGAAGAAGAGATAATTTCCGCGGTCTCAGCCCAGATCAAAGAAAAAGTGGATCTTGCAGGGAATTTCTCCATTATCGTAGCCGGCTCCGACTGGCATCAGGGCGTGATCGGAATCGTGGCATCGCGCCTTGCAAAGGAGCACCACCGCCCCTCTCTGGTTTTCAGCATCAACGGAGACCTGGCGCTCGGCTCGGGCAGAAGCGTCGACAATATAAACATACTCGACGTCCTCCTGGAATGCTCGGACCTCCTTGAAAGATACGGCGGACATCCCATGGCCGCCGGAATGTGCATAAAAACCGACAGGCTCAAGGAATTCAATGTCCGGTTTGAGGCGGCCGTCCAGAAAATCACAAATAAAACACATGCCGCGCCCCAGCTTTCAATTGACGGTGAAGTTGAGATGCGCGAACTGAACGGCGAATTCTTTTCCCTCCTGGAAAAACTTGAGCCTTTCGGACACTGCAACTCGCAGCCGCTTTTCAGGATAAACGGACTCCAGCCCTTTAAAATCCAATCTGCCGCCGCAAACCACTGCCGCGGCTACCTGAAAGACAGCAGGGAAAACATAATACCGTTCATAGCATTCAACAGGAAGATGAATTCTTTGCCTCTGGAACCATTGTGGGATATCGTCGCCTCACCGCAGATGAACAAATTCCGTGGCGAATCAAATCCCCAGCTCCAGATTTTGGACTTATGCCAGAGCGAGTAGGACAGGGCGAACAGAAGAACATTCGAAATACGAATATCGAAGTGTTAAAAGGGAATGAATCGGAGCGTAAAAGCTCGTAGCTCAAAGTTAATAGCTATCAGCTCATAGGTCTTAGGTCGTAGGTCAGAGGTCGTAGGTCGTAGGTCGTAGGTCGTAGGTCGTAGGTCGTAGGTCGTAGGTCTTAGCTACGAGCTATCAGCTATCAGCTATCAGCTACCAGCTACCAGCTACCAGCTACCAGCTACCAGCTACCAGCTACGAGCTATCAGCTATCAGCTACGAGCTACGAGCTATCAGCTGACAGCTAGCGACTGAAAGAATTAGTTGGAGTTTTTACCATGTCGGATGACGTGGCACGGCTTTAGCGTATCTTGGTATTTACGAGGGATAGTTTCATGCAGGAAAAAGCGCTGCCAAAACTGGAAGACATCGGTTATGAATTCAGAAACCCGCAGTTTCTGATTGAAGCCGTCACGCACCGTTCCCATGCCGTTGAAAAAGGCCTGAGCTACGACAATCAGCGCCTCGAATTTTTCGGCGATGCCGTAATCCAGATCATAATCACCGAATACCTCTACGGCCGGTATCCGTCCCATGACGAAGGCCAGCTTACCAAAATGCGGTCCGCGCTGAACCAGCAGAGCACTCTTGCGAACTTCGCAAAAAATATCAACCTCGGCAATTTCCTCAGGCTCGGCAAAGGGGAATTCAAAGCCAACGGCCACGAGAGAAACTCGACCCTCTGCGACGCGTTTGAAGCTTTGACAGGAGCAATATATCTGGACGGCGGACACGAGGCCGCAAAAAATTTCCTCGTCCCCCTCGTTGACGATCTCTATCCTTCCCCGGAATCCCTGCTTCTGGCCGCAAATCCGAAAGGCTTCCTCCAGGAACTGACACAGAGGAAATGGGCGACAAAACCTGTCTATAAAATAGAGGAGATGAACGGCCCGGACCATCAGAGGACTTTTCTTGTTTCAGTCTCGGTCAATGACAAATTGGTCGGCTCGGGAACGGCCACAAGCTGCAAGGCCGCCGAAAGCGCGGCCGCCGAAGCCGCTTTGAAGAAGCTTGAAGCGGAAAGTCAAAAAAATGAACTTCCAATCCAACTTCCAACATCGAATGGTGGCGAATAAGTACAGTAAATCATGACCAGTTATCAGTAATCAACGACCGACCGGCGGGTCGCCAGTTTTATCAAAATGAAACTGTTGAAAAGACACGCTAAAGCGTGAACTCCAAATTTTGGAGTCCAGCCTTTCTTGTCCGCCGTAGCATCTCAGCGAAGGAGGAAGGCTGCTCTTCGGACACCTAAAGCCCTTAACACCAACAGCAGTTTCAAAGGAGTGGTCGGAAGAAAATTAGTTGGAGTTCACAGCTTTAGCGTGTCTTGGCATTTATCTGATGAATACATCCAATTTATATTTTTTTCAAGGAAAAAAATGTTATGAAAAACAATTTTACACTCGTGTATCCACCGAAGATTATTTTCGGGCAGAACTCGCTGAAGGAACTGCCGGACAACCTTCCGGTGAAATCACGCATACTTCTTGTCACCGGCAAAAGCCTCCGGCAGTCCGGCAGGATTGAAGAGGTCGAAAATCTCCTTTCATCATTCCCCGTCATCCATTTCTGCGGAATACCTCCTGAACCGCCGCTTTCATCAGTAGACGAGCTGGCGGCGCTTGGCAGAAAAGGGAAAGTCACTGCGGTTGTCGCAATCGGCGGAGGAAGCGTGATTGACGCGGCCAAGGCGGCGGCAATATTGATTCCGCGCGAAGGCGCATGCGGTGAATATTTCCACGGCAACAGGAAAATACTGGACAAGGGCCTGTTTTTTGCGGCGCTTCCCACCACGGCAGGAACCGGTGCGGAGATAACCGTGAATTCCGTTCTCACGGACACCGCGACCAAAATAAAGAAATCCCTCAAGAGCCCGTTCATGGTTCCAGACCTTGCGATTGTCGATCCCGTACTCACGCTCGGCGCATCTCCTGAACTTACGGCGGCAAGCGGTCTGGACGCTTTTACGCAGGCGGTTGAATCCTTCACATCCGCGGATGCGAACATCGCAACAAAAGCCCTCGCATGCAAGGCCGCCGGAATAATCTTCCGCAATCTCACCCGTGCCTATGAGAACAGCAATGACATGGATGCGAGGACGGAAATGGCCAAAGGAAGCCTGCTGTCGGCAATGGCGTTTTCACAGAGCGGTCTCGGCGCAGTGCACGGCCTCGCCCATCCCGCCGGTGCGCTTCTCGGAATACCCCACGGCGTGATATGCGCAATACTTCTTTCCCCTGTCTTGGAGTGGAATCTGCCCGAATGCCGTACCGATTACGATGAACTCGCAAAAGCCTGCGGCCTCCGGAATGCGGACGAATTCATCGCTGAAACAAGGGAACTCTCTTCAAAACTCAAAATCCCACCGGACCTCTCCGGCTACGGGCTGAAATCCGGACATTTCCCCTTCATAATGAAAAACTGCCGGAGCAGAAGCATGGAATGCAACCCAAGACAAATGACGGATGCGGACATTTCCAAACTTCTGGAATCCCTGAAATAATGTATTGCTGAAAATTCACTTGCAAGCGTGAAAAGCACCACAGACACATTATTATATCTATAGTTTTTCATTTAAATAAATCCAAAGAGTAATTTATTAAAATGAAAAACTGCGACAGAAAAAAAACAAAGGGGACGACAATGAGGAAAGCAACGGTTTCGGCAATAATTATTTCGCTATTCATAGCCATGGGCGGATTCTGTGCGGATCAGAAGATAGCAGTGGTCGACATGGAAAAACTTTTCCAGAACTACTATAAGACCAAGATATCCGATGCCGACCTCAAAAAGCAGGCGGAAATCTTCAAGGATTATTTCACCAAGCTCAACGACTCCCTCCTCAAGCTACAGGACGAGTTCAAGGAGGTGCGCGACGCATCCCAGAACATTGCACTCAGCGAAACGGAACGCGAAAACAAGAGAATATCCGCCCAGGACAAGTACCGGCAACTGAAGGAAAAAGAAAACGAAGTCAAACAGTATAACTCCGAAAAACAGACCCAGCTCAAGGAAAAATATGAAGAGTTGAGAAACAGCCTCCTGAAGGAAATCACAGAAACCATAAGGAAGTACTGCCAGCCCCAGGGAATCACACTGGTACTGGACTCCTCAGGCAAAACCCTCAACAACATACCTTCCGTCATCTACAGGGTTCCGGATCTCGACATAACAGACGTGATCATGAAGGAGATAAACAAGCCGGTGGGTGACAAGAAAGCCCCGGAGGACACTAAGGGCCAGAAGGCGGAGCCCAAGAGCCAGAATAAATGAAGATAAATAATAATCGGGGAAATAACTCATGAGAAAAGAAATAACCGTAAAAGAGCTTGCCGCACTTGTTGACGGGAAAATAGTCGGCGACGAGGGCACAGTGTTAAAATCACTTTCCTCTCTCAAGGATGCCGGAGCCGGGGACATATCATTCCTCGCAAACAAGAAATATGCGTCCAAAGCCCAGACAAGCAGGGCTTCCGCGATAATCGCAGGAGAGGATTTCAATGAAAAACCTAAGGACGGACAGTCATTCATCATTTGCAAGAATCCGAACGGCGCATTTTCAAAGGCGATCTCTTTTTTCGCCCCGCCCCCGATAAAATTCACGCCGGGAATCCATCCGCAGGCATCAGTCGCGAAATCCGCAAAAATAGGCGGGAACGTCCATATCGGCGCCTGTGCAGTCATAGACGAGGATGCCGAAATCGGCGACGACTCGGCCGTATGCGCCGGAACCTATGTCGGACACTTCACGAAAATCGGGTCGAAATGCCTGATTTATCCAAACGTATCCATACGTGAAAGATGCATCATCGGAAACCGCGTCATCATCCATTCCGGAACCGTTATCGGAAGCGATGGCTTCGGTTTCGAGGCCGGACCAGCCGGAATAGTGAAAATCCCGCAGGTGGGAATCGTCCAGATTGACGACGATGTTGAAATCGGCGCAAACTGCTCGCTCGACCGGGCCAGATTCGGCAGGACATGGCTTAAACGCGGTGTCAAACTGGACAATATGGTGCATCTCGCACACAATGTGGTTATCGGGGAATTCTCGATGCTGATCGGTCAGTCCGGAGTCGCGGGCAGCACGGAAATCGGACGCGGAGTCATAATTGCGGCACAGGCCGGAATCAACGGACACATCACAATAGGGGACGGCGCAAGGGTGGCTGGAACCGCAGGAGTCCTGAAGGATGTCCCGCCCGGAGAATCCGTAGTGGGAACTCCGGCTGAAAGTCCGCGCGACTTCCTCGAGAGGATCACTCTTCCGAAAAAAGTGCAGAGACTCAGCCTCGCCGTCAAATCGCTGGAGGCTAAACTGGCCGCCATGGA
>CAMCYE010000038.1 GCA_945883805.1 Victivallis vadensis | reverse complement strand
AAAATCCCGAAGAGGGCAGAAGATAGACTTTTCCAGATTCAAGCATGTTTGTCCAGCTTTTCATGCCGGGGATGTCAATCTTGATTTTATTTTCAGGCCCCTTCATGCTCATGAAAAAATCTGAAAACGAGAAAACCCGCTTGTAGGTCACAAGCTTGTAATTGTCCTGTATTTTTGCGAGGTCAGCAGCTTTGTCCACAGCGTCTTCAAAAAAGCCGACACCGTCAACGAGTCCAAGCTCAAGAGCCCTTTTCCCGGAAAAAATCCTCCCGTCGCCGATCTCCGTGGTTTTTATCTGCTCCGCAGTGATGTTCTTTGATTTGCGGCCCTCGGCGACGATGTTCACGAACTCGTCATAAACTTCAGTTATGATATTCTGCACGAGCTGTTTCTCGGCTTCGGTGCGCGGTCGCGCACCGTTCAGCATGTCCTTCATTTCTCCGGACTTGTAGACTTCCGCCTGGAGTCCGATCTTGTTGAAAAGGCTCTGATAATTGAATGTTTCAATGATTACGCCGATACTTCCTGTCGTTGTGAGCCTGTGCGCGATGATATAATCGGATGCGACTGCAATGTAATATCCACCGCTTGCCGCTACCGATTCCATACAGGCTACGACCTTTACATCCTCCTCCTTCAACTGCATCACCTTGTGATGAATCATGTCGGCGGCAGTTACTTCACCTCCGGGAGTGTCGAGCCTCAATATGACCGCTTTGACCTTGACATCATTTCTCGCCTGATCGAGCTGGTCGCAGATCGATTTCGAATTGGCTATCTGATGAAATCCTCCGTCGGCATTCATAATGACGCCCCTGACCTCAATGACTGCAATCTTATTTGCAGCCGAATTCTTGCCTTCAACAAGCTCCTCCACGAATTTGTTTTTCCTGGTTTCAAACGGGGAAACTTCCGTCATGCCGCTGAAAGCAGAACCGGCGGCATAGAATCCAGCCACAAACAGCCCAGCAATGCACCCGAACACAACAAAACAGAACACCAGCACGGCAAGCATCACCATGCATCCCTTCCGGCTCTTTGGACGTACAGGCGGCTGAACCGGCAAAGGTGATGAACACTGGTTTTGCGGCTGATCAACATTGATATTTTCAGACATGAGATATCTCCTATATGATTATTTTAAGACTTACTTTTTACAGGAATGCACAAGTCGAAATTAAGTTTTAAGTTTCAGGTTTTAAGTAAGAGATTGTTTTCTGGAAACAGCAAATGATTTTCTTAACACTTAAAACTTAACACTTAAAACTTATAGAAATCTAATATAGTTCCACACGGTGCTTTCACAAGACATGAACACCCAATTTGAAAAAGTGCCGGACTAATTCTTCCCGAACTTGTCTTGCCAATGGCGGAATTCCCTGACATCCCATCTTGAAAGGACAAATTCCATCAGGTCAAACCTGTAAACTGCCCTGGGATTTCCAATTTCACGGAGGTAGTTCATTGCGGCACGCCTTATCCTCTTTCTCTGCTTTTCTGAAAGGCCTTCGGCCGGGCGTCCCCTAAAATTGGCATGCCTGGTTTTAACTTCGATAAAACAGATGATTGAACCATCCCTGGCAATTATGTCAATCTCGCCGGCAGGCACTTTGTAATTTCTGAAAAGAATGTCATATCCGTAATTCCGGAGGTGGGAACATGCGATATTTTCACCGCGTCGGCCAAGTCTGAGATGTCTCGTCCTCAGACGTGCAAAAGGGATCATTCGGAATCACCTTTTTTGCCGCCGGACTTTTTGTCCGACTGTATAAATTCGAAAAAAAGGCAGAGTATCACTGAAACCCCGGCAAACCAGAGAAATATGTTATCTCCAGAAAAAAACTGGTCAAGCCTGTCGGTGTAGTTTGTCGGCTTCGGCCAAGTATATATCGTACCGGAAATGCTCTTGGAAACATATTGGACGAACGGAAGGGCCAGCATCATGCCTGCAAAAACCCAAACCGCATAAATTCTTCCCGCGCCGATTGCGGCAACCGCCGTAGCGGGAACCTGTCCGCAGAAAACCACTCCCGCCGCACAAATCATTCCGCCCAGCGCCGCCCCCCAGAAATAGGTCGGGCGGATATTGAGATGGACAATGCCAAATCTTTTCAGAAGATAGAACAGGATGATTCCGACGGCAATTGAAGTGAAGAGAGTTTTAAATAACTGGCTATTCCTCATGGCCAGCTGATCCAAGAATGTTTTCCGCCAGGCAAGTTCGGAGCGTATGAGAATGAAACCGAGCGCAATCCCGAAAATGATTGCCGCAACGATTCTGTATGTTCCACCAAGAGCCAGAGGTTCCATGTTCAATACCTATATCACAGTTATCAGTTATCAGTTATCAGTTATCAGTTATCAGTCATCAAGCACTGTACTGGTCACTCCTTTGAAACTTGTCTTTAAAGTAGGTCAGGTTTCAACCCGACACAGAGTTGGCGGTTTACCCCAGTCATTCGACGGGGCAGAGAAAACCGCCCTACTTTTGCGGAAACAGTTTCTTATTGATAAAACTGTGGCTCCCGCAGTAAGACGCTGGTCACTAGTCACTCTCTTTATCCTTCGCGCCCTTGCCTTTTTTGGGAGATTTCCCACCGCCGGAAGACACCATGCTGTAGACGCCCATGAAAATCACACCCCATATTATGAATGCGGAAATAAATATCCACGCCCCAGTTGAAAGTTGCATCGCCGCACACCACTGCCCCTCGAAGGAATCCCCGGAAATCTGAAGTCCCAGCATCACAAGGAATCCGCCGACCACGCCCTGCAGGACTGTAAGTCCGAAAGAACCGAAGGCCCCCTTCTCTTTAATATCTTCGGGCAGGAGACGGAATCTCCATTCACCACCGATGAAAGCGGCGATAAGCGCTCCAAAAAAAATTCCCGCGAGAAATCCGGTATGCCAGTCGAACGGGGGAAACTCATTGACAGCACGCCTGTTTATGGTGCTCTTGCAGTAATCTGAAATCATTATATAGGAGTCGCTCATCCCGATTGTAGTGTCGAAAAGATAAAGCGCCAGCATAAAAAGGAATGCGATCACCGTTCCCGACTTATATGCCGACCATTTGCCTGTAAGGGATTTTATCATCAAATTAAATTCCGTTTCATTTCCGTATAAACTAAATTCATTTTTGAAATATTCTACGCAGAAGCGGAGAATTCTTTTACAAGATTCTCAACTACTGGTTAATGAACGTCCTTTTTCCAGTTTACCGTGTCCAATCCGGGTATTTTTTCGAAATGGCGCCGATTGTTTGTAACAACGGAATATCCGATTGTGATTGCAGTAGATGCAATGATAAGATCAAAGTCGCCGACAGTCCTTCCTGCTTTTTTAAGGGAAAATTTCAGGGAAGACAGGGTTTCCATCACTGCCCTAGTCACATCAATAACAGGAAAGAGTTCTGCGATCCTGTGAATTCTGGCAAGGTTTTCATTGCGCCTTGCCGAGTTCTCGGCACCATAGAGAAGTTCTCCGTAGGTTATTACGGAAAGAGCCTTCGGCGAATTCGCATTCAGCCTGAAGTTATCCACAACAACGGGGTCGTTCTTCAGAAAACAAATCACTGTGTCAGTGTCTAAAAGATACATTTCAGATTCTCTCCCTGAATCTGGAAGCGGAGTTCTTGCGCGATTTCCCTATATCGCTGATAATTTCCTCGGCTGACCTCTCGTCCTGCCAGGCGCCTGCAAGCTCAAGGAACGACTCCGTTTTTCTTTTGTGGCCGGCATTCGGACCCGAAAGATATTCCTTGACTATCATCACCACTTCCTGGCTTATCGAACGGTTGTCCATGACGGCGCGCCTTCCAAGGGCTTCGTAAAGCCTGTCATCCATCGCTCTCACCTGCAAAGTTGCCATATGCGCAATTCCTAGATATTTGAGCCACCCGGCTCCTCGATTTAACAATAAATTTTGTTACAAGATAATATATTGTTCATGATAATGCAAGCGTTATGCATGAACTCATAGCACTTTAAAAACGGCGATTTGATTTTCATACCTGGATGATTTCGCCAGTCACTGCGGTGCAATCCCCAGATTACAATCCTTCTTTGCTTTTGGGTTTCGGCTCAGGCGGCTTGGGTTTATTGCTAATTATGGAATCATAATATTTATCTGCAACCACCTGGATTCTTCCCTTAAAAACGAACAAGTAGAATCCGCTCCCTTGAAATGAAGAAACTAAATTGTATGTATAGGGTTTTCCAGGATATATAACAAGCTTGTTATTGTCAAGATACGTCCTGTATTCCTGCTTCACATCGGAAAGATTTATTTCCCTTATTCCGGGATAGAGTTGCTTGATATCATTCTCCATCCCGTCGGTGTCCTGATATTCTATTTTGACACATTTATTATTCAGGAAGGTGCAACGGATTTTAATATTGTTCTTTTCGTATTCCCGGAAGATAAAATCATTTTCATTCGGCGTTATGAATTTCTTATTGATTTTGTTATAATCATCACCATACCTCTCGACAACTTTCTTCTTCTTATCCGCATCAACCTTAAGCAAGTCGGCATTCTTCTTTTCGTTAAGCTTTTCCAGTTCATTGTCAAGATTGCTTTTCCCATACCGGATACTGCATTGTGTTACTGTTTCATCAAGCCTGGCATCGCAGTTCAGCATCGCAACGAAAAGCAACACGGAACAAAATTGAATCTTTAACAGAGTTGATTTTTTCATTTTTCTCAGTCCTTCGTCTTTTTAGCATCCATAATTATTGTTAATATTTCACGATAGCCTTGTCTTTTTCGGTACAGAGAATCAGCCCCACAGTCGGATTGTCGCCTTTGCCTTTTTGCAAATCGTCAAACATGCGCACATACATGTCCATCTGACCCACATCCTGATGGGTGAGCTTCCCGGTCTTCAAATCAATAAGCACGAAACATTTCAGATTGTAATTGTAGAAAACCAGGTCGACATAAAATTCACTGTTCTCGGTGGATATTCTTTTCTGACGGGCCACAAAGGCGAAACCTTTACCAAGTTCCAACAGGAATTCCTGAATCTTCCCGATAATAGCCTGCTCCAACTCTGATTCACGGAAATTACGCCTATCTCTGATATTCAGGAATTCGAGCACATAAGGATCCCTCATAAACTCTGCCGGCTCCTGCCGTAGCAGCGCCGTCTTTTCTTCAGCTTCCTGAAGAACCGGCTTTTTATCCCTGCTCATTAAAAGGCGTTCATAATAAAGGGAGTTGATCTGTCTTTCCAACGCCCTGACTGACCAGTTTTGTTCGGCGGCTTCATTCATATACCAGATACAGGCATTGGTTTTCTCTACACGCAAAAGCGCCTTGTAATGTGTCCATGACAATTCTCTCCGCAATGAGGAGAGAATCTTTGATTCATCGCCGATCTGCAATTCTCTCCGCATTGCGGAGAATTTCTGATAGAACTGCCGCATATTCCATAAATTCTGAGAGGAAAACCCGTTGCCGAATTCTGCAGTCAATCTTCGGGAAACACCTTCAATAAGCTTTTTCCCGTAGGTGGCCCGTTCCACCCCTTGCTGCTCTTCTTCAACTATGAGTTTACCAATATGCCAGTAAGCTTCAACCATAGCGTTATTTACAGCACGATGAACCACTTAATTTTTAAAAACATATCGACAGGATTACGGGATTATCAGGATGATTTTGTCAATTGCGGGGGGAGTGACTCCTCGAATGGCGGTGGAGGATTATTGTCCGCCATATTCGGTTCTGGCTTCGCTGACCTTCAATAGGAGTGCCGAATGGACTATCGCTGATTTCCGTCTTGACTTCAGAACCTGTTTTTTCCCGACCACAGGCCAGCCTTTCTTCTTTAGCTTTTCCGTGTTCTTTTTCAGCATTGTTGCAAATGAATGCAGATCATTCGAGCATTCATTCTGAATTTTTTTTCCGGCATTCCGGACTTCCTCGACCACAGAATCTTTCCACATGGCTATTCTCCCTTATGAAAATCCAAAAGCTCCTCAGGTGTACATATTTCAGGAGTCTTAAACCCAAATCTGCTGTTCAACCTTGCAAGCTCAAGCTTAATATGAGCGTTTGCCAGATGTTTGCAATTCCAAGTTAGAAGAAAATCTATTTCGTAATGAACGCAATAGGCAATGTGGAACACGTCCCTGAGAAGCTTCCCGGGCAATGCGAAATGTTTCATGTATTTTGATGCTATAGCCTCAATTCTTGTGTTATAGGCGAGAATAGGAATTTCACTCAAGGATTCCAGTCTCTTTTTAGAAAAGACAGGATTTCCGGCGCTAATCTCCTCAATAACAACATCCGATATGAAAAGATTGTAATTCCTACGCTTGTTCCGCCACCATTCCAAAGTGATCTGACGATGTCCGAGAATTATTATGTCGCTCGTCTTGTTCCCAGCAAGATAACTGGGAATAGAAGTTTCAACATAGACATTATACATTCGCAACTCCTTTATCTCATTTTTCTCAACTCGTTGAGCGGAATCCAATCGCCCAGG
The DNA here is from genome assembly GCA_945883805.1 of Victivallis vadensis. Lineage (GTDB taxonomy): Bacteria > Verrucomicrobiota > Lentisphaeria > Victivallales > GWF2-50-93 > GWF2-50-93. The sequence continues at coordinate 20,376 of CAMCYE010000038.1, read as the reverse complement.
GAGCATTCATGTCCATCTTATTTCTTGGTGTAGCGTTCGCCGTACGCCACAGGCTCATAAATACACCCGAGGCGTATAAATCTCGGCGAAGATTCTTTTCCAAATCCTCCTTGTCCACTTCCGAACTCCCGAACTTTCGCATTTCCGAACTTCCAATCCTCCATCTTATCCGAGACGGACAATCCTACACCAAAACAGAATCATCCCGCATGGCCACTGGATTACCAGGATGATTTTGTCAATTGCGGGAGTACGACCCCGCATCCTTCTTAAATTGCATCACCATCAATCCGAACAGTCCCTAACGCAGCTCGAATTGCACGGTAACCACAGCCATGATTTCTTTCTCATAACTGGTAGTATCATTATTCCCGGTATCAGACACTTCGGACACGCCTTTGGGGTTGATCTGCATCACTCCCATTTTCGCTTCCACAAGCCGTCCCAGCTTTCCATTGGCGTTTGTGACGATCTGTTTTGCACGAAGCGTTGCATCGCGTGTCGCTTCGGCAAGAATGTCAATTTTGAGTTCTGAAAGTTTCGAATACAGATAATGAGGCGAATTGGATTCTATTTCAACACCGTCCTTTATAAGAGTGGTTGCCGAACGTGAAACAGCCGGCACCTTGTCCATGTCATGGCTTTCAATATAAATATTCTGGGTTAGGACATACATCTCTATTTTATTGGTCTGTACTACCGCAGTAGAAACAGCTCCTGTGTTCGCGGAAGAGTCTCCCGAGGCATTGGTCCGAACGACTTCACGTTGGAAAATTTTATTTGTAGTGATTGCGGAAAATGTCACTTCCTTGTCCGGAAGCCCCGCCTTCCTGAGAAATTCCGCCACCCGATCCGCATCTGATTTAAGCTTATCATAAGCCTTGACCAGATCCGGATTACGGGCTGTAATTGTCCCCTGCCAGGTGATTGTGTCACTGACGATGGCTTTCTTTGCCGAACCTTTCACCTCAAGTCTCTTGGGCTCATATTTCACACACATATAGGTATATGCAAGAATGGCCACGCATATTATGTTGGCAATTGCGAAGAAAAAACCACCGATCTGCAAGGAAACTATCATTTTCCGGGGCAATGACCCAGACTTACCGGAAACATCCATGGTGAATACTCCTTTTTGAAAATTTTGGACAAATACGGGTTTCAACTGATAAAATTTTTAATTTCCATACCTGCGAAAAGATAGCCAAAGGGAATCATAAATCAAGTATCCTTATGTTTTCACTTCCCTGAATCCAAGTTTTTAAATGCATCAGTCAGATTTTTTCCGGGAGAAGATGGGCTGAGATCGGATTCAGGGCGAGTTGTCCATGGCAGATGGCGAGAGCTAGGGCGTCAGTTGAATCAAGTGGAAGGCTGCTGACGTTCAATCCAAGTCGGTTTGCCATGAGGTAGGCGACTTGGTTTTTCGAGGAGTTGCCGCTGCCACAGACTGCCAGTTTAGCTTTTTTCGGCGAATATGCATAAGCGGAAATCCCGTTTTCGGCGAGAACTGTCATCACAGCTCCCCGCGCATAACTCAGAATCATTGCGGTTTTCACATTCTTATAAAAGAACGCCCCCTCAAGGACCGCCGCATCAGGATGATATTTTTCAACGAGTTCCCTCATGCCGCCCGCAAGCCTGCGCAGGCATTCGCTGTGGGGGGCCGACGCCTTGGTTTTTATCACGCCACAGTCGAGCACCGTGATCTTGTCCGCAGAAACGTAATTAACTACTCCATAGCCGGTGCATCTAAGTGCCGTATCTATCCCAAGAATAATCATAGTCTTCCCTTTTAATGAAAAACTATAGTTCAAAGATATTATTTTAAAATCAAAGTCCATTTAAAATAAAGAAAGAACATGCCTTGCGCATTTTTCCGGCAAATGATATATTCGCACCCAAGAGAGCGGGAAGCGATACTTGCTCAGACACAATACCCGAATATGAAAGACAGAGTTATGGATGAGAAAAAAAACATAGTTCCTGACGTTGACGGTTACTTTGTCAAGGCGAAAGAGGCGGCGGCAGTTTTCTGCCAGTTTGACCAGAAGCAGACTGACGCAATAGTGAAGTCGGTTTACGAGGCCGGTTTCAGGAACAGGGTGAATCTAGCCAAAATGGCCTGTGAAGAGACTGGAATCGGAAAATGGCAGGACAAGGTCATTAAAAATGCAGTCGCCACCCATTTCATCCACGAAGACATAAAAGACCAGAAGACGGTCGGAATAATAAGCGAGGACCATGTTACCGGAATCACCGAGATAGCGCAGCCTATGGGGCCCATACTCGCAATTATCCCAGTGACAAATCCCACCTCCACCGTGCTCTTTAAAATATTGATCGCGATGAAGACCCGCAACCCCATAATAATAAGTCCTTCAAAAAAGGCGCGGAAGTGCAGCTGTGAGGCGGCAAGGATATGCTATGAGGCCGCCCTGGAGATGAATGCGCCGGAAAACTGCATCCAGTGGGTCGAAGACACAAGCCGGGAAACAACCCAGGCGATGATGACGCACAAATCGCTTTCCCTCATCCTCGCCACCGGGGGAACGGGACTTGTGAAAAGCGCTTACAGCTCCGGCACCCCCACTCTCGGAGTCGGCGCCGGAAACGTCCCTGTATTCATAGAGAAGACAGCCGATGTCCCGTTTGCAGTGGAGCAGATATGCATCTCGAAACTTTTTGACAATGGCACCATCTGCGCCAGCGAACAGGCGCTGATTGTTGAAAAGTGCATTGCGTCCGGGGTCGAAGACGAGTTCCGCAGGCGCAAGGCATGCTTCCTTTCCGAAGAGCAGGTCAAACTCCTTGAAAAGGTGGTCTTCGACAAGGAGAAGGGGCTCATGAACGCGGACATTGTCGGACAGCCGGCCATGTTGATTGCGCAAAAGGCCGGCATTGATGTTCCGCCAGGCACACAGCTTCTCATCGCCCCGCTGAAGGGGGTGGGTGCCGAATATCCGCTCTCTTCCGAAATACTTGCGCCAATCCTAGCCTATTATGTGGCCAATGATTTCAATCACGCTGTGAACATCTGCATTGACCTGAATTATCACGGAGGCATCGGACATACCGTGAGCATATTCTCCAACGATGACGACAATATCAGGACTTTCTCCATGCTGATGAATGCCGGACGCATTATCGTCAACACGCCTTCCTCACAGGGAGCCGTCGGCGGAATATACAACATGCTCAGCCCGTCGCTAACCCTGGGCTGCGGAACCGGCGGAAAAAACATAACGACCGACAATGTCTCCGCAAAGCACCTTCTCAACATCCAGCGCATCGCACGCCGGAGGGAGAATCAGCGCTTTGAAAAATTTGACAAAGCCCTCTATCTCGACGAATCCATGGATGCGGGGGCCATCGAAAAAATATTCAACCGGAATTTTTAGAAACAGGAGGATTTTCCCATGAGTGAAACAGAAACGTCCGACGGCAAAACAATATTGAAATTCGAACACAGGATGGATACCGCGACATGTTCCGGGATTGAAAACGAAGTGCTCGCGCAGATAGAAAAAGCCCGGGCTCCAGTTGTTTTCGATATCGGCAAAGTTGATTTTGTGTCGTCCGCCTTTCTCCGGATATGCATTATGGCCGCAAAGAAGGCCGGGGACGGCAACTTTCATGTCGCAAACGCCGCACCCCAGATAAAAAAAGTTTTCAAGATCGCAGGGATGGATCAGTTTCTTGCAGAATAAATTAAATATCAGCCTGAGGAATCACCTGCCTGAACTTCAGAGGGTTTCAGGAGAGCTTCAGTCTTTTTTAAGAAAAAACAATGTTCCGGAAGATCCCGCATATGCGGCCTGTCTCGCCCTAGAGGAGATGGCATCGAATATTATAAAGTACGCGTTCAGGGATTCCGGAGAACATGAAATATCCGTCGAAGCGTCCATGGAGGAAGGAAGGCTGTCCATATCCATTGAAGATGACGGGATTGAATTCAACCCCCTTACAGCCCCGGAGAAAAACACGGATGTCCCGCCTCATGACAGATCCGTGGGCGGACTCGGCATTCATCTCGTTAAAAACATGGCTGACGGCATGTCATACTGCCGCAGGAACGGGAGAAACAGGCTTCAGATCACACTGGGATGTTCCGCCTGAGCACAAGCAGCGTCACATCGTCCTTCAAATCTCCGGCGCTGTAATTCAGAACCTCTTCCGATATGAGTGAACAGATTTTTTCGACCGATTCCAAAGAAAGCCCGGAAAGCAGTTTCACGAATCTATCCTCCCCGAAAAGTTCGCCGCCCCCCGCATTGGCCTCTGTCACGCCGTCGGTAAAGCACACAAGCGTATCATCAGGCTCAAGGCGGACTGTCCTTTCCGCATATCTTGCATCAGGGAATACGGCGGCCAACGGACCGGTAGGGTAAAGCTCCTCCATTTTTCCGTTTTTCCTGATCAGGTACGGAGGATTATGCCCGGCGTTTACGTATCGCAATTCTCCGGTCCTTATGTCGTAGCGCCCGTAAAATACGGTTACAAACATGAGCTTGTCGTTGTCCTGCGACAGCAGATCGCTGACTTTTTTCATGACTGTCGCCGGATTTCCAGAGGGGAGGGAATTGTCTCTCAACATCGTTCTCGCGACCGCCATGAACATCGCGGCGGAAATGCCTTTTCCCGAAACATCGGCTATGGCGAATGACAGGACGTGATCCTCTATAAAGAAAAAATCGAAAAAATCGCCGGCGATGAATTTGGCCGGGAGGTTGAGGGCGTGCAAGTCGAATTCCTTCTTATCAGGAAAGGGCGGAAATTTGTGCGGAAGCAGGTTCAACTGTATCTCCCGCGCCACATTTATTTCAGCCTCCACGGTTTTCCTAGCAGCCTCCTCCAGTATCCTAGATTGGACATTCTCCTCAAGTTCCAGCACCATTTTATTGAAAGCCCTGGCTAGGACTCCGGTCTCATCCGTGTTTTTCAGTCCTGTCACCTCGGCCTTCAGGTTTCCGTTTCCAAGCTTCCCGACCGCCTCGGCAAGCAGGCCAAGTGGCCGCGTTATTTTTGACGATATGTAAAATATGATCGCCGCGATCATGAGGAGAGTTGTCAGGAGAAATGCTATGTTCCTTTTCATGTGCGAATAAATCGGCGCCATCACCTTGTCCTCAAACATGACTGCCGCAAAAGACCAGCCCGTAGATTTCACAGGAAAAAAAACTATCCATTTCGCCCTCCCGGTCTCGAAATCCCGGTATCTGGCAATTCCGGACTTGCCTGCCGTCATTTTCGCCCCGGCCTCTTCAAACTCATGATTCCCGTATTTCTCAGCAAGGGAGGAAACGGTTTCATTCATAACGTATGATCTGACAGGATGGGATATTATCCTCCCCGAATGGCTGACTATGACGCAATATCCCCCGAGCGAGCTCATCTCATCAACTTCATCGTTTAATTTCAACAGGGAAACATCCGCAGCCGAAACACCGATAAAACCGCCCTCATGGAAAATCGGCACACTGTATGTGCACATGATGATTTTTCCGAATTCATTATCGTAATAGGGTTCAGTCCAGACTGGTTTCCCGCTCTCTTTGGGGAGCATGTACCAGTTCTGGGAAGTGTAATTGAAATCATGAAGCCCGGTATCGACGAACTTCAGATTGCCCCCGTCCCGGCAGAAATAAGGGGAAAACAATCTTCTGTCCTTGAACACGGTTCCAGGCTCATATGCGGTCGCCATCCCGTAAATGTCGCTATTGCTCGATATTATGCTGCGCAAAACTGAAATATTTTCCACTGGATCGGACAGATGGCGCTGTCCCAGTATTTCGGCACTTGTCAGGCATACCTGCGCAACAGATGAGAGTTTCGCGTCAATTTCTGCGGCCTCGCACTCAGTAAGCTCCTTAAGATAAGCCTCCATTGACAATATCGCCTCTTTGCTTCTGACCCTGTATTCAACACCAAGCACAAGAAGATAAATGGCCGTAACGGGCAGGCATATGCCCAAAAAAAGCTTGCTCCGGATGGATAATCTCATGCATGGCTCCTTCCGTATGCCGATTCGGCAATTTTGAAATAACCTCCGCTGATAAACAAGGAGAATCTGCAAACTGGATGAAAGTCAAAGTGCTACTTTCCCTGCTCCGCCATGGCTTTTTCCAGGACTTCGTCGGAGATGTCGAAGTTCGAGTAAACCGCCTGAATGTCTTCGTTCTCCTCGAGTTTTTCGACAAGGTTCATAACCTGCCGGGCGATATTGGGATCTTTCACCTCGACAAGGATTTCAGGTTTCTGGACTATGCCGGACTCATCGGTTGCGACCTTCGCATTTGCCAGCGCCTTGGAAATGGAATCATAGGCATCCTGCGGACCCCATATTTCAGCAACACCGTCTTCAACTTCTATGTCTTCGGCACCTGCGTCAAGGACGATATTCATAAGCTTGTCCTCATCGGCATTTTCACCTTTGACCACGAAATGGGCTTTCCTGTGGAACATGCGGATGACAGATCCTCCGCCAGCCATGGTTCCGTTGTTCCTGTCGAAAACCATTCTTATTTCGCTGGCGGTCCTATTCTTATTCTCCGTCAGGCATTCTGCGAGAACAGCAACCCCGTTCGACCAGCCTTCATAAAGGATATTTTCATAGTTTATCGTCTCACCGGTTTCGCCTGCGCCTTTTTTAATCGCCCTTTCAATATTATCTTTGGGCATGTTGGAATCTCTGGCGGCTGTAAGGGCGGTCCTGAGCCTCGTGTTCGCAGCCGGATCTTTCCCTCCGCATCTCACCGAAACCATTATTTCCTTGCCTAGCCGGGAGAAAACTTTCCCCTTTTTGATATCGGCCGCACCTTTTCTGTGCTTGATATTTGCCCACTTACTGTGTCCTGACATGAATTACCTCGTTTTCAATTTTATTTTAATTTACATTTACTGTCGTCGCATGGATACTTTATTGCTGTGGTTTCATAAATGTTGGTGGCCAAGTTTAAAGAACAAATACTAATAAAAAAAGACACGTTAAAGCCGTGAACTCCAACTTTCAGTAGTTGGTCGAAAGTCTTCAGTCGTCAGTATTCCTCCTAACACTCCGATTCTCCGACTGTGTCCGCCATAGCTTCTTAGCGACGGCGGATTCACCGGCTCTCCGCTTCGTTCTTCAAAGTCCGATCGGCGGAAGTTTTTCGACGCTGCGCTGTTTCTGCATTACAGTTAGCCAAGTGCCTTTTTCAATATCGAGATCGGTCACAAAGTATTTGCTCTCATCCTCTTTCCTGTCGTATCCCACAGTCGCTCCCGGAGGAAGGATCACATGTTTGTCGATGATCGCATTCCTTACCAGGCATCTCTCCCCGATTTCAACATTGTTAAGGAGAATACTGTTGTGCACCGTTGCATAACTGTGAACATGCACCGTATTGAAAAGAACGGAATTACTTACGGTGCACCCTGAGACAATGCATCCGTCGCAGACGATTGAATTGACCGCCTTCCCGATTCTCGTAAGCCCTGAAGGGCTGACTTCCTCATTATGCACGAATTTCGCGGGCGGCAGGCTCAGATGATAATTGTAGACCGGCCATTTTGTGTTGTAGAGGTCAAGCTGTGGTTCCGGCATTCTCAGATCCATGTTGGCCCAGAAATACGACTGCAGGGTTCCCACGTCGCGCCAGTAATGCGAGGCGTCCTTCTGTCCTGGGACATTATTGAGATAGAAATTATAGGCGAAAAGGCGACCACTGCTGACCAGGGAGGGAAGTATGTCCTTGCCGAAATCGTGGCTGCTGGACTTGTCTTTCGCGTCTTTCCTGAGAAGACCGAGAAGATCCCTTGAGTTGAAAGTGTAATTCCCCATTGACACAAGGGCCCTAGTCGGATCTCCAGGCATCGGGGTCGGGTTCTTCGGTTTTTCCTGAAATCCGATAATCCTCCAATCCTTGTCAACCTGCATCACCCCGAAATCGGACGCCTCTTCTATCGGGACCGGAATGGCTGAAATGGTGGCGATCGCATCAGAATTACAGTGAAAATCAACCATCTGGCTCACATCCATCCTGTAGATATGGTCTCCCCCGAACACGGCGACAACATCCGGCGCGAAATCTTCAATCAGGTGAATGCTCTGGTAAATGGCGTCTGCGGTTCCCATGAACCAGCGTTTATCTTCAGTTCTCATCTGGGCGGGAACGGGAATTATGAAACGGCCTTTGCCGTGTGTGCCGGATATGTTCCAGCCGTTGATGATGTGTTCCATGAGACTCTGCGAACGGAACTGCGTAAGCACGAACACGCTGTGTATTCCGCTGTTCAGGAAGTTGCTGAGGACAAAATCTATAATCCTGTATTTCCCGCCGAACGGTACGGCAGGCTTCGCCCTTTCGATAGTCAGCGGATGCAACCTTGAACCTTCGCCTCCTGCAAGTATCATTCCAAGAACTGAAACCTTCATTTGTTTTACCCTCATTTCAGGAAAGTGATTTTAAGTCAGGAAAAATACTCCCTTTAATCTTTATTTTCAAGGACTCAACATACGCCGGTCATAGTAAAAAAAGACTCTTTCTCAAATCGAGAGGTACATGTCTCCTTAAAGCGGGCTTTGCTCGCAACCCAAATTCGAAATCCGAATATCGATCCGCCGCGGCGGACGAAACAATAAAACAGAAAATCCAAATGTTTGAAAATTTTAAAACTTCGAATTTGAAATTTGTTTCGGATTTCGTGCTTCGAGTTTCGGATTTTATATACGCTTAAAGCATGGAACTGTGAAATAAAGACATTAAGTAGACGTTGCTCGAAAAGGGGGTAGCACAGACATTCCTGTCTGTGTTTCTTTCGGGCGTCTCGCCAATTTTGCCGGAACTCCGCATGAGGCGGACAAGTCCGCCGACTGCACGAGTATTCCATTTTAAAATCAATTAATGTGTAACCGTCTAGCTGGGTAATTTGAGTTCAAAAGTAGGGCAACTCTCGATGAGAGTGCCTCTAAGAAGCCGCGCTCATCGAGCGCTGGCCTACTTAAAGCAAACTCAAATATTACAGAAATTATAAGCTTAACGCTTACGCCAACAATATGTTTTAATCAGCTCCATCTAGTATGGATTTTTCCTTTTCCCTTATTTCATTCTGCCTGACGTCTTTCAGCTTTTCAATCTTTTCATTAATGATTTCCCTTGATGATTTAAATGTGCCGTCACTGGAAATGGAATATCCGTATTTCCTATAGTATTCAGGCTTTTCGGACACCTCAAGCTCCCTTATGAATTTCACCTTATTCTGGAAAAATTTGGAAGACTGTTCAGTCCTCTTCCGTCGCCTGACATCCGGCCCGTATCTTTTGAATTTCTCGTCTATCTCCATCTCCCTAATTTCGGCAAACATCGCTTTTACGGAATACTTCTCATTCGCTTTCTCCTGAAGATAAGTTTTGAATTCGGCATCAACATCCTTCAGGGAAGCGGAAGGCTCCTTTAAGGGAAGTTCTATCTTCATTTCAGATGCAATTTTCTTTATTTCAGCGTCGTAGTTGAAACTTCTGTCAATCTTCTGGAGTTGCACAAGCTTGGATTTCAGAGAGGATATCTCCGATTTCAGATTTGCGATTTCAGATATATCAGCGATGGAAAGATAGGACATGGGAGAGGAAGAGATGGATGACAGCAACTCTAAGGCGGAATCAGCGGCTCCACATCTTTCTCCATAGCTCAACAAGTTGTTTTTTGCATCCGTTAAAAACAACTGCACTTTTGCCGCCTCTGAGGATTTTCTCTCGTTGTCGGCCTTCCTGGCCTCATCGTCATTTCTTTTCTTTTCGGCTTCCTGCTGGAGCTTCCTTGCTTCCTGCTCCCGTTTCAGGCGATTCTCCTGCTGGATCTGTTCATTTCTCTGTTTGGCGATACGCTCTGCCTCGGCCTTTTGTTTTTGGTCTCTTGAAAGTTTCCAGAAGAAAAGAACAGAAAGGACTAAGAGGATGGAGAGGACTAATGCTATCTTGAACTTATTCCCAGTCTTCGGTCTGCCCCCAGTTGTCTGATTACTGGTTTCCCCGTCGCCGTGTGGGGTTACTTGTGGATCGGTTGTCTCTGCGTTTGAGACTTCGAGAACAAAATTAGGTATGGATGACGGAATGTCTGTTTTTCACAAATAGCAGATTTCAGCGCCGCTGGGAAGTATGGCTTTACATTTCGGACACTTGCGGCCTTTGACAGCCCCGCAGTAAAGGCACCGATGGGCCGCCACACCGATAGACCTTCCGCAGTTCGCACATTTTGTTACTCCATCGCTAGCATGAGCGGCACACATCATTCTCCCTTTTGACTAATTGATATGCATTTAAATTCCCATGGTATTGTAGTAATATGCAATTCCCAACAGTATTATTCAAGCCAGAATAATTTTAAGAAAATTTGAGTTTTGCAATCGCCTCGACTATCTTAACTGGAAAGAATTCAGGAGTCAGGAGTCAGCATCTAACTGCGGTGTCCACAGTTTTATAAAAACGAAACTGCCAAGAAAAGAACACGCTAAAGCTGTGAACTCCAACGGCAGTTTCAGGAGAGGAGTCAGAATGGAGACGGATTTGAGTTCGAATTTCGTTCTGAATCCTGTATTCTGACTTCTGAATCCCTGCAAAACGCGGGTTTTGCAATTGGCCCCGCAATCCAAAATCAAGGCTAATAAATGTCATCTCAATTCAGCATCTGGAAAAAATTCTGGCCAATGGCCGCCGCCCAGTTCTTCGGCGTCTTCAACGATCACGCGTTCAAAATAGTTGCGATCTTCGCGGCCGTCGGCGCCTCCGAGGAATATTCGACGAACACCGCATTCCTCGCCATCCTTACGATATTCTACGCCCTCCCCTTCATACTTTTCCCGAGCCCCGCCGGTTATTTCTCCGACCGCTTCCCGAAACGGAACGTAATAGTGATAATAAAGCTCGTGGAACTTTTCATAATGCTGTGCGGCACCGTCTGCCTTGCGAAATTCGCAGACTGGGGAACTGGTCCGCTGATACTGGTGATGTTCCTCCTTGCCGCCCAAAGCACCTTCTTCAGTCCCGCCCTGAACGGCATCCTCCCGGAAACCTTCTCCGAAAAGGAAATCTCGCATGTCAACGGTGTCAAGGAAATGGTCACAATGCTCGCCGTCATATTCGGGATGAGCATCGGGATACTCGTAAAAAAACTTTCCGGGGACGAACTGTACAAATGCGGACTTTTCTTCTCCTGCCTTTCCATCACCGCACTCATAATGTCATTAAAAATATTACCGGGGACGGCCGCGAATTTAAAGGTTCTGTGGACTTGGAAATGGTTCGGCGAATATGCAAAAGGCTTTAAAATAATAAAGGCGAACCGGGCGGTTTTCCTCTCAGTGCTCGGGGATTCATTCTTTGTCGGAATCGGAACAGCAATCCAACTGCTCCTACTGGTGTTCGCAAAATACAATCTCCATCTGAACAATGAGATAGAACAGGGAATCATACAGCTGACACTTGCCCTAGGCATCGGTGTCGGCTGTTATGCCGCAGGACGAATGTCCGGAAAGAAAGTCGAGCTGGGACTTGTCCCATTCGGAGCTTTGGGGATAGTTGTCTTCCTTATTATGGCGGTACTCTGCACCGGTTCTCCGGTCAACACACAGCATCTGCTTGAATCTGCGCACCGCGCACTGCACATAAAGGTCGGATGTCCTGTCCTCCCGGAATTCCTGAATTTCGCATTTTACCCGTGGATGACGCTCCATCTCATATTCCTGGGATTATCCGGCGGTCTTTTCATGGTTCCCCTTAGGGCATATATCCAAAATAAGACTTCCGCCGCAAACCGGGGAACAGTACTGGCGAACGCGAACGTGATAGCCTTCGCATCCATCATCCTTGCAGGAATCCTCATTCTCGTGTGCTGTTCGGGAACAGGTGTCCAGACTGCCGGGGCGGCCACCTCCTTCCTGTCCACAATGCAAGAGTATTTCTTCAACTTCAAACCTGTTTCAATATTCATATCCCTGAGTTTTCTGACGATTGCGGTCTCCGTCTATGCATGCTGGCTCCTGCCGGAATTCATGGTCAGGTTCGTTGTAGTGATCCTCACCAGCACCGTCTATAAAATCAGGCTCGAAGGCGAGGACAACATACCGGAGCACGGACCGGCACTCCTGATCGCCAATCACGTATCATTCGTAGACGGTCTCCTGATAACCGCATGTTCCTCCAGATTCGTACGGTTCCTGATGTACGAGGATTATTACAAGATTCCAATACTGACAAAGCTCTTCAGCTGGTCTGGGTTCATCGAAGTCCCCCCTCCGGACAAACCGAAAAAAATGATCGAGGCTTTTAACAGGACAAAGGAGGCTCTCAGAAACGGCGACGTCGTCTGCATATTCCCCGAAGGCAAAATCACACGAAACGGCGTCATGGACGAGTTCAGGCACGGATTCTCCAGAATGATTCCCGAAGAGCTCGACGTCCCGATAATCCCGGTCCGGCTCGGAATGCTGTGGGGAAGCATTTTCAGCTATTATTACGGAAAAATAAAAATCAGGATGCCGATGGAACTCCCCCATCCCGCCTCCGTCACAATAGGAAAACCAGTCTCGAAAGACCTGGACGCCTTCGAACTGCGGCAGATACTGTCCGAACTCGCCGCTGAAACCGAGAGTAAACCGCGCCCGGAAGAACGTCCGGTTCACTACCAGTTTGCGAAGTTCGCAAGACGGCACCCGTTCAAAAAGATTCTCTTCGACTCCAACGGCAGGGGCATGAACAATTTCAATGTCGTCACCAGGGGTGCAATACTGAGCCGCGAAATCCGCAGACTCTGCCCGGAGGACAGAAAATATGTCGGCATACTCCTTCCGAACACTGTGGCCACCTCCGTTGCGACCCTCGCCGTAATGATGGCCGACAAAGTTCCCGCAATGCTGAATTACACCGCGTCCGCAAAAAACATGGATGAGGCCGTAAAGAAAGCGAACCTGAACTGCATCCTGACCAGCAAGATATTCCTCCAGAAAGCCGGAATAGGGAAACGGCCTGAAATGGTATTTCTGGAAGATATTGCGAAAACAATTCCGAAATGGAAGATTTACCTGTGGGGATTCCTGACGGCCGTCATGCCTCACCAGGAACTCATGAACCTGCTTTCCCCGGAAACACACAGGAACGCCTTTGCAACGGCCGTCCTCCTATTCTCAAGCGGTTCAACCGGCAATCCGAAGGGTGTCATGCTTTCCCATCACAACATCAACAGCAATGTCTATTCCTTCTACAGGATAATGGGATGGGACAAGAATGAGGACAGCATCCTCGGAAACCTACCGCTTTTCCACTCATTCGGAATGACCGCCTGTTTCTGGGTGCCTCTGATGACCGGAACAAGGGTCGTGTACACACCGAATCCGCTCGATGCCGCCGCTACCGGCATAGCAATCCAGGAACATAAGATCAGGATTCTTCTCGCAACCCCCACCCTCCTCCAGATGTACATGAAGAAATGCACCCGGGAACAGTTCAAACACCTCAGACTTGTGATTGTCGGCGCTGAAAAACTCAGGATGGATATTGCAAACAAATTCAAGGAAATGACAGGACTCATGCCGCTCGAAGGATACGGGTGCACCGAGCTTGCGCCAGTTGTTTCCGTAAATATTTCAAACTCGATACTGAGTCTCGGCACAGAGGTGGGAAAACCTGGAAGCGTCGGAATGCCGATGCCCGGCATATGCGTGAAAATAGTCGATCCGGAAACACGGAAAGACCTTCCCCCAAACACTGAAGGCCTCCTACTGGTCAAGGGACCAACCGTGATGCAAGGCTATCTAAATGATCCCGAAAAGACCGCAGATGTCATAAGGGATGGCTGGTATAACACCGGAGACATAGCGAAAGTTGACCATGACGACAGAATCACGATTACCGGCAGACTGTCACGGTTCAGCAAAATAGGAGGGGAGATGGTTCCGCACGAACTGGTTGAAAACGCCATTCAGGAGCTTCTTGAAACCGACACCCGCGCCATAGCCGTATCCAGCGCGCCTGATGAATCAAAAGGCGAGAAACTGATTGTCTTCTACACGGAAATGAAATTCCCTCCGGAAAAGATTCCAGTAAAACTCCGGGAGGCCGGCCTCCCGAACCTCTGGATACCAAAGGCTGAAAACTTCAGAAAAATTGACAAGTTCCCCCTGCTAGGCAGCGGAAAATTGGATCTAGCGGCACTGAAGAAGATGATTTGAGGAATACTAAGTTACAGAGGCACCCGTCTTCGCCGAGGAGCTACGCCGGGCAGACAGAGGCACAAAGGCACAAAGTTCTGAAAGAAATCAGGAATCGGAATCGAATATCCAATGTCCAAGTTAAGATTTCTGGAATTTTATTACGATGGAAATTGGAAATTGAGTGTTGGATATTGGGTGTTCAATTTTACAAATCACCAAATTATAATTCCCCTCTCCAGGCGTAGGTGGTCAGAAGGGTGGTGATCTGCGCCACCAGGGCCGCATGATCCGCAGCCTTGGGAAGTTTTATCGCCGTGGAAGCGGCTACCACCTTGTAATCCTCAAAAAATGATTTCAAATCGTTTTTGGTGACTTTTTCACTTGCCGCCCAGTGACTTACGGCATCTACAATGAGCTCCTCGTAACGGTCAAGTATCTGAGTCATGTAAAGCCCGCCCTTTTTCCCGCTTCCGATCCCATTTCCCTCGGGGCTTGACCTGCGGGCTATCTCAATGAGATCATTCGCCATATTGTCTGCCGTGTCTTCGGAACCTTTCTGGCAAAGTCTTATCCATGTATCGGAAACACGCCACTGCGCCCCTTTGCCATCTTCCCTTTCAAGGAGGATGGCAAAGTACTGTGAAGAATCTTTTCCGCCGTCACCCTTGGTCTTGCTGTCATTCCACGCGATGTTCTTCAGGAAAGTTTCAGAATAATGGCTAAAAGTCCCCTTCTTGTCATTGGGGTCGATGATGATGTATTTTTCATTCTCATCAATATGACCGATAACGGCCACCCAATGGGCGAAATCCTGACAGCAGAGAATCGCAGGGAGTCCTTTCCTGAGGTGGGTCAGGAGTTTTTTAACGAACAACTCGCCTTTCCCCTTGTCTGAAATCATCAGGTATTTTGATTTGACACCGTAGGCTGAAGCCGCCTGCCTGATTTTATGTTCGCTTATGCCCTCCTTGAAAATCTTATAGGGAGAACCGGAGGCCTTTGCCAGTTCCCTCTGGGTGGCTTCGATCCCCAGGATATACAGGCAGGAAGAAAGACTGCACGGCCCGCAATGTCCGGGCAATTGGGATTCCATTATCTGAGGAGCGAATTTCATTAATAAAATTTTCCCGAAAATTTTATATTGGTGCCCAGGGGGGGACTCGAATTCGCCAAAGGCGAACAAGCCCCAGTCTTGCTTTATCCGCCTAAGGCGGACCCCAATTCAATAGGTTTATTCATTTTCAGCCACTCTCTTCCTTTACCAGATTTCAAAAACTTCTCTCGAATCCTAGCTTGAATATAATCTTCAAACGTTTCCGAATGCAGAAGAATAAAATCACCTTTTAAAATCTGTCCGCCTTTAGTTGTTTTATTTTTATGCTCCAGCAGACGTCTGTTTAAATTATTTGTTATGCCGACATATCTCTTATTGTTGACAGAGCCCTGTAATACATATAAATAAACCATAAACGTTCTCTTTGAATTTGGTGCCCTAGGGGGGACTCGAACCCCCACGAGATAAATCCCGACAGATTTTAAGTCTGTTGCGTCTGCCATTCCGCCACCAGGGCAATACTAAAAACAGGCAGGTAAAATACATGGCTTTATGGATTTTTCCATAAAAAGCGCAGCAGTCCCGCGAATTATCGGCTACCTGGATTGCTAGTTATTGCAAATGAAGGAGATGCATAGAAGGAACAGCCTGAAATAAATATCCAATATCATCATTCTGTCGGGTGCCGGCGTGCGGATTTTGGATAATCAACAGAGACCCGCATCGTCTTGACAAAATCCTTTATCTGTTTCAAAGTTCCTTTGCCTTTCGCCAACGCTTCGACTTTTCTCACGATTGCGCTTCCCACGACAACTCCGTCGACACCGGTTGAAGATGCGGCCTTCACGTGTTCTGGAGTTGAGATGCCGAATCCGACGACTACGGGCAAATCAGTGTGTTTCCTTATTTCAGCTATGACATCCGCGAAATTCGCAGAGAATGAGTTCCCCTCTCCGGTGACACCTTCACGCGAGACGTAATAAACGAACGCTCCCGCTCTTTCCGCAAGTATTTTAATCCTGTCTTTCGGTGTCGTCGGAGCAATCAAACTGACGGAGGCAAGCCCGGACTGGTCGATTATTTTCCTGAATTCACAATCTTCCTCCGGCGGCAGGTCAAGGGGAAGTATCGCGTCAACTCCGGATGCGACAGCCCTATTGCAGAATTTCTTAAAATCGCCGGAATAAGCGATCGGGTTCATATAGGTGAAAAGGACTATCGGCAGATTCTTATGCTTTTTGCGGATTTCGCGGGCTTCGTCCAGGACTTTTATTGCAGTCATCCCTGATTTCAGCGCCCTTTCCGATGCCAGCTGATTCGCCTCCCCGTCAGCCAGCGGATCCGAGAACGGCACACCCAGTTCAAGTATGTCAACCCCGGCTTCCGCCAGTGCGTCCGCCACTTTTATTGAAGTTTCAAAATCGGGATCCCCAGCCGTTATATAAGCCACAAACGCGGCCCGGTTCTGGGATTTGCATGTGTCAAATACTCTATTAACCCTGTTCATTAAGCACCTTTACTAGAATATCAGAGAGTTTTAGACTGTTTGCCGTATTTTTCAGGTAGTCGAAATCCAATTTGTCGCCCTGGACTTTTATTATTCCTTTTATGTCATTGATTTGCCGTTCGGATACCGAGCCTCCCATTTTAAACCATTCCAGCTTGCTTATTATAACATCTTCAGGCGAAGCAAAGAAAAAGTGCTTTTCAGGAAAATCTGCGTCAAGGATACCTTCTTTCTTTCTCATGATGCTCAACTTGTCGAATAGCCTGCCTTTTAAAATAAACACGTCAATCTTAAAGCACGTCAGATTATGAATCAAATTGAAGGAAGAATGATTTTGGGCGGCATCCGCTATCATTGCCTGATCAACGTAATATTCATCTTTCAATGCATTTGCAAGACCTCCGGCATGGTTTGCCTTTACATCGGCAACTATATCAATGTCCAATGTGGTTCTTGGCAGGCCAAAGGCTGAACTCGCAACGGAACCACCTATGTAATAATCTATTCCCATCTTGCCAAATACTTCGATAAGCGGTTCAAGTGCGGATAATATTTCTGACTTATTCATAATTTTTCAGCTTTCTGTGACATGTGGAATTTATTAGCCAATGCCTTTCCGTAATTCAATTCAATAAATTTCAGATCTATACCTTTCTTGTCGAGTCCTGGAAAGGATGCGCCAATTGCCCTTCTAGACAATTGGATGACTGAATGTGTAAGGGAGCAGGTCAGGTTGAATTTTTGCGCCAACGTCAATTTCCGAAGGAGTTCCAATTGCCTCTTTTCCATGGATTCATTTGTGTCTATAGCATATTCCCTCATGGCTTTACCTTGAACCTTTCCCTGATCTTGCCTGCAATTTCATTCCTGTGGGCGTCGCCTTCGTATTTGAGCTGTCTCCAACCCCAGTGAAATCCGTCCTCGACTCCGCGCGGAATCACATGGAGATGAACATGCATCACAGCCTGTCCGGCACACGCACCTTCGGCAAGATGGAGATTGAAACCTTCAAGGTCAAGGACGCGTTTTGCGGCAACGCCCAGCTTTGTCCCGACAGTCATCATCCTGCCTGCGACATTTTCCGGAACAGTTGCGACACTGGTATGATGCTCCTTCGGAATCACGAGGAGATGACCATAGTTGATGGGGGAAATATCAAGGAAGGCGAAAACAAGTTCGTCTTCATAAAGTTTTGAAGACGATATCTCTCCTGAAATTATCTTGCAGAAAACACAGTTTTTCATTGGAATATCCTTAAAAATATAAAACATGCCTTACGGCGCCGACTACGAACAATACCAATTGAAAAAAATATTGACCGGCGGATCAAATCAGTTTGCAGTCAATCCGGCAAGTGCCGTTTTTCCAATCGATGCACGGCGATAATAAAGACTTAAATGAGTTTAAATCAAGCGGAAGATTGAAGCCGCCCATCACTATATGAAGTTGAAACTCGCGCATATATTGCGGAATTTTAGAGGTGTTGACGAATTTTATTCTTTTTCCTGCGAATTCCGCAATTCCGACATTTTTATCGGGGTGAACGAGTTTTTCGCGGTCAACCGCTTCTGCGGATCAATCGAAAGATATTTCCATCTGGAGAAGACAAAATCGTGCGGGAGATAATTTTCGAGCCAGCCGTGAACCAACAGGTATGAGGTCGGAAAACTTTCAAATATCCACGGACACTGTCCGGTAAGATAGACTGACATTCTCATATATTTCTCAGTGCGCTCCGGGCTGTCCGGCATGAGGAGGATTTCCTCGTACATCCTGTTGAACACCGGGTCATTGTAACAGATCCTGTTGCAGCTTCCGGAATTCGGACCGTAGAAAAGCTGGAGGAAATTTTCCGCGTCGGGATAATCCCCCACCCATGAAAAACGGAAAATTTGAATCTGTCCCTCTTTGAGCTTCTGGAAGAACCTCGGCCTGTTGTTGAGGACGGGTTTTATTTCCAACCCTATTTTCTTCATATCATCCCTCATGAGTTCCGCGAGCTGGCGATAGAGGGGAGAGGTGTCTCCGAGATCAAAAGAAAGCTCAAGCGGTTTTCCGGTTTCAGGATTTATCCCTCCGGGGAAACCGGCCTTTGCCAGATGTTCCTTCGCCTTTTCCAAATTATATTCGGAATAAGGATTTACATAGCTGCCGTCATAGCCGGGAACACCGGGAGGAACCGGACCGTTCCCCGGAATCAGGGAATAATTTGAATATTTGACACGGATGCCGACATTGTAGGCCAGGCTTATCGCCTTCCGCAAATCCAGATTTTTAGAGAGAAGGGAGTCCGTGAAACTGAATCCGATGTAATTGATCTGGAAGTCGGGCATCCTCAACACTCTGATTCCACGGTCTTTCAAGGCGGGAGACAGGTCTCCCGCGCTTGTCATTACCGCTTCAAAATTCTCCTTGTCAAGCGAACTCAAATCCAGTTCCCCCTGAAGGAAAAGGAGCCAGCCGGAAATAGGCTGTTTGACAAGATAGCAGACGACTCGGTCGAGAAGAGGGAGGGTGCGTTTCCTATCAGCCGGATTTTCCGCGCCTGCGAAATATTCCGCCCGGAAATCAGGATTTTTCACGAGCACGATTTTGTAATCACGTTGCCATTCGACAAGACTGAACGGACCCGAACCTGCGATGTTCTCAGACAGGTCGTTCCCGTAGAATTCGGCCGCTTTTTCTGAAACCACAGCGGAATATGACATTGCGAGCATGTAGAGCAGGCGCGGATCCGGCTTTTTCAGGTGAATTGCGAAGTTCGCATCGTCTATTATCTCAAACCCCTCGCATCCCCCGCTGTAAGGTGTCATGTCTCCGGGTTTCAGTTTTGCAGTTTTATCATAGAATTCATCAGCTCCTTTGACTTTGCCTCTCCAGAGCCAGAAACCGCTGGAATGGACGCGGGCGTCGGCAAGCCTCAAGAATGAAAAAACAACATCCTTTGAAGTGATCCGGCGTTCCTCCCTGCTCTTGAAACACGGATTGTCCTGAAAGTAAAGATCAGTTTTAAGTTTAAATTTATAGTTGAGGCAATCGGCACTGACCTGGGGCATTGACTGGAGCATTGACGGTATCAGCTTGTAAGGCCTTTCAACATAATCGTACTGAAGAAGGGTGTCATAGAAGGACATGATCATCTGCGAACTTGTGTAGTCGGATGCCAACGCAGGATCCAGGGTGTTTATTTTCCCTCCCGCGTTGGTGTAGAGAACACGCCCGGATTCCTTCTTCGCCGTGTTTCCGCCCTCCCCGCAGGAACAGAGCAGAAACAAGGACAAGATCATTGCTGAATGCAGATATTTCATCATAACAACGCCGCCGCCACGCGATCTCCGGGACCATATTCCCAGACCGACACCGCATTGTCGGCGTAATAAACACGTCCGGTTTCCCCTTCCACCGTTCCCGTCAAAACAGCAGTAGCAACCATGATAAGAACACCGTATGTCATCAGTTTTACTTTCGAGTGACAGTAACCTTTATTTTCACAACTGGCGAAAGGTAGCCATATACAGGCATAAATCAAGTAACGCGGAATAGAACCGCCTAAAAAAGAATAATAAAAACCGATTCCAATTGCCATGAGTGCGACAATGGCTTAACTTACGCGCTCGAAATCACCCAGAAA
>CAMCYE010000037.1 GCA_945883805.1 Victivallis vadensis | reverse complement strand
ATTGCAACAGCAAAGGCTCCTGCAGCAGCAAAGGCTCCTGCAGCAGCAAAGGCTCCTGCAGCACCGGCGGCTCCTGTCGCCCCCGCAGCAAAGAAATAATTTGAGTTTTTTCAAGGTGGTGATGGACGATTTGCGTTGATGTGGTTGTCCCTTAATTCCACGTGGCTAGATTTACCGTCGCCACCTTGAAACTCATTTTAATGTTGCAACCTATAGTTTTTCTATCATGCCTTGAAGAAAGCTCTCTGGACTAACCTTTGTTTTGATTGTATTCTATGAACTTGGTTAAAAAAATAGATGGGACATTTAAAAGTTGGCATATTTCCATCAGGAACTTAAAAAGATGAGGCAACTAATGGAAAATAAAGAAGGGGCAACAGAGGGGGGTGGCAACCTTTGGGTGCTCGTATTCCTAGTTGTTTTGCTCCTTCACATTATATTCATCTTGGGGTTCATGGGATTCAACTTGCTTAAAAGCATGCATAAGGAACCCTCCAATACCAAATCAACCCCAGGCGTCCAGGAACAAAAATATTCAAAAGAGGAACTTCCGGCTAATAGAACATCTGAAGGAAACCATTTCCTCAAATCAGAAATTCCTGCACCACTAAACCCCATATCCGCCAATGGACTTGGCGACAGTGCCGATGAAACAGAAATGCCTCAGAAGGATCTCGAAAAATTACTTGCATCTTTGGACCGATCTTCAGGAACCTATTCATTGCCAGGAACTTCAGCCATTGACCCTACAACTACCGAAAACCTTCCAAATCCGGTAAATCCTATTGGTTTTACGGAAAACCCTGGTAACTACTATATTGTCGTCGAAGGAGACACCCTCATGAAAATTGCCGTCAATACGGGAGTGTCGATAAATGACATCCGAAAAAAGAACCGCCTCGAGAAAGATGTGGTCAAAATCGGGCAAAAACTGATTATCCCCGGAAAATCAGATAACAAGACTCTTGTATCCGCAGCAAATGCACGCGATTCTCAGAAGCAACCTGCTAACACAACTGCGATTTCGCCAAAGCCGTCGAGCGGAACTGTAGGCGCTTACAAGACTCATCGTGTTGAAAAAGGGGATACTCTGAATAAAATCGCCTCTCTTTCACACACAACCCCGGAAAATCTCGCAAAAATCAACAATATCAGCGACCCCCGCAAATTGAAAGTGGGAATGGAAATCAAGGTTCCTGCGGAATAACGTGTATTGGATAACGACATGCGCTAAAAATTTAATTGCTCCTTGCCATTCAGTCTTTTTGATGTAAGTTTCCTACCCTTTTTACAGTTATATCAATTATTTTATTTAATTTAAGAATCAGGAGAATTTTGATTATGGATGTTCAGTCAAGCGGATTTAAAAACAGTCTCGTGGCTTTGGGCCCAATTGTAATTTTCATGGTAATGATTTTCTTCCTCTTCCGCTCCCAGCAGAAGGAGAACAAGAGGAAACGCGAAATGATCAACAATATAAAATCCGGAGACAAGGTCATCACCGCAGGCGGAATTCATGGAATCGTGGGCAACGTCAAGGAAAACACTTTTATCGTCAAAATAGCCGACAATGTTAAGATTGAGGTCAACAAAACCGGTGTAGTATCAGTCATGGAAAAGGATGAAAAAGAAAGCAAATGAATAAACAGCCAATATTTTTCAGGACAATTTTTGCGTTGATCGTGACCCTTGTTTTTGTGTGGTCAATGTATCCGCTTCAGCAGCAGGACATATTCAAGGTATTCAAAAACAAACTGAAAAAGAACGATGCCACCATACAGAGCGTACTGACCCTTGCGGAAAAAAACAGGGATGAAAAGAAAATGTACGCCGTTGCCGCCCTTGATGAAGCGGCTACCGAGCTTGGAGTGGATCTCAATCAGTACGTGGAAGTTAAAAATGCTGTAAACAACCGAGATGTCATAAGCTACATCCGGGAACAGGCAAGCAGTTCGATAAGGCTCGGTCTGGATTTCAACGGCGGGGTGGAATTCCTCCTTGAACTCAAATCCAAAAAGGATGATGATGGAAAAGTCACGGTCACAAGCGACAGCGATTTCAACAAATACAGGGACGCGGCGATTGAAGTCATAAGAAACCGCCTTGAGAGCCAGAAAATATATGAAACTGAAATTTCTCCTGCCGGAGGCAAATATATTTCGTTGAAGGCTCCGCTTGTCTCCAAGGAAGAGAAACTAAAACTCCTCAATCTCATTAAAATGTCGGCAAAACTCGAGTTTTGCCTGGTCAATCCGAAAAATGACGAGCTTGTAGCCACATACAATTCCCTGCCGGAAAATGAGAAAATCAAATTTTCAGCTCCTGTCGGCTACAGAAAAATGGATATGCTTGAAAACAAGCCCGGCAAAAAACCACAGAAACTCACTTATTTCATCAAGATACGCCCGGAAATGACAGGAAAAAACATCACCAACGCCGGTCCGACCGTTGACCAGTTCGGACAGAGATACATCAGTCTCTCCTTTAATGCAAAGGGAGCGGCCGAGTTCGGAAAAGTCACAAGGGAAAATGTACAGCGCCAACTTGCCATTGTTCTTGACGGGACCCTCTATTCTGCACCAGTAATACAGGGTGCCATTGAAGGAGGACAGGCACAGATTACGGGTCAATTCTCAAAAGATGAGGCCAGCAACATTTCAAATGCGCTGATGAGCGGAAGCCTTCC
Source organism: Victivallis vadensis (assembly GCA_945883805.1). Lineage (GTDB taxonomy): Bacteria > Verrucomicrobiota > Lentisphaeria > Victivallales > GWF2-50-93 > GWF2-50-93. The sequence goes on along the minus strand of CAMCYE010000037.1, from coordinate 25,037 downwards.
TGTTGAAATTGACGTGCAGGGGGTATTCGACACCGACCCGACTCTCGGCGAATCTTCCCTCAGGAACAGTATACTTACGGGGCTTGTTTCATTTGTAATGGTATTCCTGTTCATGGCTATTTATTACATGAAGGCCGGTATTGTTGCGAATATCGCACTCATCCTCAATATTGTGCTCCTGCTCGGCGGCCTTGCCGCTTTCAACTGCACGCTGACACTTCCAGGTATTGCAGGTATCATCCTGACAATAGGTATGGCCGTTGATGCAAACGTTCTTATCTATGAACGAATACGGGAGGAGTTGGAAAACAAAAAAACGCTGATAAATGCCGTGGAGGCCGGATTCGACAGGGCGTTCCTGACAATCCTAGATTCCAACTTGACTACAATCCTTACTGGTGTAATCCTGATATGGTTCGGAACAGGGGCAATCAAGGGTTTCGCAATCGCGCTCACCCTCGGTATAACCCTCAACCTTTTCACCTCTCTTTTCATTACAAGACTCGTATTTGACATCATGGCGAAATATACGACCTTCAGAACAATGAGAATGCTTAAATTCTTCTCAAAGCCAAATATTGATTTCGTCAAGATCGGGCACACAATGCTTCCCGTCTCATGCGTAGTGGTGGTGCTAGTACTTGGTTTTATGGTTTATAAGGGCAAGGCCATTTTCGGAATAGACTTCACCGGTGGAACACGACTCACCTATGAATACAGTGAGAGAATTCCAGAAATGACGGTTACTGATGAACTGGCAAAAGTCGGGTTCCCGTCCGCAAAGGTTTCTTACAAGACAAATATGGCCAAAAACAGCAAAGTCATTGAAATACTGCTACCTTCCAAGGAACTCAGCATTGATGGTGCAAGCAGGGCTATAAATCCAGTTGAGCAAATCAGGGAAGCGCTGAATAAGTCTTTCCCGAAATCTAACCTTATCAAAGGAGAGGAAGTTTCCATCGGTGGCCTTATCGGCTGGGAATTTTCAAAAGCCGCAATCATCGCCTTCATCCTGGCAAACATAGGCATGGTGGTCTATTTGTCATTCAGATTTGAATTCGCGTACGGTGTGGCCGCGACTATCGCAAATATGCATGATATTCTGATTGCGACCGGAATATTCCTTTTCATGGGTGGCGAGCTTTCACTTCAGGTCGTTGCCGCATTGCTGACAATTCTCGGGTATTCCGTCAATGACACAATTATCGTGTTTGACCGGATCAGGGAGGATGTCGGACTGGTGAAAAACAAATCTTACAAGGAAATCATAAATTTAAGCATCAACCAGACCCTGAGCAGAACTATTATCACCTCATTTACTGTTTTCCTGGTCACACTCATCATGTATGCCATGGGTGGAAATTCGATGAGGGACTTCGTGTTCGTGATGCTGGTCGGTGTGGTTGCCGGAACTTATTCTTCGATCTTTGTCGCCAGTCCGATTATTGCAGTATGGCATAAGCGCCTGGGAATCGGTCTCACCGCCGATCAGAAGGAAGACAATAAAGTTATCACCCGATAAAAGTTTCCGCAGGAAAATTTTATTCTACGATGACTTTTCTGGAGCCTTTTACGACTTTACCGATTACATCGGCGTCAAATCCCGCGCCTGTGCATACTTTAACTGCGGCGGCAGCTGATTTTTCAGGGACAAACCACACCATCCCTATCCCCATATTGAATACTCTGTACGCTTCTTCGCGGGCTATCGTCCCTTCCTCTACGATAAGGGAGAAGATTGGAGGAACGGGCATTGCCTTGCTGTCAAAAACAACATTGACGTTTTTCGGAAGAATTCTTGGAACATTGTCATACAGTCCGCCACCTGTGATATGAGCTATACCGTCAAGAGGCAGTTTTTTCAACATGGCCTTCTTAACAGCTGGCCAGTATGAGATATGTGGCTTTAAAAGGGCTTCTCCTATTGTCTCTCCGAGCTCCTTGAGTTCCGTATCAATGGTGTATCCGCACTGCTGGAAAAGAACGCGCCTTGCAAGGCTATATCCATTGGTGTGAAGGCCGTTTGAAGCAAGACCTATTGCAATATGTCCCGGCTTGATTTTCTCGCCGGTGATAATCTGGTCTTTCTCAACAATGCCATTTATAACACCGACAAGGTCAAAATCATCACCGTACATCCCTGGCATTTCGGCGGTTTCCCCCCCGAGAAGAGCGCATCCCGCCTCATGGCATGCATCAGATATTCCAGTGAGCACCTCTTCATAAAGCGGGCTCCTGAGCTTGCCTATCCCGATGTAATCAAGGAAATAAAGAGGTTCGGCCCCCTGTACCGATATGTCGTTTATGCAGTGATTGACTATGTCATAACCGATAGAATAATACTGGTTCATCATCATGGCGACCATCAGCTTTGTCCCCACGCCGTCAATGCTGGAAACCATGACCGGATTTTTATATTTTTTCAAATCCAATTGAAAAAGGCCGCCAAACCCTCCTATAGGAGCAAGCATTTCAGGCCGCCGGGCCTTCTCAAATTTTTTCTTCATTTTACCGAGAAGTTCACCTGCAAGATCAATATCTACGCCGGCTTCCTTATATGAGTTGCTTCTAATCTTGTTCATTATGGTTCCTGACATGTGTGTTTCACTTGGATAAATTCCTGTGAGAGAAAACTATAGTACTGCAATTTTAAAATTCTAAACATAAATACCGATTTTAAAAATAATAATTTATTTCTCCAGCAGTTTCCCGTAGTCCAGCCTCCATCCATTTGGAAAATCAGGACGGGAAACCAGCGCATAAAAAGGGTATCGCCAATACGTGACAATAAAATTTTCTCCAGATGGAAAATATTTTAAATAAGCCTCAATCCTTTTTTTCGGGTCAGACCCGAAAACAGGAATATCCCCGCTTCCTGCACCCTTTAAATTTTCCGAGAGCTCCTGATTGTACATCTTATAATCCTGGAATTCCGAGGGGATTCCATAAACATGATTTTTCATCGCCTTCACCGTATTCTCCGGCCATAATCCGGATACGTCCGCCGGATTTTCCGCGAGCTTCGCAAATGTCATGTTTTTCCAGAATTTCCTGAAGCGCACGTCGGCAACCATGGATTTCCCCTTGCCGCGGATTTCGCACACCACATGAACAATATTCCCGGAATCATCGAAAAGTGTAACTGTCTGGACATCATAACCCATCTGATAAGCGCATTCACTGAGCACCCTTACCGTTTCATGGGTGTTTCCATATCCTCTTTCAATGATTTCAACCATGGTCAGCGCCTGTGGAGACCCCTCCGGTGTCTGTCGATATTCAACATTGTTCATAAGTGCGGAGAACACAGCTTCAATATCGTCGGGTTTCCCCTCGGTCGCGCCCCCAGTGAACTCCTTTATGGAAAAAGCATCTTTCCATCTGAGGAAATCATATCTGCTGAAAGGGGCGTTAAGGAGAAGAGTGCTTATCCTAAGGTCACTGACCACTTTGAGATAATCAGAATCCGGGAGAATCTTCATTTCGCAGCCCCCGCATATCCGCAAAGCATAAAGAATGGCCTTGGTCTGATTGTTCCCCTTTACCGCTTCCATCCATTTAAACGCATCTTTATTGACCGCTTCAACCTTACCCGATGAAAACAATTCCCGGTAATTTTCCCTTATTAATGATACCGAGAACACAGAAACAATGACAACACAGAGAATTATCGCCGGTATATTGATAAAATTGTTTTTTTGAGTGACCATTTTATAATAGATACTTGTATAGTGCAGTTTTTAAATTATTTTTACGAGATAATTATAAATCTTTTTAAAGAAGGAAAAGAATACCAATGGGTAATCTTAGAAAAAAACGTCGCAAAAAGATATCGAAGCATAAGCGCAGAAAAATGCTTCGCGCCAACCGCCATAAGAATAAATAGTCCTGTTTTGACCTCATAATTTTTTTCCGGCGTCAGCTTTCCAGCTGCGCCGGGATTTTTAATTTCGTCCGAAAAGACGTAAAAATGTCAAAATTCATCCCATTTGCATTCATAATCTTCTTAAGTCTTCCACATCTGGTGGCAATTGATATAAAGTCAGATTCATCTACTTGCCTTAATGATATTGAAAAAAAAGAGATTCTCAGCGAAGAACAGTATGATTCAGCAAAATCCCTGGGTGATTTTGCTGTTGGGTGTCTAGAAATGGTTGACAGTGAAGAGCTTACACCTTCAGCAAAGAAACATCTTGCCGATTCTATCAGGAAAAACCCTGAAGCCCGCTTACCTATTATGATACTTGCAGGCGAATGGTTCAAAAATAGGGAATATCAAGAATGCATTGATATTTTTCTGCCAATGGCAAAAAAACATCCGGAAGCGATTGATCTTAATTTATCGACCGCGTCCGCAATGATATGCCTGAAAAAGAACCCCGAAGCTATCATACTTCTGGAACAGTGTTTCAACACAGTCGCATTTCCCATCGAGAACAAGGATCAAAGCAAGAGTATCGTGAACCTCGTATACTGTCTTGGAGATCTTTACAGTAAACTTAAAATGTTCGATAAAGGTGAATTTTTCTTTGACAAAGTCCTTAAAGATGAAAGTATGTCAAAAAACTACAAGATAAGAACTTATGCGGCGATTTTCTTTTCTCTCAGGGCCGATCAGGGAGAAGACGGTTTTTTTTCAGGCTGGACTAAGCGCAGATTCAGGAAGAAAATGGATGAGAATCTTGAAGCATGCGAAACAACCTGGAACGGGTTACTTCAGTCTTCATCTGCCAATAAGACAAAACTGCCTGCGGTGCTGGAACTTGTCCCCATTCTTGAAATTAACAAGAGATACAGGCTTTTTGAAAATTCCGAACGTATAATTCTCAACACTCTGGTTTCTATTCCTGAAAATGAATACGCTCTGAGACTTCTCGCGTCCGTATATGGGGAATGGGGACAATACGGCTGTTCGTATAGAATCTGGAAGAAAATATCCCTGAAAAACAATTCGGATCCGTTTTGTTATTACGAGCTCGGACATTCAGCACTGATGATCAGGAATTTCCCGGAAGCGGCAAAATCGTTTGAATGGCTTCTTCTTTTAAGTCCGGATTTCAATCCAGTTGCCATTTATCAGCTCGGCATATCATATTTCGAAATGGGTAAATACGACAGGGCTATTTTAAAATTGGATAAAGTTCCAGATCTGCCTGAAGCCAAATACATTACAGCGATATGCCACGGAAAAGAAAATCGTTACAGACAGGCCGTTTCAGCAATGGAAGAATCTGAAAAAATCGCCCTCTCAAAAAAGAGGAATGATTTTCTAAGCAATGAATTCTATCTTACTTATGCAGCTTTCTGCGACAAGGCGGACATGTTTGAAAAAACCGTAGATATATTGAAAAAACAAATTGAAAAACATCCTGATGACCCTGAAACTGCAAATTTCCTCGGATACGTATTGGCCGTTAAAAATAAAGATCTTGATTATGCTAAAAAACTGATCGAAACTGCAATTGCCAAGGAAGGGGGGAATCCCGCATATCTGGACAGCATGGCATGGGTCTTATTCAGGGAAAAAGACTATAAGTCGGCAAAAACGTACATGGAAAAATCATTAAGTTCAGGTGGAGGTTCTCCTGATGCGGTAATCGCAGATCATGCGGGCGATATCTACAATGCGCTTGGAGAAAAAGACAAAGCCTTGAAATATTGGAAAATCGCCGCTGAAACCTATAGCCCCGATTTAAACCCGGAATCTGTCCGTGAAAAGATAAGCTCCATTGAATCCAGAAATTAAGCGGCTCTGCCGCAACTCAGTCCGAGAAGACACACTAAAGTGTGAACTCCAAAATTTGGAGTCCAGCCTTTAGGCTGTCTTGGGATTCATCAACTTTGCCTTAACGTAAATTTATAATTTTTTTCAGGGTTCCTGAAAAAAATAACCCGATTACGATGTGATTTTCCTCAGGATCTCAGTTGTGGAAAGACCGGGAATGAATTTTATGAATTTAATCTTTGCCCCTACACTCAAGAGTGCTGCTTTTTCTTCCCTGTCAATATTGTCAATATTGTAATCTCCGCCCTTCACATAAATATCCGGTTTTAATGCAAGAAAAAGATCCGTACATCTGGGAGCGTTAAAAATTACAACCGCATCAACATAAATCAGGCTTGCCAGAAGATAGGCTCTGTCATTTTCACATACAATCGGCCGGGATTTACCTTTGATAGCCCTCACAGATGCATCGGAATTAATTGCAATAAGAAGAGCATCCCCGCATTTCCTGGCTCTTGAAAGATATTCGGCATGGCCTCGGTGAAGTATGTCAAAACATCCATTCGTAATAACCAGTCTCTTCCCGGACTGTCTCAGATCATTCCTCCAAGCAGATGCCTTCTTCAGGGACATTATCTTTATTTTTGGATTCAATTCTGCTTTCCTCCATAATTTTTTAATTGGACGGCTGGAAGCCGCAACTTCGGTCGTCAGTCGCTGGTCGCTAGTCGTCGGTCAGTTTTAAGTGTTAAGTGTTAAGTTTTAAGCCAAACTTTAGAACTTTCGCACTTGGTCACTCGGCCACTTGGAATCTTTTAAAAACTTTGAAATTCCTTAACCTTGAACTTAACCGGCTTCGCCGGGATTTAAGATACTTCGACAGGATTTACGGGATTTCCAGGATACTTACATTAGTTTCCACTCGTAAAAGGCATATAGATTTCATCTTGAATGGTAATACTGGCGCTATTAACATACAAAAACCGTTCTAGGTCATCAAGCAGGACTGACGAAGAATTAAATCCGGAAGTGAGTCCGGCAGCCGTTAAAAAAATAAAACCTGGATCCCCGACATTTGGCGTATAATTATTACGAATGTAAGGCATTGATAAATCACTCCTGAGACTAAAAACATCATTTTGAAGCTCTCCAGAAAAAAGAGCAGGATCAGCAAAAACACCAGCAACACGTCCATCATCAGCCGTATACATGTAATTATCGGCTCCATTATCCCATGAAAGCATCAAATGTCCTGGATTACCTATTATTGAATTTACCGCATTATCATCCGCATATCCTCTGGCCTTGATAATATTGTCGACATTTTTGACGCTGAGCTTTGAAATAAGTAAAAACCCGCAGAAAACGGCAATGATTCCCACCAGGGAAACCGTAAGTTCAACAATTGCCTGCCCGTTCTGCTTCTTTTTTACACTCATAATTTAAGCACCTGATTGATGATATAAGCCCTTATTATAAGTTTATTTCAGCATAATTTATACCAGAAAAGAGGCCTTACCAAGTTTTTACGATTATAGTTTTCCTTTATAATAAATTCAAAGAGGTATTTATTTAAATGAAAAACTATATTAAAATTGATTAGTCAATATAATTATGGATCTTGATATGACCTGTCTTAATGAAAAAAACATAATCATATTCCTGATAGAGATATTCATTCTCCTGGGACTTTCAAAATTTTTTGGTGAAATGCTACGGAGGAGGGGACAGCCTGCAATTGTTGCCGAAATACTCGTCGGCGTCATCCTAGGTCCCAGCATCTTAGGAAGATATGCACCGGAACTGCATAATTTAATCTTCCCGAATAATGATATTCAAAAAAGCATGCTTGAAACGGTCGCATGGATAGGAATACTCTTTTTCCTTCTTGACACTGGTCTAGAACTGGATTTTTCAAGCGCTTGGCGACAAAGGAGCGATGCGCTCATAATCGCGATAACAGGACTTATCATTCCGATGATGCTAGCTTTTATTCCCTGTTATTTTCTGCCAAGCCAATATATCGGTAATCCTAATGACAGGCTTATGTTTGCACTATTTATGGCCGCAGTCATGACTGTCAGCGCCCTTCCGGTCACAGCCAGGATTTTACAGAATTTCAATCTTTACAAGACAGACCTCGGCTTTCTTATCATGTCGGCCTTGACTGTGAACGACATCCTCGGATGGGTAGCCTTTACATTGATTCTCGGCTTTTTCACAAGCTCTGAAGTTAATTTCATGAATGCTACTGTAATCATCCTAGCAACAACAGGATTTACATTCCTTTGTCTTTCATATGGCAGACTTTTTACAAATAAAGTGATTTCAGGCATACAAAAAGTCAAACTGCCGGAGCCCGGATCATCTCTGACATTTATTGTGCTTCTAGGACTGGCGTGCGGAACAATGACGGCTCTTATCGGCATAAATGCCCTATTCGGATTCTTTATTGCCGGCATTATGGCGGGTGAAGCACGGGCGCTGTCGGAAAAGACCCGTCAAGTCATTTCACAGATGGTTTACTCTATATTCGTACCGTTATTCTTTGCAACAATCGGATTAAACCTAGATGTCCTTAAAAACTTTGATTTTATGATTGCCGCCTTTGTTTTTACAGTTGGAACGGTCGGAAGATTTGCCGGAGCGTGGGTTGGAGTCCTTTTCACAAAACAGCCTCGCTCAAATATCCTGCTAATTTCCTTATCTCACGTTGCCGGCGGAGAAATGCAAATTGTGGTAAGCATGATAGCCTTGCATGCCGGACTTATCACGCAGACTGTATTTGTCTCAATAATTTTCGGAACACTGGCTTCATCTGTTTCCCTGGGCCCTTTAATCGCATACGCCCTAAAAATCAGAAAGCAGGTCAGCTTCCTCGAATTCTTTGCAAGGGAAAACATTATCTCTGAAATTAATGCAAACGATAAGGATTCGGCTCTAAGAGAACTTTGTTCACATGGAGCGGCATCTACAAATTTAACACAGGCTGAAGTTTATGATCTGGTAAAGAAAAGAGAGGACGAGATGAGTACGGGCCTTGAAGAAGGATTAGCTGTCCCACATGCAAGAATCAGGTCAATAGACAAACCCGTGGTTATTTTTGGAAGATCTGAAAGTGGAATTGAATGGAACTCTCCGGACGGAAAACCTGCAAAACTGGTATTCCTGATACTTACACCATTTACAAACGAAGACTCACAGGTGCAGATTTTGAGAAACATAGTGCGCGGACTCCGTAATGAAGCATCAAGAAATCAAATTATTTCAGCATTTGACAGCAGGGAAATCCTAGATGTGCTGAAGGATATATTCAAGGATGCCTGTCTGAAGAATAAAACTGCCGCATAAAGAGTCAGTCAGGAGCATCATTAAATCTTTCTCCCTATCCCCTCCCTCAGGCAAATAAAAAACCCTGATTCCGCTTTTTACAGAATCAGGGTTAAACAAGTGTCTGGATTTTTCATCTTTCCGCCGATGAAAAAAGATACAGATAAAAAAAATCCCGGCACCGTGCTACTCTCCCACACTCTATTGTGTAGTACCATCGCCGCAGAGACCCTTAACGTCCGTGTTCGGAATGGGAACGGGTGTAACCTTCTCGCTATGGGCACCGGGAAAAATTCAAACAGTCACAAATGACTGAGTTTATAAGAAAAAAGAGAAGAATAGGTTGCAATTTTGTGAGTATATATATCTTATTCTTTTTCCCAATCGTCCATTCAATATTCACATCGACGATTGAAAAAAAGGTAATCAAGCCTCACGGCTGATTAGTACTGGTACGCTGAATGCATTGCTGCACTTACACTTCCAGCCTATCAAGGTCGTAGTCTTCGACCAGCCTTTAGTATACTTATGTATAAGGGATATCTAGTCTTTGGGCAGGCTTGGCGCTTAGATGCTTTCAGCGCTTATCCTTTCTTAACGTAGCTACCCAGCAATGCCCCTGACGGAACAACTGGAACACCAGAGGTTACTCATTCCCGGTCCTCTCGTACTAAGGAATGTTCCCATCAAATATCCTACGCCCGCAGTAGATAAGGACCGAACTGTCTCACGACGTTCTGAACCCAGCTCGCGTACCACTTTAATCGGCGAACAGCCGAACCCTTGGGACCTTCTTCAGCCCCAGGATGTGATGAGCCGACATCGAGGTGCCAAACCGCGTCGTCGCTATGGACGCTTGGACGCGATCAGCCTGTTATCCCCAGAGTACCTTTTGTCCGATGAGCAATGACGATTCCACATTCAATCACTGGATCACTAGAGCCTACTTTCGTAACTGCTCGACCCGTCGGTCTTACAGTAAAGCACACTTCTACTCTTACGCTCCGCGCACGATTGCCAACCGTGCTGAGTGTACCTTCGCGCTTCTCCGTTACAATTTGGGAGAAAACCGCCCCAGTCAAACTGACCCTCTGACAATGTCCTGCGCCTGGTTATACAGGGTCGCGGTTAGATATTCACTTATTCAAGGGTAGTATTTCACTGACGACTCCATCCTCCCTAGCGGAAGGACTTCAAAGTCTCCTACCTATGTTACACATGAAGAAACAAATACCAATATCAGATTACAGTAAAGGTTCACGGGGTCTTTCCGTCTTACTGCGGGTATCCGGCATTTTCACCGGAATTACAACTTCGCCGAGATCCACGTTGAGACAGTGCCCAGATCGTTACACGATTCGTGCAGGTCGGAATTTACCCGACAAGGAATTTCGCTACCTTAGGACCGTTATAGTTACGGCCGACATTCACCGGGGCTTCGCTTCAGAGCTTCGCATTGCTGCTAACACCTTAGCTTGACCTTTCGGCATTGGTCACGTGTCACACCATATACTTCCTCTTCGGAGTTTGCATAGTGCTGTGTTTTTGTTAAACAGTCGCCTGGGCCTCTTTTTTGTAACCCTTATCCGCTCCGGAAGTAAATTCCTTCACGGTTAAAGGCACCCCTTCTCCCTAAGTTACGGGGTCAATTTGCCGAGTTCCTTAACGTGGTTACTCTCGCGCACCTGAGGCTTCTCGCCTTACCTACCTGTGTCGGTTTACGGTACGGACACCTTGTTATCAACGCTTAGAAGCTTTTCTAGTCAGCATAGCATCAACCAATCCACTTTGTCCGAAGACTCCATGTCCCCAGCTCTCAGACTTAATGACCGGCGGATTTGCCTACCAGTCGTCCTACAGCCTTAGACTGCCACTTTCAATCGGCAGCTGATTTAGCATACTGCACCCCTTCATCGCTCAAACAAGATGGTACAGGAATATTAACCTGTTGTCCATCGACTACGCCTTTCGGCCTCGCCTTAGGTCCGACTAACCCTGGGAGGACGAACCTTCCCCAGGAAACCTTAGGTTTTCGGTGACCAGAATTCTCATCTGGTTTTTCGCTACTCATGCCTGCATGGTCACTTGTATGCAGTCCACCAACCTTTACAGGATGGCTTCAACCCGCATACAACGCTCTTCTACCACTTTATCCTTGCGGATAAAATCCACAGTTTCGGTTTTAGACTTTAGTCCCGATCATCTTCGGCGCGGAATCACTCGACCAGTGCGCTATTACGCGTTCTTTAAATGATGGCTGCCTCTAAGCCAACATCCTGGCTGTCATAGCAACTCCACATCCTTTACGACTCCACTTAGTCTAAATTAGGGACCTTAACTGATGGTCTGGGCTTTTCCCCTCTTGACAATGAAGCTTATCCCCCACTGTCTGACTCCTATGATACGGTTTACGGTATTCGGAGTTTGATAGTTTTTGGTATCCCGGTAAGGACCCTCTAACAGTCAGTGCTCTACCCCCGCAAACTAATTAACATAAGGCTAACCCTCAAGCTATTTCGAAGAGAACCAGCTATTACCGAGTTTGATTGGTCTTTCGCTCCTATCCACAACTCATCCCGTGATTTTTCAACACCAATAGGTTCGGCCCTCCACTCCGTGTTACCGGAGATTCAGCCTGGCCATGGATAGATCACTACGGTTTCGGGTATACTCCATACAACTTAACGCGCTATTCGCACTCGCTTTCGCTTCGGCTCCGCACATGGCTTAACCTTGCTGTATAGAAGTAACTCGCAGGCTCATTATGCAAAAGGCACGCGGTCATCCCGTTTACACAGGACTCCCACACTTTGTAGGCACAGGATTTCAGGTACTTTTAACTCCCCTCTCGGGGTACTTTTTCACCTTTCCCTCGCGGTACTAGTTCACTATCGGTCACTGGTTTGTATTTAGCCTTGGGAGGTGGTCCCCCCGGATTCAAACGGAGTTTCACGTGCTCCGCCCTACTTGGGATACCTCTAGGCTGGCTTCAGTTTTCGCATACGGGGCTATCACCCTATCTTGCTGGACTTTCCAATCCATTCTGCTAACGTCAGCACATGCCATATCAAGGTCCCGCAACCCCACAGTGTAAACACCATGGTTTAGGCTGTTCTGTTTTCGCTCGCCACTACTCACAGAATCTCTCTCGATTTCTTTTCCTCCAGATACTGAGATGTTTCACTTCTCTGGGTATTGCCTCTCAGCCCTATGTATTCAGACTGAGATGTTTCGACATTACTCGAAACGGATTGCTCCATTCGGAAATCTCCGGATCAAAGCGTGTTTGCCACTCCCCGAAGCTTATCGCAGCTTACTACGTCCTTCATCGCCAACCAGTGCCAAGGCATCCATCCTGAGCCCTTAGCAGCTTGATCACCAAAATAATTTTAACCTCAACAAAGTTGCATAAATGAAAGTTAATTCATTTACCCTATTCTTCTCTTTAATTTTCAATGAACAACGGATTTTGAGAATCCATATTTTAAGGCATTACGCCTAAAAATCAAAATTATAATCTGCCTACCATGATATATATTCACATGATGGTGGGCGCATCTGGATTTGAACCAGAGACCTCGTCCTTATCAGAGACGCGCTCTAACCAGCTGAGCTATGCGCCCTAAGTATGTCCCGCCTTGCGGGACTCCGTAAGGCAGGTCCTGGCCACTTCAATAATACAAGCTAGAGTTTTTACACCCTCTATACTCCACTCGCCTAACTGTCTCCAGTAGACTGGTGGAGCTAAAGGGACTCGAACCCTTAACATCCAGCTTGCAAAGCTGGCGCTCTAGCCAATTGAGCTATAGCCCCTTATTGATAATTCAAAGAACAATATTCTTTAATAACTGAATAGTACGATGTGTCCGTGTTGAAAATGTTTCCATTCTCTACATCCCGCTTTTCAGCGGGAGTTTAGCCGTATCCTGAGACAAGCTCAGGATTACTCCTTAGAAAGGAGGTGATCCAGCCGCAGGTTCCCCTACGGCTACCTTGTTACGACTTCATCCCAGTCACTAACCACACCTTCGGCGCCTCTCTCTTTTGCAAGTTGAGTCAACGACTTCGGGTGCAATTAGCTCCCATGATGTGACGGGCGGTGTGTACAAGGCCCGGGAACGTATTCAAGGCGTCGTAGCTGATACGCCTTTACTAGCGATTCCAACTTCATGGAGTCGAGTTGCAGACTCCAATCTGAACTGGGGCCGGTTTTAAGGATTTGCTCCACCTCGCGATTTCGCATCCCATTATACCGACCATTGTAGCACGTGTGCAGCCCTGGATATAAAGGCCATACGGACTTGACGTCATCCGCTCCTTCCTCCCGCTTAGTAACGGGCAGTCTCGCTAGAGTTCTCAGCATTACCTGTTAGTAACTAACGACACGGGTTGCGCTCGTTGCCGGACTTAACCGAACACCTCACGGCACGAGCTGACGACAGCCATGCAGCACCTGTATATCTGTCCCGAAGGAAGATTGTGTTTCCACAACTGTCAAATATATGTCAAATCCAGGTAAGGTTCTTCGCGTTGCATCGAATTGAGCCACATGCTCCACCGCTTGTGCGGGCCCCCGTCAATTCCTTTGAGTTTTAGCCTTGCGGCCGTAGTCCCCAGGCGGTGAACTTATCGCGTTAGCTACGACACGGAAGGGACTAAATCCTCCCACGTCAAGTTCACAACGTTTACAGTATGGACTACCAGGGTATCTAATCCTGTTTGATCCCCATACTTTCGTCCCTGAGGGTCAGTAATCGTCCAGAGAACTGCCTTCGCCTTTGGTGTTCCTCCTGATATCTACGCATTCCACCGCTACACCAGGAATTCCATTCTCCTCTCCGATACTCTAGCCGACCAGTTTCCAATGCAGTTCCAAGGTTGAGCCTTGGTATTTCACATCAGACTTAGCCGGCCCCCTGCGGACCCTTTACGCCCAATAAATCCGAACAACGCTAGTCACCTACGTATTACCGCGGCTGCTGGCACGTAGTTAGCCGTGACTTCCTCTCCGGGTACCGTCATTTATTCGTCCCCAGTGACAGAAGTTTACAATCCGAAGACCTTCATCCTTCACGCGGCATTGCTCCGTCAGGCTTGCGCCCATTGCGGAAGATTCTCGACTGCAGCCTCCCGTAGGAGTCTGGGCAGTGTCTCAGTCCCAGTGTGGCTGACCATCCTCTCAGACCAGCTACCCGTCATTGCCTTGGTAAGCCATTACCTCACCAACAAGCTGATAGGACGCGAGCCCATCCCTAAGCGGTAAACCTTTAGATGTCCCCCTTACGGGTAATCCACATTCGGCATTAGCCCTCCTTTCGGAAGGTTATTCCAAACTTAGGGGCAGGTAACTCACGTGTTCCTCACCCTTTCGCCACTCTCACTGAAATATTCTCATATTGCTACTTGAACATTTCAGATCCCGTTCGACTTGCATGCCTAATCCATGCCGCCAGCGTTCGTTCTGAGCCAGGATCAAACTCTCCGAAAGAAATTTTAATTCCCTTTTATGGAGAATCTAATATTGCTCTATTTTCTATCTTTTGACCATTTTAAAAGTCAAAGTAATTAAACGGACACATCGCACTATTCAGTTTTCAAAGAACTCCCGGCGTTAAAAAAGCAAGCTAACCATCTTGTCCCGACTGGCCGCTCGCCTGTTAAATAACCGGTTAAATTTTATATCGCATTATTCTGCGATTAGTAAGTATATCAGAGATTATAATTTTGTCAAGGTCTGACAAAAATCTTCTTTCAAAAAACATTCGCTTTTATTTGAAGCGGTTGATAAGATACTGCTCATTATTTTCTGTGCAAGTATAATTTGAAATATTTTCAATATATTTTCAATTTGAACTCAAAATAATGCTGAAATCATATTCACGGGAGGCATTTGATCTTCAAAACCACACTGAAGAATCACGTTTAAAACTGAACTGGAGGCGTGGGTGGGAATCGAACCCACGAATAAAGGTTTTGCAGACCCTTGCCTTACCACTTGGCTACCACGCCCTGGTTTTTCCAAAGGCCTCTAAAATAACACAATCAAAATAATTTTCCAATGATTCGAAGCATTTTAATGTAATCTAGTATGCCGCATGGGCTTACAATGAGGCTAAATAAGGAATATTACATTAAGCGGATCTGCAGGACGTTGTCATCAATTCTGTTTTCATAAATCTTCAAACTTCCAATTTCATCCGAGTTGGATTTGCCTGATTTTGTATCGAACGAATAATTGTGCAGGGGGCAGTGAAGCCTTCCATTCCCGTAGATGCTATCAACTATGGGGCCTTTCTCATGCGGGCATTCCGGTTCGGTGACAATCCATTTCCCGTTCCTTGTATGAAATACGGCAAACCTACCTTTCGAAGTCTTGACCAGTTTTGATTCTCCGGGAGAAATTTCATTCAGTTCGGTAACAGAAAACCAGATATCTGTCGAGGGAATAATTTTACTAACATACTTATCTTGCAACAAGTTATGACGATTATTCCATGGATTTTCAATGTTTAAAATCGCCACAGAGAAATCGGCTTCAAGTTTTTTAAGTTTTTCGGGAGTTTCATAAAGGATTGAGTCAGTGATTTTTTCAACGCCTATCCTATCCACAAAAGGGGAGGTCCGTTCCAGATATTTGCCATGTAGACGGTAATACTCATAAAACCGATCGGCTATTTTCATCACTTCTTCATGTGTTTTAACGCGGGCGATTTTTTTCGCAACCACGACTTTCGCACCACCGTTTCCTCCTATGAAAATATCCCAGCCCCCCTCGACAGCAACCACTCCGAA
Organism: Victivallis vadensis; assembly: GCA_945883805.1. Lineage (GTDB taxonomy): Bacteria > Verrucomicrobiota > Lentisphaeria > Victivallales > GWF2-50-93 > GWF2-50-93. The sequence continues at coordinate 9,190 of CAMCYE010000037.1, read as the reverse complement.
ATCCTTTATCGTTGCCTCAGCGCAATTGCGGGGGCATCCGGATACGCCCATTTTGAATTTCGCAGGGCCTGTCATCCCACGGTATCGATCGCACATTTTCCTTCCAAGGGTCATTGAGTCGCCGACTCCGAATCTGCAGAATTCCGTTCCAACACATGATTTTGCCGCCCGGAACGTTTTTGCGTATGCATATCCGCACTCGCAACCCAGCTTTTCCCATACCGCATCAAGGTCTTCTTTTTTCACAGAATACAGGCCTATCCTGTCGGCTCCCGTAATCTTGACTGTGAGTCCATACTCTTTTGCTACGCTCGCGATTTTTGACAGGCAGTTGGGATCCGCAACTCCACCATGAATCCGCGGTATGACACTAAATGTGCCGTCCTTCTGTATGTTCCCGTGATAACGGTCATTGGCTGACTTTGAATCATATTCTATGTCGTAAATCCCTTTCCATATGTAATTTAGAAGATAATCCAACCCCATGCGTGTTTTGGGATCATCAATGGCTTTTCCGCCGAAAGAGCTTATCACTGAAGAAACAGATTTGTATTCATTCTTAACTATGTGTTCATTTAAATCTTCCCGATTAAGGGGAATTCCCGGAACATAGTATTTATCTGCAGAATCTTCCTTAAGTTCGCCAATTTCAGATATCAGAAGCGCCCTAAGTTTCCCCTTACAATTTCCGCACCCGGTTCCGGCACGTGTTACGCCCATCACTTTTGAAACGGTGTCTGCACCATTTTTTATAGATTTTCGTATTTTTCCGGCATTTACTGCGTTACAGTCGCAGATTGGAGCGTCATCTGGCCAGGATGATGCGTCCATAATGGTTTCCGATGAAGATGCTCCCGGGAAAAGGATATCGGCCCTACGCGAAGGGATTGGAAGTTTTGCCACATAAGCCAGAGATATACCATCGGCGTTTAAATCTTCCCCGACGAGATTTGCTCCGATAATTTTATCGTCACGAATGATAAGTTTCTTATAGATTAGGGAATTCTTGTCTTCAAAAACGGCAATTTCATCCCCGACATGCTCATTGAACTTGCCCATGGTTATGACAGGAAAATCGCTTTTCAGCTTGGTTGGAGGTATTTCAGAGCCTGCATAAAAAACGTCGTCCCCCAGCAGAATGGAGGATAACATCCTTGCCTGATCCCAGACGGGAGCTACAAGGCCGTAAACGCGTCCGCGGTGTTCGCAACATTCCCCTATCGCATAAATATTGTCATCCGATGTCTTCAATGTATCGTCAACCATTATTCCGCGATTAACCCTGATTCCCGCCTCTGAGGCGAGTTTGATATTCGGTTTTATTCCACAGTTGAAAAACACTGCATCAACATTGACCTCCGCCCCGTTTTTCAATATCGCCTTTTTTACGCCAGTTTCATCCCCGATCAGTTCGGTGACAGGGTTTCCCATGAAAAATTGCAACCCTTTCTCCTCCATCTTCCTCTGCAGGTAAAATGCCGCATCCTTACACAATTGAAATTCCATGAGTGAATCAACGAGATGAGCAATCGTGATGCGTTTCCCCATTTTCTTCAGTCCGAGGGCGAGCTCAAGTCCGAGCAAACCTCCACCGACAACAAGCACATTCGTCCTGTTTTCCAGATATTGCTTCGCCGTTTCGACATCATTCATTGTGCGAATAGTCATTACACCTGGAAGACCTGTTCCTTCAACTTTTGGAATAAACGGATCAGACCCGGTTGCGAGAACAAGTTTATCGTAGGTAATTACAGATTTATTCCCCAATGATATATTTTTCTTTTCACGGTCTATCCCGACAACTTTCACGCCAAGTATTGCATTTACGCCATTATCCTTGAAATATTCCGGACATTGGATGAAAACATCGTCTACCGAATCGGAGTAGAGCATGTTTATCAACTTGATCCTGTTGTAGTTGCCATGAGCTTCATCGCCAATCACAACAATATCGAATCTTTCGCGATCACGGCTTATGATCTCCCCGATAAATTTCCCCGAAGCCATTCCGCATCCGACAACAACAAGTTTTTCCTTCTTATACATTTCAACCCCGTATTAGACAATGATGTTCAACTGTGTCATTTCCCCCCGGTATTGTCCCTTTTTACCGAGACAAACGCGTAAGCGGCTCCGATCATCAGACCGCCACCGACAATATTCCCCAGAACCACAATGCCTATATTCCTAAAATACCCGTACCAGCTTATTCCAGCATAATCACCTGAAAGTAGAGGAAATCCGAGCAATGACATATTCGCCACGCTATGCTCGAAACCGCTGGCTATGAAAGCGAAAAGGCACCAGAAAATCACCAAGATTCTGGCAGTATCATCTTTTACCCTTGAGCTCATCCATATGGCCAGGCAAACCAGCATATTGCATAATATCCCACGCGTAAACAGCTCGGTGAGGGGAGCATTCATCTTCATGGCTACCACATTATTTGTAAATTCCAGCAGGGCTGTGTTTTTAAAAAATCCGGTTTGGACGCAGAGGAAAGCGAACAGTAGAGAACCTGCAAGATTGCCAATAAGGCTTACAATCCACACTAGGGCCGTATCTGAAATACTACTTCTGCCTGTCATGTTTCCAATGATCATGACCATATTGTTACCCGTAAAAAGCTCAGCTCCAGCAATAATTACTAGAGTAAGGGCGATACCGAAGGAAACTCCCATCAGAATCTTTACCGCAGGAGAATTGGCATGTGCGAACGGAGCGCCAATTGAAAATATGAGCATAATCCCAAATCCGACATAAATTCCGGCCAATATCGAAAGAATAAAATATCTGAGAATATCCTTCCGCACAAACTGCGCTTTCTTTACCGCAGACCGGGAAAAGGATTCAATGGTGTCTTCATACATGATCAATCACTCCCAGAGAGCTCCTTTCAATGTTTCCGGGAGCCTTGATAAAAAATGCCGGATGGCTGTCTGCAAGAAAAAATTCTCACATCCAGCCATCCGTCCAGAACTTGTCCCTATTTCTTCAATATCGCCTTCAAGTCGGCTTCGGCTGTTGTGACAGGCATGATGTTGAAATTATCAACAAGTACTTTCAGCACATTCGGAGTCACAAAAGCAGGGAGGGTTGGTCCGAGCCTGATATTTTTAATCCCGAGGCTGAGAAGTGTCAGCAGAATGACAACCGCCTTCTGCTCATACCATGACAAAATCATCGAGAGCGGCAGTTCGTTGACCCCGCAATTGAACGCTTTCGACAATGCCAGGGCGATCTGGATTGCGGAATACGCATCATTGCACTGTCCTACATCAAGAAGCCTGGGGATTCCTCCGATTTCACCGAATTCCAACTTGTTGAAGCGGTATTTTCCGCAGGCAAGTGTCAGGATTACACAGTCTTTAGGAACCTGAACTGCGAGATCCGTATAATAATTCCTTCCCGGTTTCGCCCCGTCGCATCCACCGATCAGGAAAAAGTGTTTTATTGCTCCGGCTTTAACCGCATCGATAACCGTTCCTGCAACACTCATTACGGCGTTATGTCCGAATCCGACCATAATTGTCTTTTCAGGAGCGCTATCTTTAAAACCTTCAGCTTCAAGGGCGGCTTTGATAACAGGAGAGAAGTCATTGTTTGAAACGTGGACGGCTCCCGGCCATTGGACAAGACCAGTTGTGAAGATCCTTCCGATATAGCTGTCTTTTGGTTTCTGAATGCAATTTGTCGTCATGAGGATGGAACCGGGAAATTCATCAAATTCCTTACGTTGATCCTGCCAGGCGCCACCGTAGTTCCCTACGAGATGCTTAAACTTCTTGAGTCCAGGATACGCATGGCATGGGAGCATTTCCCCGTGAGTATAGACATTTACACCCTTGCCCTCTGTCTGCTTGAGAAGAACTTCGAGATCCTTCAAATCATGTCCGGAAACAAGGATGGCCTTGCCTTTTACGTGACTTATTTTCACGGCAGTGGGAACAGGATGCCCGTAAGTGCCGGTATTCGCCTCATCAAGAAGCTCCATCACCCGGAGATTCACTTTCCCGCATTCCAGATTGATCCCTGTCAGAGCAGCTGCATCTGTCGGATTTTCCGCCAGATAACTCAAGGCTTTGTTGATGAACACATAAACCGCAGGATCCTCTTTACCGAGAATCTGTGCGTGATCCGCATAGGCCGCCATTCCTTTAAGACCGTACATGAGAAGCTCTTGGAGGCCGGCAACGTCATTCCCATCCTTTTTAATGGATTCTTCAACTCCTACAGATTCACCCAATTTGACCATTTCATTCAGATTCAAAGATATTTTGAATGTGGCAGGGCCAGACAGTATTTCCGGGGTCTTCCCCTTCGCCTTACATGCGTCTTCATAGAGTTTTTTCGATTTCTCCCTTATATTCACGCCGATTTTGATTTTTTCTGCGACATTCGCAGAATCAAAATTGACATTGGTGACCGTGGTGAAAAGGGCTTGAACGACAAAAACATTTATTTCCCTGTCGCTTTTCTCAAGTTCAGCAGCCTTGGATGCATACTGGGAAATTCCTTTTGCAAGATAAACCAGCAGATCCTGAAGTGTCGCAGTATCCGGATCTTTCCCGCATACCCCAAATGATGTACATCCCGTTCCTTTTGCCGTTTGTTCGCATTGATAGCAGAACATGATTCTCTCCTTTTTTTAAAGTTAGTTACTTTATGAACACTATTTCTTAATCATCGTTAAAAGCATTTTAAATTTCCTTAAAGCCCTCACTGCATGTGGCACATTCGCCGGCATTATTATAATCTGACCTGCCGACACTTTTACGGGAGCGCCTCCGATGGTGAATTCACCTCTTCCGTCAATTACCTGAACAATGGCGTCAAATGGAGCCGAATGCTCGCTCAGCCCCTGATCTTTGTCAAAAGCGAAGACCGTCAATGTTCCGGCTTTACTTTCGGCAATTGTCCGGCTTACTATTGAATCCTTCGAGTATTCAATCAGTTTTTTCAGCTCAAAAGATTTTGACGTTTCCAAGAGTTTTCTTGTGTTTTTCATGATTTTACACTTCTCCTTTTATTTTTACTTCTTAAGTACGACAGGATTTCAAACCTGTTGTTCTTTATTCTAACAATGAGGCTGGAAAGCCTACCCTACTTACCATCCAATATTTCACCGCGAATTCCGACAATAACCGTGGAAAAGGGAATCTTTTTCCCGGAATCTTGAAGGGCTCTCTGGGCAATCATTACAATTCCACCGCAGCATGGGACTTCCATCCTTGCGACAGTTATGCTTTTTATATCATTTTCCTTGAATATTGTAGTCAGTTTTTCAAGATATGGTTCAGTATCATCCAGTTTTGGGCATGCAATCAGAAGTTTTTTACCTTTGAGGAGTTCTGAATGAAAATTTGGAAAAGCAAAAGGGACGCAGTCGGCGCAAATCAGCAAATCTGCATTATCCCAATATGGTGCAACCGGAGGTACAAGATGCATCTGAACGGGCCACTGCGAGAGTTCGGAATCAAGTCTCTTCGCCGGACTGGAAGAGTTTTTGTCCTTATTGCTCAATGACATAGCCACCATGCCGGGACAGCCGGAATGCTGATGCTTTTCCTTTTTAGGCTTTGCTGCAAGCTTTTCAAGATGTTTATGCACCGCTTTCTCGTCAAAAGCGGAAGCGTCTCTTTCCTCGATTGTTATCGCCCCTTGCGGACATTCGCCGAGGCATGCACCCAGTCCGTCGCAGTATATTTCACTTACAAGCTTCGCCTTCCCGTTAACTAGCTGAATTGCCCCTTCGGCACAGGCACTTACGCAAAGCCCGCATCCATCACACTTGTGCTCATCTATGTTTACAATATTTCTTTTCATGATAAATTTTCCCTTCGTAAAAATTTATAACAAATCTGCAACGGTGGTATTCGTGAAATAGTCAAAAACATCCCTGTTTATTTTTTCACTCAGTTTGCCAAGCACACATTTAGTTGACTTGCATACATTCTTGCCAAGCAGACAGTTCTGATAATTAAAGCGCCCTTCGATCGCCTCATAAAGCTCCATCAATTTTATATCAGCCGGATTCTTTACAAGTTTAAATCCTCCGTCCGGACCCCTGAGAGATTTCACAATCCCCATTTTCGCAAGTCTCTGTAGCACTTTTGACAAATGATCGTAAGACACATTCAACTCTTTCGATATTTCCTTTGCGGAGACCATCCTATCCTTTTCCCTTGCAAAAATAACAGATGAATGAAAAGCCAGTGAAGAAGCTTCGGTAATCTTTAAAATACTACTCATGTTTCCCTCATATTTAGTTAATAGGTACAACTATACCTATATAAAATATGATTTCAATACCAATATTGATTTTTTTTAAATTTATTTTCAGCCTGACTAATTCATAAACAGTTACAGATTACTGAATTCACGCCTTTGGCGAGAGTTTGGAAAAGAAGCGCGGAGGGGCATTCACCGAATAGAACGGATAACGTTTTTTCTGCTCATCTGTTGCATTTTCGGGAATATAGAGCCATCGCTTGTAGAACCAAAGATACTGATCGGGATACTGGCGGATGATGTTTTCAGTCATTTTCATAATATCTTGAATAATCTCTTCATCGCTTCCATATTCGGAGGGATTTTTTGGAAGTTCTTCAGAAAACATTTCATACTTCTTCCCTTTTCTGATACATCCGCCGATGGCAACCGGAGTATTTAGCTTCCTTCCGAAAAGCGCGGGAGCCCGGCTTGTAGGGACTGGCAAACCAAAAAAATCCACGAAAACACCCCCGTCGCGAACCCTGGCGTTCTGGTCCACAAGAGTGGCAATAAAACATCCGTCCTTCAGCGCCTTCATCATCCCTTTAACGGCACCTTTATCGGGAATCACCCTGCTGCCTTCAGACACTCTTCCCGAGTGGATTATCCTATTAAGGAAAAAGTTGTTCAGAGGGCGAACCACCACAGCGAAGGGAACGTTCGCATCATGTTTGAATTTAAGTCCGGCCAACTCCCAGTTACCAAGATGTGGAGTCGCCCAAATTAGCCCATGCCCACCTTTTTTATTTTTTTCAGTTATGTCTCTTTCTTTCTTCGGAAAATCCACATACCTCTCGAGCATCTCCGGCCTGTCTATGAACCAGAAGAATTCCAGAAGAGTAAGAATCAGATTTGAGGCGCTTTTCGAGGCTATCCTGCGAACTTCACAATTGTCTTTTTCGGGAAACGCCACTTTGATGTTTGCACACAGCAGCTTCCTGACGGATGGAAACAGGAAAAAAAGACCCCCAATAAAATCAGCAGTCGGAAAAAGCATCGAATGGGGAAGAATCCTTATGAAGTAATAAAACGCCAAAACTGCCAGATATTCAAGGAAATATCTGACATACCTTAGTCTTTTGGAAAATCTCATCTATTTTACCGATCCTCTTCTTCTATGCGGGACAGGGGTAAAAGCCGGTCTGCCGTCAGCAGTTTCCCTGATTCCCATGCTAAAAAGAAGGCTTTTCCTACAAGTTATTGCAATATTATGAGCCAAATGGATTTTTTTCTCGACTTGGCAATCCCAGAAATCAGCCTGCTTTACAAGTTTTGCGCTCAAATCAGCCCCTATGTAAATAAGACCCCAGCCATCGGCAAGCTCATCGGAATGAACTGTTCCTTCTGGCACGGCAAGGTACAGGAAATCAGCCACCTCAGCACGGCGTAGCTGTTCAAAAAAACTGCCATTATAAACAGCATGCTCGATTTCATCAATCTCCTTGAGGCAACGATGATATTCCTTATTTTTCGTCTCCCTGTAACGCCAACTCTCGTATTCATTGAAAAGACTGTCGGTATCTTTAAGCTGGGGTTCGGTCTTGCGTATTTTTTCCTCAAGTGAACGCTTGAATTCCTTTTTCTCCTTGAGCTGTTTCAGTATGCCCTCATGTTTAGAACAATCCGGCCAGCACTCCTCACGGTTGTTCCTAGTTTCAATTATCATGGTCTTGCGGGGTATGATCTGTCCGCGCCTGCTTCCGACCCAGAAAGCGGCTATGTCGGCACAAAACTTGGAAATTCGCGTAGGTACTCTGACACCTACCGCACTCGGTTCCTGTGAGACCAGCCATCCAAGAGCGGCTCTTTTCAGGTCAAGGGGCAGAAATGTCTTTTTCCCTTTTACACTCTTATTGTCTGAAACATGGTCTTCCTTCTCAAAACTCAGAAAAAGCTGATCAATCGATTTTTTTTTCATTTATTTTCTCCGGAATTACTGTCCAATAAGAAACCGCTGAAAATTGACATATGGCGCGCAAGGATGAATTAATGCGAATTTTCAGACATTACTCAAAATTATACAGGAAGATGACGTATTTTCAATTGCCAATTTCCAATTGCCAATTTATAATAGCACGCATATTTCTCGACTGCTTGTAAAAAAGGAAAGCCAAAACATGAAAATTAGGATTATCCCGATACTGATCGCTTTTATTTTAGCATTATTTTCCATGCACGTGTCCGGACAGGAAACCGGAGAGATTAAGGCCCCTGACAAAGTAAAGAAAAAAGAGAGTTTCCATCTTTACCTTCTGATAGGCGGGGCAAACATGCGCATAAAAAACACCTTCGCCGATGCCGGAAACAAATCCGACTCCAAGATTTTCCTTTTCGAAGGAGGGGAGGAATGGGTTTCAGCTGAAGACTATATTAAGTCTTCCGATGGAAAAACGGAAGAGGAAGGAACGGGTCCATCAATATTTTTTGCGGAATCGATGTTTACCGGAAAAAAAGGCAATGACGCAGTGATAGGCATTGTGAACTGCGCCGAAGACGGGTCTGAGCTTGCCGACTGGATGAAAGGCGGCAAATGTTATCGTAAAGCTGTGGAAGTGACAAAACTTGCGATGAAGACAGGAGTTCTAAAGGGAATTCTCTGGCATCAGGCGAATTCTGAAATGAAAAAAGCAGATCCTTTAAAATATGCAGAAAACATTGGCAAAATTGCCATGGATTTGCGAAAAGACCTCAATTCTTCAGATTTCCATCCGATTCCGTTTGTCGGAGGGAAACTTGTGTCATACCCTTATGAATTCGAAAAAGAGAAGGATCAATTCAAAGAATTAAACTACACTCTCCAAAAGACTTTCTCCGATACTGACAGAAGCGGCATAGTGGAGTCAAAAGGGCTTAAGGATTCAGGGGACGGAATACATTTTGACGCGGAATCCATGTTCGAACTGGGGAAAAGATATGC
>CAMCYE010000036.1 GCA_945883805.1 Victivallis vadensis | reverse complement strand
ACGAAACGACACCAGGGGAATCTCGGCATTCAGGAATACATATCCGAATGCGAACATCGCAGCGGGTGCTGTCATCTGCTGTGCGAATAGCGCATATAAGATTTCCGAAAATGACTATGCCGTACCATGGAACTGGAAATGGCAGTAATTGAAAACAAGCTGAAACCCCTTGATTCTTCACCATCTCCGGATTACTTTCAAGTCATATAAAAAATCAAATCCTACCGCTGAAAAATACCGAGACAAGAAAATTGATGAAAACTGAATCAGAAACGCGAAAAAAACTTATTGATACAAAACTGTTTTCAGCGGGCTGGGATGTGAATAATCTTGCCCAAGTTTCACAGGAATTTGACATTTCAGTTCCCCTGCCGGACGGAGTGTCGGATCCGCGAACACCTTATGAAGGCCATCAGTTCAGCGATTATGTCCTATTCGGCAGGGACGGGAAACCTCTTGGTGTTGTTGAAGCCAAAAAGACTTCCAAAGACGCCACACTGGGTCGGGAGCAGGCAAAACAATATTGCTACAATATTCAGAAGCAATATGGCGGCAGACTCCCTTTCTGCTTTTACACCAACGGTCTTGATATTTTCTTCTGGGATCTGGAAAACTACCCGCCCCGCAAAGTCGTCGGATTCCCGACGCGGGACGATTTAGAGCGGTTCCAATATATCCGGGAACACAGAAAACGGCTTGCCGACGAACTCATCAATACTGAAATTGCCGGAAGAGATTATCAGATCCGCGCAATCCGCGCCGTGATGGAGGGGATCGAAAAGAAACAACGGAATTTCCTGCTGGTGATGGCTACCGGAACTGGAAAGACAAGAACCTGTATTGCCCTTGTCGATGCACTCATGCGTGCAGGCCATGCTGAAAAGGTTTTATTTCTTGTGGACAGGATCGCCTTGCGGGATCAGGGACTATTGGCGTTCAAAGAGCACTTACCCAATGAACCCCGTTGGCCCAAGGTCGGGGAAAAACTGATCGCCAAAGACCGCCGCATCTATATTTCAACCTATCCCACAATGCTGAATATCATCAGGGAGGAAGGAAACACTCTATCACCTCACTTCTTCGATCTGGTTGTGATTGACGAGAGTCACCGATCCATTTATAACACCTACGGGGAAGTCCTTGACTATTTCAAGGCGATCAGCCTCGGCCTGACTGCAACTCCGACAGACATCATCGACCACAACACTTTCAAGCTTTTCAATTGCGATGACGGAGTTCCTACATTCGCCTACACTTTCGATGAGGCGGTCAATAACGTTCCGCCCTATTTGTGCAATTTTCAGGTAATGAAGATACACACCAAGTTCCAATCTGAAGGCATCAGCAAACGGACAATCTCGCTGGAAGACCAGAAACGGATGATTCTTGAAGGCAAAGAGGTGGCGGAAATCAATTTTGAAGGCACCGAGATTGAAAAGACCGTCATCAATAAAGGTACAAACGCCCTTATCGTCAAAGAATTCATGGAAGAATCAATAAAAGATTCAAACGGAGTTTTACCCGGCAAGACAATTTTCTTCTGCGCCACTATCTCACATGCGAGGAGGATAGAACAGATTTTCGATGCGCTATATCCTGAATACAAGGGAGAACTGGCGAAAGTCCTGGTATCCGACGATCCCCGGGTTTACGGCAAAGGCGGTCTTCTCGATCAGTTTAAAAATAACGATATGCCGCGCATCGCACTCAGTGTAGATATGCTGGACACGGGAATTGACATCCGGGAACTGGTCAATCTTGTTTTTGCCAAGCCTGTCTATTCCTACACCAAGTTCTGGCAGATGATCGGACGCGGCACACGGCTTTTGGAATCACATAAGATGAAGCCCTGGTGTCCAAAGAAAGACATGTTCCTCATTCTTGACTGCTGGGACAACTTTGAATATTTCAAACTCAATCCCGCAGGGAAAGACACCGTAGTTCAAATCCCCCTACCCGTGCGGTTTGTCGGGATCAGGCTTGATAAAATCGAGAAGGCGATAGACTTGAAAAACGACGCCATTGCCGAAAAGGAAATCGGAAAACTCCGGAAACAGATTCAGGAACTTCCGCAAAACTCGGTGGTCATCCATGAGGCTGCCACGGACTTGCACAAGATTCAAGATGACAACTTCTGGACGAACCTGACCCATGAGAAGATTGAGTTTTTACGTACTGCGATAAAACCGCTTTTCCGGACTCTTTCACAAACCGATTTCAAGGCGATGCGCTTCCAGAAGGATCTGCTTGAAACATCACTTGCGAAACTCGCAAATGAAAAGAAGAAATTTGAAATATTGAAGGCTAATGTCGTCGAGCAGATCGGCGAACTTCCGCTGTCAGTGAATGTTGTCGCCAGGGAAGAGGCTATTATAAAGCTGGCCCAGACAAACAGTTACTGGGCGAAGGCTACCGATGACACGTTCGATGAACTTGCCGAAAAACTGTCAGCACTTATGAAATACCGGGATGGCGACGGTCACGGCTCAGAACCTGCCAAGCTTGACTTTACAGATTTTATAAAGACAAAGGAAATGGTGGAGTTCGGGTCCGAACACTCGGCGGTGAGCGTTTCCAAATACCGCGAGATGGTGGAGAAACTCATCTTGGAACTCACGGAGAGCAATCCGATTTTGCAGAAGATCAAAGAGGGGAAAGAAATTAGCGAAGATGAGGCCCAGGAACTTGCCGCCATCTTACAGGATGAGCATCCCCACATCACCGAGGATTTGCTTAAAAACGTGTATAAAAACCGTAAGGCGAAGTTCATCCAGTTCATCAGGCATATCCTGGGACTCGAAAAGCTGGAAAGTTTTCCTGCGACAGTCGCAAAGGCGTTTGAACAGTTTATCCACGGTCATACAAACCTCAGCTCCCGCCAACTGGAATTTTTAAATCTGCTTAAAAATGTCATACTGGAAAAAGAAACCGTGCAAAAGCAGGATCTGATCGAATCACCCTTCACGATCATGCATCCGCAGGGGATCAGGGGGCTTTTCACCCCGTCGGAAATCAACGATATCTTAGAACTAACAAAAAGGCTGGCGTCATAACATGTTACAAAGCAATTCGGCAATCAAAAGTAAAATTGACCAGCTCTGGGACAAGTTCTGGAGCGGTGGCATCGCCAATCCCATCACAGCCATTGAACAGATCACCTATCTGCTCTTCATGAAACGGCTGGACGATCTCGACCTGAAACGCATATCCGATGCCGAATTTACAGGCTCGAAGTACACCTCTAAGTTTGATGGGAAATTTACGATTCCCGGCACCGAACAGAAAGTGGACAAGCAGACCCTCCGCTGGAGCCATTTCAAACGTATGCCAGCCGAAGAAATGCTCACCCACGTTCAGATGAAAGTATTCCCGTTCCTGAAAGCCCTCAACGGCGATGAGTCACCCTTTACCCATCACATGAAGAATGCCGTCTTCATAATCCCCAAGCCTGCCCTGCTGGTTGAAGCAATGTCCACCATCGAAGAGATATTTTCAGAGATTGAAAAGGATGCCCACTCAGGCGGACAGGCGTTTCAGGATATCCAGGGGGACGTATATGAAATGCTCCTCTCCGAAATCGCCTCAGCCGGTAAAAACGGACAGTTCAGGACACCGCGCCATATCATCAAGCTCATTGCCGAACTGGTGGATCCGAAACTTGGCAACCAGATCGCCGATCCCGCCTGCGGAACCGGCGGTTTTCTGCTCGGTGCCTATCAGTATATGGTGACCCAGCTTGATAAGAACAAAAAGAATTTGAAGCCCGACGAAGACGGATTCATCCGCAATTCCGTGAGCAGTCTGCTTACGAAAAAGGTGAGCGATATTCTGAATGACAGCCTCTACGGATACGATATTGATGTGACCATGGTGCGCCTGGGCTTAATGAACCTGATGATGCACGGCGTTGACACTCCGCACATTGATTACAAAGACACTCTGAGCAAAGGTTTTACCGAGTCCAGCAAATATCAGATCATCATGGCGAACCCGCCGTTTACCGGCAGTATTGACAAAGGTGACATCAACGAATCTCTCAAACTGGGAACCACCAAAACCGAACTGCTCTTTGTCGAGAATATTTACAATCTGCTTAAAATGGGAGGGACTGCGGGCGTGATTGTGCCGCAGGGCGTTTTGTTCGGCAGCGGCAAAGCCTTTGTTGAAGCTCGGAAAATATTGGTTGACAAATGCGAGCTTAAAGCCGTTATCGCCATGCCCAGCGGAGTGTTTAAACCCTACGCCGGAGTAAGCACCGCCATCCTGATCTTCACCAAGGGCGGCGAAACCGAGAATGTCTGGTTCTACGATATGCAAAGCGACGGCTACAGCCTCGACGACAAGCGGACAAAACAGGAAGGCTATGGCGATTTACAGGATATTGTAACGCAATACAAAAAGCGGGATCAGCTCAAAGAAAGTGACCGCAAAGAAAAATTCTTCTTTGTCTCCAAATCTCAGATTGTCGCGGAAAACTATGATTTGAGCATGAGCAAATACAAAGAGGATGTCTTTGAGGAAGTGGTATATGAAAAACCCGCGAAGATTCTTGCAAAGCTAAAGACCATGGAGAGTGGAATCAGTTCGGAGCTGAGCGAACTGGAAGGAATGTTGGGATGAATTATACAACAGTCAATAAAGTCTTATCTGATAAAATGTCTGGGGAATGGGGTGTAGAGCCAGACGATGATTTTGGTGTAAAAATTATCCGTACTGCTAATTTTACAAATTTGGGTATTATTGATTTTTCAAAAATTGTCTTTAGAAAGATAGAACCAAAAAAGGTTGAGCAAAAGAAACTTATTTCTGGGGATGTGATTATCGAGAAATCAGGAGGTAGTCCAACACAACCGGTAGGCAGAGTGGTCTATTTTGAAAATCCAGATAATTCAACCTACTTGTGCAACAATTTCACTTCAGTGTTAAGACCAAACAAATCCATTGTTTTTCCTAAATTTCTTTTTTATGTACTTTTCTATAATCATCTGACAAAAAAAACACTTCGTTTTCAGAATAAAACCACGGGGATAATCAATTTAAAATTAGAGAATTATTTAAACAGTAAAATCCCCCTTCCTCCCCTCGAAGACCAAATCCGGATTGCCGCCGTTCTCACCCGGGCGGAAAAGCTGATTGCCAAACGCAAAGAGAGCATCAAGGCATTGGATGAATTCCTGAAGAGCACTTTCCTGGAGATGTTCGGGGATCCGGTGAGGAATGAGAAGGGGTGGGAGAGAAAACGTATTGATGAAATTGCGGATACTCGGTTAGGAAAAATGCGTGATAAACAATTTATTACTGGCAAATACTTAAAATATTATTTAGGCAATTCTAATGTCAGATGGTTTTCTTTTGATTTTGATGCATTAGAACAGATGGATTTTGATAAAAATGAACAAGTGAAATTTTCTCTTCAATATGGAGATCTGCTTATTTGTGAAGGTGGTGAAATTGGAAGATGTGCTATTTGGAAATGTCAAAAGGAGAATTTGTATTTCCAGAAAGCATTACACCGACTTCGTGTTTACAAAGAAACCGTATATCAAGAATATTTAGCATATGTTTTTTATTTGTATTCTATTGGTAATGGATTTAAAAATGTGTCGAATAAGGCGACAATTGCACATTTAACAGGTGAAAAACTCAAAGAGACATTAGTTCCAGTTCCCCCTCTCCCTCTCCAGACCCAATTCGCCACGATAGTAGAAAAAGTCGAATCCCTGAAATCAAGATACGCCCAAAGCCTGACCGAACTGGAAAACCTCTACGGTTCATTAAGCCAGCGCGCCTTCAAGGGTGAATTGGATTTGAGCGGGGTGCCACTAGGCTGAAAACTGAGGAAAAGCTCTGGGCAGGGATAAAATTTGTTGAAGTTCAAACCTTGGTCGCACGACTGAGGCGCGTAAACCTATGGCACCGCCGAGGGCTTGCACGTCTCAGGAGTGCGGGTATTAATAGTTTTTAAATGAAAAAGAAACATTGCCTATGAGGTTGCGTCCAATTGTATCAAGCAAAGGCAAAGAAAATCCTTTTTTCCTGTTTGCTTCAGGATCTAATTTATCCAAATCTTGAATAAATTTTTCTAGTTCATCTTGTTTAATAAAGGATTTTTTTTCATTAAAGCCATTGGCTAAAATGTTTTCTAATGATCTTTTTATTTTCATTTTATGTTTCATGTTTACGTTTCATATTTATAGATTAAAAATAGTTTCTTGAATGCAGGAAATTAGCGAAATTCATTCTTGCCAAATAGTCGCATATCATATCATTATATTCCCGTATCAATAAAGTTAAACTCTTATCTCCCGAATAATCTTCTATCTTTAATTTTAGCACATCACGTAAGGTTTGCAATCCGATAGACCTTCCATGTGAATGCCATAATTTATTATTGCCAAGAAGCTTCGCAACCTCTTCTGCTCTGTGTTTCTTTTCCTCAGGGGTTACAAGTTTGCCTTTTAAGTTAGGAGTAGTCTCGTGTTTATCCCAGTTCTTAAACTTATATTTAACAAGCCAATCTTTCAATAAAGATATGGATAAATCTCGCGCTTGTTCGTAACTCTTCAGCATAGCTAAATCTTGTTCTTTTAGCATTAGAAATTCTGCTTGAGTTAATTTATTATTTTTAGACTTTTCAATAAATTCTTCAACTTTGTCTAAATAACCAAGAGCAGGAACCCAACGTGTGCCATTAAATACTTGTGGATCAATTGGCCCCAATGATGAAGAATAATCCATATAAATACGATCACCGGACATACAAAATATTGTACCAGCTGACATCGCATAATCTGGAACTATAAAATCAACTTCCTTGTAAAAATGACGGGTTATAACAACCATCTTCTCGACCGTCTCAACAGATCCGCCTGGTGTATTTAAAATAATTGATAATTTATCTCTGTTTAAGTTATCTTTTTTCAATCTTTCAAGAAAATCTCTAAATGTTTTTTCAACAGATGTCTGAATCGGTCCATAAAAGAATATTACATCAGAATTAAGTTTCTTCTCTATATTCTTTAATTTGGCGGTTGAAATTTTGTTAATTGTAGAATCTAGAACTAAACCCATTTGATTTCCTTTCTTGTATAACTAAAAAGGGACAAGAAAATATTCATTTTAATATAAATAGGGAAAAAGGTATTACAAACATTTTAAAATAATTGTGTGGACCAAGGGGTTTGACCAGTTTTGGACAGTGCAAATCTCTAATAATAATGCAGATGCGGAAAAAGTAATTTGTAATTCCCCCCAAGGCGAGTTCAAATATTACCGGATGGGAAATATTACAGATTTGCAATGTTGCCCATATAGTAATAATCAGGATAATTTGGGCAGGAAATTGCATTAAAACTGCAAAGCGTTCTGTAGGAGCTCGTTTTTTGTGTGGGGATGTTTGCTAATTAGTTGACCTATCCATACGGCAAATATAAATAATTAACATATTATGTTAATCTTTTATTGAAAGGTCGATCGTGAAGATATATTTTAACAGTAGAAAAATGGAGAAGATCTGCAATAGCGGAAGGGAATGCGTTAGGGTTTACGGGCAACAGGGTGGACGCAAATTGCAGCAGAGATTGGAAGAATTTAGGGCTGCAACTTCACTAATAATGGTTTCAAAACAACCTCCACCACGCTGTCATGAACTGACTGGGGACAGGAAAGGACAGCTATCGGTTGATCTTCAACATCCATTTAGACTTATTTTTATTCCAGCTAATGATCCAATAATTCTAAAATCCGATGGCGGACTTGATTGGTCTTCTGTCACAGAAATTGAAATTATTGAGATAACAGACACTCATACTAACTAAGGTGATATAATGAAAGCAAAAAAACTGTATACCTACAATCCCGACTATGCAGTTCCTCCGGGAGAGACAATCCGTGAAGTAATGGAGTCGTATGGAATGCCTCAAAATGAACTGGCTGTTCGCCTTGATACTTCAGTTCAGACATTGAATCGTATTTTCAACGGGATACAGCCTATAACATATGAAACTGCCAATCGTTTGGAAATGGTCACAGGAACGCCTGCAATCTTTTGGAACAACCTTGAGTCCAATTACAGGGAACAGCTTACTAAGATAGATGAAAAGAAACGGATGGAATCGGATTTGATTTGGCTGAAACAGATACCTGTTGCAGAGCTTGTTGAAAGAAAAGCAATAACAGAAGAGAAGGGGAAAGTTGATCAACTGCGTATTGTATTGAAATTTTATGGAGTCAGTAGCGTTAAAGCATGGAATAACATTTGGGAGAAGCCGGAAGTAGCTGCAAGACGTTCAGTTTGTTTCGAAACACGACCTGGCCATGCATCTGCATGGATTCGCCTCGGGGAGTTACAGGCGCATAAAAGAAGATGTAATCCATATGACAAGGATAAATTCAAAGTTGTCTTACAAAAAATACGCTTACTGACCAAGGAACTTCCTCAAGTATTTCAACAGAAATTAATTGACTATTGTGCCGAATGTGGCGTAGCTTTGTCCTTTGTTAAGGAAATGAATAAAGTTCCTTGGAGCGGGGCGACAAGATGGCTGTCACCCGAAAAAGCAATGATTCTCCTTAATTTGAGAGGAAAACAGGAAGACAAGTTCTGGTTCTCTTTCTTCCATGAAGCCGGACATGTTCTTCATGATTCAAAGAAGGATTTGCTCATCAATGATGGCAGCAAAGAAGATTCGCGTGAAGTTAGAGCTGAAGGATTTGCTGCGGAAACTTTGATTCCAAGCAGATATAATGATCGTATCAGTGCATTTACAGAGGAAATAGAAATTCGCAGAATAGCATTAGAACTTGATATTTCACCGGGAATAGTTGTAGGTCGCTTTCATCATCTTACAGGGAAATGGAATCACTTCCGTGAACTCATAAGAAAAATCCAATGGTCTTAAAAAACATGCATTCCAAACGCGGAGCGGTAATATATGCACACATATGAATTGCTTAAACAAATTGATGGGATTCTAATGCTTCTTGATGACGATACTTATGTAATAAAGACCTTGGATGACATACATGCCATGTCCGAACCTGTAACTGATTTTTTATCCGGAAAAAAGCCTTCTCCATTTCCAGGGACTACGAATCACTTGAAAACAAAATACAAGAACCGCGAGTTTTTTTATGAATTTGGAGAATTTCAAAAGAGATTGTCTGATCCTAAATTATTTTTAGTTGCCAATAAGGACAAGCTTAACTATTATCATGGTGTGCTTCATTTATTGTTGGAAGAATATGATGAATTTACAAAAAAATATGATCAACAGCAAGCTATAGCTGTCATCCTTGCCGGAGTAGAGGTTTTCAATACAGTTCATTCATTGAAACAATCTATGGAGGCAACACGAAACGCTCTTATCTCTATACCTGATAAAGAAGTCGATCCTAACAAAGAGAGATTGACAATTCTTTTGGACTCCGCTTTGAACCTTCGGGAATTTGCATTGAATATTGAGATTATTTCCGATATGTATTCAGAGCTTTGTATGATTATGAAAGTTTCTGAGGCGGAAAATCCACTGAAAATACGGAAAATAGAATCGGGAAGTGAATGGCTGGATGTTCTTGGTCATAAAAAAGTCATTAATACTCTCACAAAATGGATTGAGGAATGCGTGTCCTATTACTATATGAATTACACGAAGGAGGGAAACCGAAACGCCTTAGCCAAAAATTTACGCGAAGATATCAAATTGAAGGGTATCCTCGAAAAAATAGGAATTTCCTCTGAAGGGATGGACGAGCATATCCAAAAATCTGCAATCACTCTTTCCCATAAGACATTTGAGTTGGCAGAAAAATCATCTCTAATTGAAATTAATGGCACGCGTTTTCAGCATCCTGAATATGCCAATATGAAGCTGCTTGGTGGCGGGAATAAGGCGAAGTTGATATCAGAGCAACCTCAATCGGATGAAAAAGAAGATAAATGATGAAGATCAATTACGGTGCCATTTCAAGAGTAAATATACAGTCGGTTCAATCCACGTCTATGACAAAAAGAAATCCCGGGCAGGAATCCCAGTCATCCGACCATGATATTCACCATGGCTAACGGGACAAATTGCCCGAGCTACTCAAGTCCAGAACGGAGGTTTTTCCAGCTTGAAATCGGTCAGGGATTTCTCGTCATAGAAGACTTTGACAAGGAAAAGTCCGCTTGCCGGCGCGGTGTCATAACATGATATGCGGTTCTTGCTTTCGAGAATGTCGCCAACTTCTTCGGCTTTTATTCTGCCGGTGCCGACAAAGGCGAGAGTTCCCATGATGCTTCTGACCATCTTATAAAGGAAACCCTCCCCGACAAATGTCAGACAGACAAGATCTCCAAATTCCTGAATCTCTATCCTGAAAATTTTCCTGACCGCATCGTCTATCGCGCTCCTGTCAACTGTGAACGATGAGAAATCGTGTTCGCCGACCAGGTACGTCACGGCTTTGCGAACTTCGCAGAGTTCGGTGAATTCGGACATGTTCCATGTCCATCTGTCAGTGAACGGATTTGGAATCCCCCGGTTCACCACATAAGTGTAGGCTTTCCCGGCGGTTGAAAATCGGGCGTGAAATTTCTCCTCAACCTCCCGGACCTCCCGGATTCTTATAGTGCTGGGAAGCATCCTGTTAAGAGCTTTGTAGAGTTTCCAGTCCTCGACAATCGGTCTTTCCGGGGCGGTGAAGGTCACGGTCTGGTTCAGGGCGTGGACACCGGCATCTGTCCTTCCGCTGGATTCCGTGCGGATGATCTGATTGGCGTAGATAATGCCAAGTTTATCCTCGAGAACCTGCTGCACCGTAACCGCATTCGGCTGAACCTGCCAGCCGGCGTAATCCGTGCCGTCATAGGCAAGTTCCATAAACCATCGTCTAGTCTTGGGAGCGGAATCTGTCATGGAAAACACTTTTCTTCCTGGAGATCCAATATCCAGAACAATATTTAAGAGTTCACCACTAATCCACACTAATTTTACACTAACGAATATTTGCTGCGGATTTGCTTTTGCAACAAAATCAAATCCGCAGCAAGATTTGTATTTTTATTTCTGTTAGTGTCCTGTCAGTGTCGATTAGTGGTTAAGAAAATCTTGTATTGAATGTTCGCACCAGATCATTCCGTTTCGCGCGGATACAGGAGATGGCCGCAGTTGTCGCAGAAGACCTGCATCTCCTTCCTTACGGTATTCACTGTCTGTGGCGTAAGCTTCAAGTGGCAATTGCCGCATATTCCCTGATAAACGTCGACCAGCGGAATTCCTGTTTTCTTACTGAGAAGTCTTTTATATATGGAGAGAAGATCCGGACTTATCTTGACTGAAAACTCCTCCCTGAGGGAAGTCTGACTCTCAATTTCAGCTTTCAGCTTCCCTTCGAGCTCCCTGAGTTCGTTTTCCTCTTCGGCAATTGCCTTCTCCCTGTCCTTGAAAAGTTTCTCTTCGGATTTGAATGCGTTTTTCGCAACTTCGATCTTGTCCATGAATCCGAGCTGTTCGGTCTCAATGTCGCTTATCTTGTTTTTGACATTTTCAATTTCATGCATCATCGCGCGGTATTCATCGTTTTTCTTTATCTGTGCTGACTGGGTATTATACTTCTTCATGGTCTCATTCTGATCTTTTATGCCGGATTCCCTCTTCTTTATTTCAAGCTCGATTCCGACAAATGACTCCTTGGCATGGTCAAGTTTGCTCTTTTCAATTTTCAGTTCTTTTTCAAGCTTGGACATTTCCTCCGGAATCATTGTGAGGCGCGTCCTCAAACCGCGTATGCGCATGTCGATTTCCTGCAGTGCAAGCAATTCTGTAATCCATTGTTTCATTAGGAATCTCCTTATTTATTTGTTTATTGTATCATATTAATAAATAGCAAGTTGCAATCAAAGAGCACGGCAACGAAGTGCCGTTGCTATCCGCCACGGCGGACTGTAGCCGCGTCACTCTGCTGACGCGTTCTTTTCAAATGAATGCAACCAAGCATAAATCCAAAAAAAAACGGGCGGAAGCCCGTTTTATAAAAATTTCATCTGCCTGTCATCAGCAGATTTCCGGCGCTTTACCTCCGGAAGGCTGTCAAGGCCGAGCCTGTCCAATGTCTTTTTAGTGACAATCCTTCCCTGCGGTGTGCGCTGAATATATCCCTCCTGTATGAGGAAAGGTTCATAAACCTCTTCGATGGTGCCCTCCTCTTCCCCGACCGCAACTGCGAGGGTCTTAATTCCGACCGGCCTTCCGCCGAATTTATGGACGAGGGCCTCAAGAATGCGGTTGTCCATCTCATCTAGCCCGTCCTTGTCAATATCGAACATTTCAAGGGCGGCGGACGCCACTTCCCTGTCAATCTTTCCATTTGCCCTGACCTGGGCGTAATCCCTCGACCATGAAAGAAGATGGTTGGCTATTCTGGGGGTGCCGCGGCTGCGGCGCGCTATTTCCAGGGCGCCCTCATCGTCTATTTTAATCTTGAGGATTTTTGCGGAACGGAAAATTATTTTCTGGAGGTCTTCCGGATAATAGTAATCAAGCCTGCATGAAAGTGCGAAACGTGATCTGAGCGGAGAAGAGAGGAGTCCGGATCTGGTGGTGGCGCCTATGAGCGTGAAATGTTCAAGGTTGAGCCTTATGGCCCTCGCGCCGGGCCCCTGCTCCACCATTATGTCTATGAAAAAATCCTCCATCGCGCTGTAAAGGTATTCTTCGACAACTGTGTTCAGCCTGTGAATTTCGTCAATAAACAGCACGTCCCCCTTTTCGAGGGAGCTCAGAAGTCCGGCGAGGTCTCCTGGTTTTTCAATTACCGGGCCGCTGGAAGTCTTTATTTTCGTTCCGCGTTCATTTGCGATTATATACGCCAGTGTCGTCTTTCCGAGGCCGGGGGGGCCGCTGAGAAGGATATGTCCGAGCGTGTCTTCCCTCTTTTTCGAGGCGTCAATAAAAAGCTGGAGCCTTTCCTTGACTTTCACCTGTCCCGGAAAGGAGGTGAACGCAGTGGGACGTAGGCTGCCGTCGAACTCAATATCCTTTTTATTGAGGGAGGATGTGATGAATCGTTCCGTTTCCATGTATATTAGGCCTATTCCTTATTTGTAAAACCAACAATGGAAATTATCGTATCTGCGTTTTTTTTCCACACAAAACGCAAACATATTCAACTTATTTTAAAGAAAGGTTCCTGAAAATGGCCGATTACAAACTCGAAAAACTCTCTGCTGACACTGTCAGGGTTTTATCTGCGGAAGGCGTACAGAAGGCAAAGTCGGGGCATCCGGGAATGCCCATGGGATGCGCCGATTACGCATTCCTTCTCTGGTACAAGTACATGAAACACAATCCGAAGAATCCGAAATGGCTTGCACGCGACCGTTTCGTACTTTCCGCCGGACACGGCTCGATGCTACTGTACTCCCTCCTCCACATGTTCGAATACGGACTGTCCATGGATGAGCTGAAAAACTTCCGCCAGTGGGGCAGCCTGACTCCGGGGCATCCGGAATTCGGACACACCGCAGGGATCGAGGTGACTACGGGTCCGCTGGGGAGCGGTTTCGCGTCCGGCGTGGGAATGGCGATGGCGGCAAAAAACTTCGCCGCACGCACCGGGCTCGACAAAGCCGGTCTAATGAACCACAAAATCTACATTCTCTGCAGCGACGGCTGCATGATGGAGGGAACCACGCATGAGGCCGCTCCTCTTGCAGGCCACCTCAAGCTTGACAACATCATCTGTTTCTACGACGATAATTCAATAACTATCGAGGGCTCCACATCGCTGGCTTTCAGCGAAAATGTCGGAATGCGCTATGAAGCCTACGGCTGGCGTGTGATTCATCTCGACAACGCGAACGACATGGCAAAAGTTGACAAGGCGCTCTCCGAAGCCCAGAAAAGCGACGGAAGACCTACAATCATAATAGGAAAGACTGTCATCGGGTTCGGCTCGCCTGGCAAAGCCGGCAAAGCTTCCAGCCACGGGGAACCTCTTGGAGAAGATGAAGTTTTAGCGGTGAAAGCAAAATTGGGATTGGAAAACAATCCCCCTTTCACAGTTTCACAGGAAGTGAAAGACGCTCTTGGCAAACGCTGCAAAGAGCTTGCCGCTGATGCCGCAAAATGGGACATTGAATTCCAGTCCTATCTCGAAAAGAATCAGGAATCGGCGAAAATGCTTTCCGAACTCCTGCACAAGCCTCTCCCGGAAAACCTGCTCCAGGAACTCATTAAGGCCACTCCGGTCGACAAACCTGTCGCCTCCCGTGTTTCCGGCGGAATAGTCCTCAACAGGGCCGCAGACTTAATTCCCGCCCTCATCGGAGGCGCGGCCGACCTGACCCCTTCAACCAAGACAAACATAAAAAACACCACCGACTTCAGCGCAACCGACAGGAGCGGAAGAAATATCCATTTCGGCGTCCGTGAGCTCGGAATGGGATTTCTTGCAAACGGCATGGCCCTTTACGGTGCAAGCATTCCCTATTCGGCGACCTTCTTCGTGTTCTCGGACTATATGAAACCGGCAATCCGGCTTGCCGCAATCCAGAAACTCCACGAGGTGTTCGTATTCACCCATGATTCCTTCTACGTGGGGGAAGACGGCCCGACACATGAGCCGATTGAACAGATGGCGATGCTGAGGACTATTCCCGGCATGACGGTCATCAGGCCCGCCGAAGCGAATGAAGTCGCTCACGCCTGGTACGCCGCACTGAAGTCAAAAGGTCCTGTGGCTCTGCTTCTCACAAGACAGGATCTTGCGCCCATCGCTCCAGAACTGGTGAAAAACATCGATCTCTCAAGCGGCGCCTATGTATTGAGCAGCGATAACGGGTTTGACCTGATTATCATCGCCACCGGCTCCGAAGTCGAGCTTGCACTGAAATCTGCAGACATGCTCAGGAAAGAGGGAAAAAAGGTGAGGGTGGTTTCCATGCCGTGCCAGGAATATTTCAGGGCGCAGGTGAAGTCATACAGGGATTCCGTTATTCCCCCCTCATGCAAGAAGAGGGTGTCCATTGAGGCGGGAAGCACCTTCGGCTGGAGGAAGTTTGTGGGCGACGAGGGGCTTTGCATCGGCATTGACCATTTCGGAGCTTCCGCACCTTACAAGGTTCTCGCGGACAAGTTCGGATTCACTCCGGAAAAGGTCTTTGCGAAAATCAAAGATCATTTCAAGATATAAATTTTCCGGACGGGAAAATTTATTTTCGGAAAAATGCGATTCCATGTTGACAAAGCGGGGATTTGAACTAAAATACACGTCCCGATTGTCAATTGTTTTTTTATTGTATCTTGTTTGTCAATTAATTAAAATGAATCTAAACTTTGGTGAAAAATGAAATCTTTTTCGGCGAAAACTGGTGAAATTGAAAGAAGACATATCCTTTTCGATGCTAACGACGTTGTACTCGGACGGCTTGCCGTCAAAATAGCTGATGCCCTGCGTGGAAAGGACAAGCCCACCTACACTCCCCACATTGAAACCGGCGCGTATGTGATTGTCATAAACGCGGCAAAGGTGAAACTCACGGGCAAAAAAGAAGAGCGGAAAATTTATGACCACTATTCCGGATACAGGAGCGGACTTAAGAAAGTCACCGCTGGCGAAGTCAGGAAACGCACTCCGGAAAAGCTTATCCAAGACGCCGTATGGGGCATGCTTCCTAGCGGAAGAATGGGACGTTCCCTTTACCGCAACATGAAGGTTTATGCCGGCGCGGAGCATCCGCATCAGGCGCAGAATCCGGAACTTGTGACGATTTAATCACGATAAATTCATAATAACAGAAAATACATTCAGGGAGATATCATGAGTAGCGGTCCAATATGTGCAACAGGGCGCAGAAAAGAAGCAGTATCCTGTGTCAGACTCCAGGCGGGAACAGGAAAGATCAAAGTCAACGGAAAGCCCATTGAAAATTATTTCACCACCGAGGCGATCCGCGGATATATCAATCAGCCTCTTTCAGTTACGGCCACAGCCGGAACTGTGGATATTGAAGCCAAGCTGAAAGGCGGAGGTCTGGCCGGACAGGCTGGAGCTCTCCGTTTCAGCATAGCAAGGGCCCTCATCAAAAAAGATCCCTCGCTCCGTCCGGTTCTCAAGGATTCAGGCATGCTCACAAGAGATGCACGCGTCAAGGAAAGAAAAAAGCCCGGTCAGCCAGGCGCACGCAAACGTTTCCAGTTCTCAAAACGCTAATCCATATCCCAAAAAATGGCAAAAATCAAAGTTGCTGTTCTCGGTGCTTCCGGTTATTCCGGCGAGGAGCTTATTCGTCTGCTGTTGCGGCATGAAAACTGCGACATCAGCATAATAACTTCAAGACAGAATGCCGGCACCAGAATCGGCGAAGTTTTTCCCCGTTTCTCCGACAGCGACCTTATTTTTTCCGCTCCGGATGCCGGTGAAATCGCCAAAAAGGCCGATGTCGCCTTCCTTGCCCTCCCTCACGGACTCGCGTCCGAGTTTGCAGTTCCACTTCTGAAAAAGGGAGTGAAGGTCATAGACCTCAGCGCCGATTTCAGAATCAAGGATACAGCCATCTATAAGAAGTATTACAAGGACGAGCATCCCTCGCCCTCTTTGCTGAAAGATGCCGTCTACGGCCTTCCAGAAAGATACCGGGACAAGATAAGGAATGCTTCCCTCATCGCGTGTCCCGGCTGTTATCCGACCAGCATCATACTCCCCCTCGCCCCGCTTCTTGAAAACAAGATCGTGTCCCCGGAAAACATAGTGATAAACAGCATGAGTGGTGTAAGCGGCGCAGGCCGCAAAGTCGATCTCCCCTACCTTTTTCCGGAGTGCAATGAAAGCATGCGCGCCTACGCTGTTTCCGGGCACAGGCACCTGCCCGAAATAGAACAGGAACTCCATGCCGCGGCAAATTGCGAAGTCCGCATTAATTTCATCCCGCACCTGATCCCGGTGAACAGGGGGATAAACTCCACGATAGTCGCATCTCCCGCCGGAAAATTCTCAAGGGAGAATATCGAATCCGCCTACAGGAATGCGTATTCAAAAGAAAAATTCGTCAGAGTCCTGCCTTACGGAAGGCAGCCGGACACAAAATATGTGACCATGACCAATTTTTGCGATATCGGATTTACGTTTGACGAACACACCGGCAGACTAATTATAAACTCCTGTATCGACAACCTCTCCAAAGGCGCATCCGGACAGGCCATCCAATGCATGAATATCTCCTTCGGTTTTGAAGAAACCGCCGGCCTTCTCTGATTATTTGCAATAACCCGGCAATCAGCGATATATTAATCCCACACTAATAAGAAATACGGATTCATATATGAACACGTCCTTGTTTGAGAATTCAGAACAGAAGGAATTTGATTACTTCGCCGTAAACTGCGGGTTTGAGAAAATCTTCAACACATCGTATTCAAAAGCCTACGCCCTTTTTTCCATGATTCTTTCCGACATTCTGAAGAAATCAAAGCATCCTTTGAGAATCCTCGATATCGGATGCGGAGACGGATGGACCGCCGAATTCATTGCCGGAGCAAATATCGGAGGGACATATCTCGGTATCGACACATCCGAAGAGAGCATTAAAAAACTCAACAGAAGAATTCCATACGAGAGGAAATTAAAGGTTTCAGGGATGGTGGAATCTGCGGAGTGGCTTGTATCCCCTGAATCATCCTGCGAAATCCGCAAGATTCTCGGAGGAATTCCGGACATAATAATCTGCAATACCGCATGCCATCAGATAAGAAAATCCTATCCGTATATTTATAAAATATTTGCCGCCAGCGGCCTTTCCATGAACAAGGACGGCATCCTGCTCGTCGGAGATTACTATTACCCGGAAGACCTGTCCGATGATGAAATGGAACTCGACAGGATATGGATAAAAAACAACACCGGTCAAACACCCACCCCACGTTCGGGATTCATACCAAGGACGGAGATGGAATTGGTCCTGAAGAATGCAGGCTTTGAAACCGAAGATGTCAGAGAAGTCAGGGCAAACCGCGCCATCAGTATTATTTATTACCTGTTCCGGCTGAAAATTCGTTCCTGGTAAAAATTCACTGAGCGAATATCGTTCAGTGAATTTTTAGAAAACATTGCTTCCGTAGGTGCCGCCCATGTAGTCGCTGAGGTAGTGGATCTTGATTTCATCTTCCTCGTGCAGGGAACCGATTATGTCGGTGATGGAAATCAGCCCGCAGATCTTCCCTTTTTCTATTACCGGAATATGATGGATATTGTGCCTGTTCATCACTTTTACGATATATTCGACTTCATCTTCGCCGGTCGCCACTATCATTTCTTTCACCATGATGTCCTGAACTTTGACGCCACGGAAGTCATCATCGGTGGCGCATTTTTTTATTATATCCGTCTGGGCCACAATCCCGACATATTTTTCCGGATTTCCAGGGTCAGTCACCAGAAGACACCCCACATTGTTTCCGGTCATCTTCTCGGCCGCCTCTTTAATGGTCGCTGTTGCCCTTATCGAGGAGACTCCATGATTTTTCGCTTTTTCGGAAAGAATCTTTTTAAGTTTCATTTCAATCTCCGGTTATTTTATCTCTTGGGTATTTTTTTCAGATCCGAGGACAGGCTTTCAGTAAAATCAGAAACCGCCCGTGACATGGCCCGGGCAAAGGCTTCAGGGGAGCTGTCATCAAGCATCACCTTGAATGTCGAAGTTTTTTCCAGAACCGCATCATCCGGATTCGCCTGAGGCGTTATCCTGTATTCCAAAGTGAAAAGAACCTCTTTTTTAAGGACATCCGCCTCAAAAGAGAGGATATTTCCGGTAATTGCAAATCCTGATTCCTTTGAGGATTCCCCAAGAAAGGACATTTTAAGGTAACGTCTCACCAGGACGTCAGGCGTAAGCGCCCATTTGTTAAACTGATCCCTTTCCAGCTCGTTTTTCTCCGTCCTGTAAATCATGTCCTGCCTATAGGCTCCTATCACGGAAAATAAACCGACCTGCAGACATATCGGCGATTTCCCCGCCTCGGGATTGCCTATGTCATAATACCTGACAGGATGAAATTTCTCTTTTGTAAAAACACAACCTGACAGCATTAAAATCGCAATGGAAATCATTATAGGACGCAGCATGATTTTTCCCCTCTTGTCATTTAAAAATCCCTTTGACCTTGTTCCAGGATTCATTCCCAATCCCCTTTAACGCATCCGCCCCCGAGCCGACAACTTTGCCTACAGATGCGTAAACAGCCACAAATATCTCGTCTGCAACTTCTCCGACTGAAGCTCCCTTCTCGTCTTTTCCTATATCCTTCAGATGAATGTCCGGAATCGGCATTGTAACCTTTCCACCCTGGAGAATGACAGCACCGGCAGACACGCTTGCCCCGTTGAAATAGAAATTATTGATCTGGACTTTCTTCCCCCCGTCCGCCTTTTTCGGAACTTCAGCCTTCTCCTCTTTCGGCTTGTCACCCTTTGCGTATTTATCTATGTTGCTTTTTATCTCACCAAGATTGCTTGTTGTCAAACCTAACTCGAAAATCACCTTCGCCTCATCAATCCTTATCTCATCAATCACGATCCGTTTCGACAATAAAGTGCTCATCTCGATATCAACAAGCAGACTGCCAAGACTAAAAGCGTATTCCGTGCTGTAATCTTTTGGATTCCCGATCACGAAATTCTTGATTTTCACTTTTCCCGTCAGTATGGAAAGACTGAAACTTTCCATTTTCACCGGAGTTCCGGTTATTTTAGGAACCATCGTTTCCACTGCGCTCTTGACAATATGTCCGAGCAGCAAATAGGCGAGAGTGATCAAGACCAGTACGGAAACACATGAAATCACCAATACTTTTTTCAGCCGCTTCTTCAAATTGGGACTCATAAAGCACCTCCTGATGTTACAATGTTCACTTATGCTTCCTAGGCGTAGCCATGTGAACGGACTCACCATGGACCGCATGGGCCGCCTCCATCATGGCTTCGCCGAGCGTGGGATGGGCGTGAATCGCCTTTCCAAGCGCTTTTGCCGTCACTTCAAGGCTCATTGCGGTGACCGCCTCGGAAATCAAATCCGTCGCGTGCGGCCCGACAATATGAACGCCAAGCACCTGATCTGTTTCCACAGATGAAATTATCTTGCAGAACCCGGAAGTCTCATTTATCGCCATCGCCTTTCCGAGTGCAGCGAACGGGAATTTCCCGACATTGTATTGAATGTTCTTCTCCTTGCACTGCTCTTCACTCATTCCGACAGTCCCAATCTCGGGACTGGTGAAAATACAGCCGGGCACGAGACTGTCGTTGATTTCATTGCGGATTCCGCAGGCGTTGTCAGCAGCGCACAACCCCATCGCACTTGCGAAATGCGCAAGCTGAACGCGCCCTGTCACATCGCCTATCGCAAAAATGTTCGGTGCGCTGGTCCTGCATTTGGAATCCACAGGAATCCAGCCTTTTTCGTCCGCAACAACCCCTGCCGCATTGAGATTCAACGACTTGCTGACAGGAATTCTCCCGATTGACACCAGCATATAATCCGCAGAAAGTTTCTCCCCTCCTACGGTTCCACTGACGGACTTGGTGTCCACCACGATTTTTTCAAGGGCCGCACCTGTGAGGATTTCGATTCCATGCGCTTTCATCTCCCTTGCCAGGACCTTGGAAAGCTCCTTATCCTGGAGGGGAAGAATATTCGGCATCATCTCGACAACTGTCACCTTGGTTCCGAGTTCGGCAAAAAGACACGCGAACTCACAGCCGATAACCCCGCCGCCCAGGACAAGCAATGAACCGGGAATTTCCTTTATGGAAAGGAGTTCCGTAGAGGTGATTATGCGTTTTGACTTCGGAATGAATCCGGGCATGACAGGCTCGGAGCCGCTTGCAATAATGAATTTTTCAGCGGACACCTTTTCCTTTTTGCCGTCAATAGTTTCGAGGGAGATGTTTTTCCTGTCAAGGAAGGAGGCGTTTCCGGTGAAAACAGTTACTCCTGCGTTCTTCAGAAGTCCTCCGATTCCGCCACGGAGTTTTTCTACGACGGAATCTTTCCTGCCAAGCATTGCAGTCCAGTCGGGAACAATGTCTCCGCTTATTTTAATTCCGAAATCGGAGGCCTTTTTCGCCTTTGCCAGGACTTCAGTAGAGGCGATCAGGGTTTTGGTGGGAATGCATCCCCAGTTGAGACAGGTTCCACCCAAATATTCCTTCTCGACAATTGCGACTTTCGCACCATTATGGGCAGCGCGGATCGCCGAAACATATCCTCCAGGGCCGGCTCCAATCACACAAATATCAAATTTTTCAGACATAAAACAACCTTTCAGAGTCATATGATATTCTTTTAAATCAAAAACATGTTATTATTATATAGTTTTTTTTTTGAATCTCAAGCCGGATTCCAAAGTAGCACAGGCATTTGAGTAGCACAGACGTTCCTGTCTGTGACGTATTTAGAATTACGAACAAGAGGAAGATCACAGACAGGAATGTCTGTGTTAGCAAAAACATGAAAACAAAAGTTTCGGCAATTGTCTGTGAATCCTATGACCCTCCACTTCTCGAGGAGAAAGTCAAACTGGCCGTCGAGCTTGCGGGTGGATGGCCGGAAAAATTAAAACCCGGGGCAAACGTTCTCTTAAAACCGAATCTCCTGAGCGCGCGGACACCGGAACATTGCGTCACAACCCATCCTGAGCTTGTACGCGCCGTAATCCGCGAACTTCGCAAAAAAGGCATTGAGAAAATCACAATCGCCGACAGTCCTGCGGGGAATTATTCCTGGCAGGAGCTATGGGAGAAAACAGGGATGAGAAAGATTGCCGACGAGGAAAAAGTGCAACTCATCCCAGTAGAAGATTTTGTCAGGCAGGAAGTTCCAGGCTATGGCAGTGTGCCGATACTTAAGGAATTCAGCTCCTTCGATGTCTTCATTTCCATCCCGAAGTTAAAAACGCATCTACTCACAAAAGTCACCGGTGCGGTGAAAAATTCCTACGGACTCATGGTCGGGGAGGCGAAAAGCGGGTTTCACGGGAAATGCCCATCACCAAGAAAAATGGCGGATTTTCTTGCGGCGGTCTATGGGATCATAAAACCGGATTTCGTGATTATGGACGCGGTCGAATCAATGGCTGGAGACGGGCCTGCCGCCGGCTTCCCTTTCAAATCCGGAATCCTCTTTGCCGGAACAGATGCGGTTGCGGTCGACTCATGCGCCTGCGCCGTTTACGGATATGCGGCACGGGAAATTCCGCTACTTGTGAAAACTGAAACCCTGGGCTTTGGAACAACTGCTCCCGAGCTGATTGAAAAGAACGGCGACGGCTGGGAGAAAATGAAAAACATGAATGCGAAACGATCCATCTCGGATGTCCTCCATCGCTTTCCCGAACCAATGTTCCACATACTCACCCTGCTCCTCAAATGCAGACCCAGGATAAAACAGGACAAATGCGTCAAATGCGGAAAATGCTTCAAGGTTTGCAGCCAGAAGGCGATCGAATTCTCGTCGGACAAGTATTCGGTCAATTCAGGCAGATGCATACTTTGCATGTGCTGCATCGAAGCGTGCCCAGTAAAGGCGATTGACCTCCGCTATCCGGCGCAGAGGATGATGAGTGTAATTGATTTTTTCCGCAGGAAAAAGAAATAAAATGAAGGGACTTTTAAAATGATAAGAAGATCGAATGAGTTGAAATGCGAAGTCCGCGAAAAAATGCGCGGCGGAAACGGCGAAGTGAAGATCGAACATTTCTGGGAACCCGAAACTGAACTGAAAGCAAAAACCAGGCTTTGTGCAAAACTTACTCTGGCCCCAGGCGACAGCATCGGCTTCCACAGGCATGACAACGAGGAGGAGGTTTACATAATCATCAAGGGAGCGGCCGAAGCCGAAGACAATGGAAAAGTTGAAAGACTCTATCCAGGCGACACAATCCTCACCGGCAACGGAGCCGGACATTCCATAAAATCAGTCGGCACTGAACCGCTCGAAGTCATCGCAGTCATAAATTGCTATTAGCAATGAGTTACATTTTACGAAAAAAAGACGCGTCAGCGGAGTGATGCGGCTACAGCTTAGACTTATTGCAGCCACGTCATTCTGCTGACGTGCTGTTTATTCCAACTTGATATATGCCAAAACGGAAGGAAAATACGCCATGATAAAATTCAATCTCATCTCCCTGTCTTGCATCGCGTCACTTGTATTGCTCTTTTCCCCCTCCAGTCTCTTGGCGGATGAAATACCGACGGCAAGTACACTGCCGAAAATTGACGAATCCCTTCTCCGCGAAGCCGCAACTTCAGTCCAGCGCGCTGTAAATTACTTCACCGACAACCAGAATGAGGACGGGTCATGGTGCGGACATCCTGCAATAACGGGCCTCGTATGCATGGCGCTTTACAACAGCCATTCCAAACTCAACCCGCAAATCAGGCGCGACGCCGTTGAAAAAGGGCGGCAGTACATCATTAAATTTATCCAGAAGGACGGTTCTATATGGATGGCCGGAATGGAAAATGAATATCCAAATTACACAACCGCAATCTGCATTTCAACCCTCGCAATAATCAACAATCCGTCCGATGAGCAGATACTGCGGAACGGCAGAAAATTCCTGATTGACTCGCAGCTTGACGAGGACAACAAAGAAAACCCGACATCAAAAGACAATCCTTCATACGGGGGAATAGGCTATGGCAAATCAGGTTCGGGCACACCGGACCTTTCAAACACCCAGTGGGCTCTTGAAGCACTCTATCTGACAGATTACCTTGACAGGGAACCCAAGGCTAAAAATCCCGACGACGCTAAAAAAACCGATCTCGCATGGGGCAATGCCGTCATGTTCCTGAGCCGCCTCCAGCATGTTCCGGAATCAAACGACCAGGTATGGGTGGTAAAAGACAAGAATGATCCGAGCTATGGCGGTTTCGTCTATAAGCCGGACGAAAGCAAGGCGGATGAGAAATTCGAACTTAAAGGTCTCAGATCTTATGGCAGTATGAGCTATGCCGGTCTGAAAAGCATGATTTACGCCCGGTTAAAAAAAGACGATCCTAGGGTTAAGGCCGCAGTTGAATGGGCAAGTAAAAATTACACACTCGACCAGAATCCTGGAATGGGGGCCGAAGGCCATTACTACTATCTTGTCACGTTCGCAAAAGCTCATGCCGTCTTTGGGGACGAGGTCATAATCACCCCTGAAGGGGGGAAACACCGGTGGCGGACCGACATGATAAAAAAACTTCTTGAACTGCAGAAGGGCAAAGGCGAATGGTACAACGACAAACACGGTCGCTGGATGGAGAGTGTCCCCGAACTTGTCACTGCATACTCGCTGATGGCGATGGAATCCGCCCTCGGCCCGTATCTGTCCGAGTGAAGCCGGAGTACAATATACTCGGCACGGGTACCAAAACGCATGAATTCCGGCCTCATTGCGGAAAATGTCAGGCCCGAAAAGACTGTTCCGCCACATTCCCCTTTTTATATTTCTGCGGCGACATGCCGGTTTTTCTCTTGAAATAATTCGAGAAATAATACTGGTCCGAAAAATTCAGGCGGAATGCTATTTCCTTCACTGAAAAAGCAGAATGCCTGAGCATGAGACGCGCCTCTTCAATGCGTTTCCGCATCAGATAATCATACGGGGCGGTTCC
The DNA here is from genome assembly GCA_945883805.1 of Victivallis vadensis. Taxonomy (GTDB): domain Bacteria; phylum Verrucomicrobiota; class Lentisphaeria; order Victivallales; family GWF2-50-93; genus GWF2-50-93. The sequence continues at coordinate 3,408 of CAMCYE010000036.1, read as the reverse complement.
AAAATGCTTTTTAAACCGCCGTATCATGCTTGCACAAGAGCGGTTTCTTTCACGGCAATATCTGTCCAGACTGACTTTCCGTTCAACATTATCGTCTAGGAATTTTTTAAGTTCAAGGATTTCCGGATCTGTCAGTTGGTTGGGCGAACCGTAAAGGACTGTATGACATTCTTCAAGCAGCCTGTGAAAGATGATTGCGGCCTGCCGGTTTATTTCCCCGATGCCGTGCCTCAACTGCATCATCTCGTCGAAGTATTTCCTGAGCTGGGGACAGTCCGGAATAAAGTAGGTCTCATCGAGGCGATATGCCTTGAAGAGATATTCCATCAGCCCCCCGTCAATCACGAAAAAGAGTTTTTCCCATGGCGCGTTTTTGTCCGGCCAGTATCTGTGATCACTGTGCTTGTGCAAGATATAAACGCTGTCTTCGCCGGGACTGCAGGAGCAGCCGTTGATTTCGAGGAAACCTTTCCCCTTGTATATGAATTCGACAGTGCAGCATTCGTAGTCCCTCCTCTCTATGGGCGGCGTCCTTGCGTCGGCAATTCCAGAGGTTGCGGACAGGAGTTTGAACGGGAAATCCACATCCTGATCTTTTACTTTGGCGTTAATCTCAGTCAATATTGCACATCCCTCTGATTATTTTACATATTTAATATCCGGCTATCTTGTTTTATTTTTAATTTTATCATGATAAGATAATACATTGTAATATAAAGTCTATATTTTAAAATGAGGGAACCTCTAAAAACAAGGGATCTGTCAAATAATGAAACAAATCAAAATCGGAGTTATCGGTGTCGGCGGCCGCGGCGCACTCGCCAGATGCGCCCATCTTCCTGAAGAAGGCTGTAAAATAGTTGCAGGTGTGGATGTGAATGACGAGCACCTGAAAAAATTCAAGGAGTTCGCCGGCGACGACGTGTTCATCTCGAAGGATTACAAGAAGCTTCTTGCCATAAAGGACATTGATGCGGTCTTTGTGACTTCCCCTGATTTCCTCCATGAGGAACATGCGCTTGCGGCCCTGCTTGCCGGCAAAGCGGTCTATCTTGAAAAACCGATGTCAATCACCATTGAAGGATGTGACAGGCTGCTGAAAGCCGCCTATAAGACAGGGTCGAAGCTGTTCCTGGGACATAACATGAGGCATTTCCCTGTCATCCTGAAAATGAAGGAAGTAATTGATTCTGGACTTATAGGAGAAGTGCAGGCCGGATGGTGCCGCCATTTCGTCAACTACGGAGGAGACGCGTATTTCAGGGACTGGCATTCGGAGCAGAAGAACACTACCGGACTGCTTTTGCAGAAGGGCGCTCATGACATAGATGTCATGCACTGGCTGATGGGCGGATATACGAAAACTGTCGTAGGAATGGGCATGCTGTCGGTGTATGACAAATGCAAACGCCGTTCTCCCGACGTTCCCGGCTGTGCAAAATGGAGCAGCGCCCAGTGGCCTCCGCTCGAGCAGACCGGATTTTCCCCGGTGATAGATGTCGAAGACCACAACATGGTGATGATGCAGCTGGACAACGGCTCTCAGGCCTGCTACATGCAGTGCCATTACACGCCGGACGCCGAACGCAATTACACCTTCATCGGAACCGGAGGCCGGGTTGAAAACGTCGGCGATTACGGAGTCTGCAAAGTCCACGTGTGGACACAGCGCGGATCCAGGGAAAATCCCGACATTGTTTACAACCTCAAACCGCTTGAGGGTTCCCATGGCGGCTCCGATCCAGCCATAGTCCGTGAATTCCTGAGATTCGTACGCGACGGCATAAAGACAAACACATCCCCGATAGCCGCCAGGAACTCTGTGGCGGTCGGAGTGCAGGGACACAAGTCAATGCGTTCGGGTTGCAATGCCCAAAAAATACCCCAGCTCCCGAAAGACCTGGTGAAATATTTCGAAAACGGACAGAAGAGAAAATAAAATCCATGTTTATTCGTGCGCTCATGGCCTTTCTGATTCTACCGTTCCTGGTCGCCGGATTGATTCCGCTGATTCTGTCTTCGCTTGATCCCTGGCGCGGACACGGATTTCTTCTTTTCGGCATACCTGTGATGGTGCTGGGATTGACAGTGCTGCTCTGCTGTGTCCGGGATTTCCATGTGTCCGGGAAAGGCACTCTTGCACCGTGGGATCCGCCAAAACACCTTGTAATAGTCGGGCTGTACCGCTACTCAAGGAATCCGATGTACATCGGAGTGCTGACCCTGATTGGCGGATGGGCCATTCTCAGCGCTTCGCCCCTGCTCTCCTGTTATCTGCTTCTTTTCACCGTCATTTTCCATTTGCGCGTGATTCACTTTGAAGAACCTTGCCTGTCAAAAAAATTCGGGAATGAATGGACGGCCTATTGCGCCATCACCTCAAGATGGCTGCCGGGACTTTAATATTTCCCGCCGTTGCCCCAAGGGCTATGGCGAGGCATGCAGGATTACAAGGATATTTACAGTAAGACGTTAAAGAGCAATGTTGCGAATCTCGCAGGGGAATCAGACTATCAAGATGCAACAGCTCAGTCTATGCCGTGCAGGCGTGATAAAGTTACAAAGGCACAGAGGCACACAGTGGAAAAAGATAACAAAGAATGAGATAAAGAAGTAAAAACACCGTATGGAAATGGGTGTTGGTCATGCCGATTTTGCTCACGTCTCCTCTGCTTTGTGCCTATGTGCCTTTGTAACTCTGTGCCATAAAGGGGGATTAAAAGTAAATCTAGATTTCGTGCTTAAATTTAAAAATCCGGCTTGATTTTCAAATATGGCTGATTATTATATAGGCCTTTCAGATGCGAGCGTAGCTCAGCGGTAGAGCGTCACGTTGCCAACGTGAATGTCGTGGGTTCAATTCCCATCGCTCGCTCCATATTTCTGCCTTGATTATAAAGCACTTACAGATGTTTTACCCTGTTTTATCTTGGTCTTGATTTATGCCCTTTTATGCCCTTTTGAAAACGATAAAGCATACAAAAAGCATACAAAAATTTTGAGGCTAACCATAATTCAACTACGAGGGAAGATAAAAAACTGTTTCGAGCTTCATAAAGCATACAGGCCTCAAGGCTGTTCCAGGCTGCCCCGTCCGAAACATTCCGGGAGTATTATCAATTTCCACAGCTCGAGACGTGCTGGGAATAACGGACGCCAATTTTGGAAATGTATGCTTTATGCATGCTTTATGAAAAAAAGGGTTCAAAAAATTCCCCGGGAAATTTCCCCAGAAAAAAATCCGAAAATTCTGGGCGGGTGTTGTGGGGGTGGTTGTGCTAAAAAACCGAAAGACAAAAGGGGGATGGCCCCCTCACACCTTTTTGAAATCAAAACTTTCCCTGTCTTTCGTGTTCCGGTGCTTCCCTCTCCTGTCACCCTTGTATTCACTCTTACCCACACAATCCC